>DAOVIH010000063.1 GCA_030673805.1 Candidatus Bathyarchaeota archaeon | reverse complement strand
TCATCAGCTACAACTACATATTCGTCCTTCAGTTTTTCGTCCTTCAGAATCTGAGCAAGCACTTTGGCTTTTCCTCCACTATCTATTACGTCACCCCAGATTTCCCCAGTAAGAACTTTATTATCCAACCCCACTTCAAAACCCAAGGCATAGTTAGCCCCAACTAAATCCGCTAATCTTTGTACAACAAATGTCGGCAGACCCGAACTGATTAAAACCGTCTTGTAGTTTTCATTATTTAGATTATTAAAAACTTCATGCACACCTGGCATTAATGGAAGTCTATCTAGGACATGAAGTAGCGTATCTTGTTCTATTCCACGTAGAGTCTTGAATATAGCCTTAAGTGCGACACTTACGGAGAGCAGATCTGTTTCATACAGTAAACCCATAATGAGAATTTTAACAAGCTTCAGGAAACCCAAATTTCTTCCTATTTCGAACAAGAAACGGTTTTTAGGAATGATAACGCCTTCAACGTCAAAGACTATAAGCCTTGATCGGTTAGTTTTCGATTTCTCCAAATATTGTTCCCTTCGAAAGCGTTGTTGCGCACTAATTTCTGAAATATACCAAGCTTTAACTATAGTATTTTAAAAGGATTGCCAGAGTTTGGGATGAAAATTTTGTCATCATTTTTGCAACATTGGTTGAAAGGTTGAAGCTGATGGATTGGCCTGCTCGAAGGGGTTCATACAGGTTAACCTGGATTTTGTAATCACTTTTTGAGGAGACGTCAGTGGTGGCTAGAGTATGACCGTATTGGTCCACAGCTTCGCCTATAGTGAAGTCTCCTTGAGGTTGTCCAACCAAAACATAGTTTATGTTTGATCCTGAGACAAGAGCCAGCCTTATATGGTAGAACAAATCGATTGTTCCGTCCTGGTTTATCCAGATTTTTGTCCATTGGCGATCTATGTAATACACCCTTTCTTGGGCACAAACAGTCCCAACGAACAAAAAACAAATGGAAAATACCAGAATAATTGTGAATATTAGGCCTTGAGTTTTCACCATTTTGGTTCCTCGACTACTTCAAAGGTGTTCCCGCAGTAATCACATTTAGCATAAGGAACTCCTGAAACTATCTTGATTCGGTCTGCTTCAACCGAAGCAGAGCAGTTGGGGCATTACAATGAGACAGCCTTGACTGCTCCAGAAAACTCCACTTTTTGGATAACCGTTTTTGGTTTTCTGGTCAAGTAGTAAAGCAAGACCAAACCTATGGAAAACATCATTAGGCTAACTACCATCCTAGTGAGAGCGTTAGAAACGGAAGATGCTACTGCAAAAACTAGGCCAAAAAAGATAGAACGACCACTGCAATAACGCTCAAGGCAGTTTGGACTTTCACGAGTATGTTTGGTGTTATATCTTACAATTTAATGTTGTCCTTTTGGGTAATCCAGTTTTTTGGATTAACTCCTCGTATCTTGTAGTCCCAAAATCAGTTTGGCGTCTTTTGAGTGGCTTATTAGCGTATAGGAAGGATTATCTATCTTGGAGCCCCATTTTTGCTTGAACAAGAGCCAAGTAAAAGGCTTGATTCTAGAAGTTTAGCGGGACATAGGTTATAATGAGACTATTCGTAGTACTAGTTGCGATAATCACATTATTGGTTATGAGTTCAACAGTTTGTGCTCCCTGCGGTGGTGGGAGCGTAAGGCAAGAGTCAACAGAATTTTACGTTGGTGTTACTTACTGCGGAAACTCAACTGCAGAAGCTAAACTGCTAATAGATCGAGTGAAAAGTTACACTAACCTTTTTGTCTTACAATCGTGGTCCATCAACAATCTTAGCAAGAACGAAACTAGGACAACTGAAATCTGCAACTACGCAGTGAATGCCGGATTGAATGTAATAGTCCAATTCGGAATCCTCAATCAAACATGGCATAACTCTTGGCTTGATGTAGCAGAAAAGAGGTGGGGCAAAAAGTTTCTGGGTGTCTATTATTATGATGAACCAGTCGGAAGGTATTTGGAATGGGACGAGGAGAACCGGAAAAATTTTCTCAGTGAACATGGAATATCTGAAATAGATGTAGTAGGTATCGAGCAGGATTACGAGCCTATTTTGGAGTTTTTCTTTGGATTAGTGGAAATGGATAGAGAAGCGGGGTTACAGAAACTTGTTAACAGAAACATCACATCTTTTACATCTGATTTTTCGCTCTACTGGTTTGGTTATTTAGCTGGATGGGACGTAATATTTGCCCAAATTGGCTGGAACCATACGGTCGCCCAAGAAATTGCACTCGTGAAGGGGGCAGCAAGACTGCAAAACAAGAGTTGGGGCACAATACTGACTTGGAAGTATGACCAGCCACCGTACCTAGACAGTGGTACTGAGATTTACAACCAAATGCGTATGTCGTATGAGGCTGGGGCCGAATACGTCGTTATATTCAATTACCCAAAACTAGCTGGAAATGAATACGGAATCTTGAAGGAAGAACACTTTGTAGTTCTAGAACGTTTCTGGAACGAAATTGTACAAGAACCCGATGTTGTTCATGGATCAATGAAGACGGAGGCCACACTGGTTCTTCCAGAAAACTTCGGTTGGGGAATGCATCCTCCCGAAGACAAAATTTGGGGGTGGTGGGAACCTGACGAAAATGCGTGGTTAATATTAGAGTTTTCCCGGATACTTATAGCGGAATATGGATTGCGTTTGGACATAGTGTACGATGATCCACGTTTTAAGGTCACAAATGAATATCAAAAGGTGTACTACTGGAACAGAACAGAAAGTTTGATGACGCTGGTGGGTTACAGATGGGGATTACCACTTGGCTTATTGCTTTTCGCAGGCACAGCTGCTTTAGTAATTCTTGTTGTTGTTTGGGTTGTACGAATAAAAAGAGCTAAAAAGATTTGATTTTTTTGGAATAGCACCCAGATAGGTTTTTCACGAGTAATCTGGAGAGGAAGTCTAGTTCAATCACGGGTATTTAGTTTTCAAAACTTTTTCTATATTTATTTCAAACGCTACAGTGGGGGTTTCCAAATTCCAGGCTTCAAGAACTTCAGGGCTGATTTCGCCAAGCGTTCCAACCTCGTTCCTATCGACCACAGCAGTTCCAACGCGACCTTCTATGAAACTTGAATGTTTTGTCTTTCTAATTTTCCAGTCAAGACCTATGTTCAAGAAGAAAACATCTGTAACGGATTTGATCTCTGTGAAACTGGCACTCGAGTGGGATATTGCTGCTGCCAAACGATACTCGTCTCGACTTTTCGTTTCTTTGGTCTCATCAGGCACAGTGATTTTACCTAGTTCAAAAACTTTTTGAGGAAATTCAATTGACTGGTTGTTGCCCAAGAATTCCATAAGACTTGGTACTAGCCAGTTTCTTAAGCATGTCATGGTTTGAACCTTGGGGTTTGCAATTTCCATAGTTGGAGTCTTTTTACATTTCATTCTAACGAAAAGGGTTTCAGGGTTAGTCAAGGTGTACGACAGAATCTCTTGGAAACCCAACCCAATCATAAGATCCGAAACAATGTCTAGAAAAGACTGTTCTTTTCTTTTTCGGCCAGTTGTAGGAAGCTCACGCCAGAGTGGTTCGATATTGTTGTAGCCGTAAGATATGCCGATATCTTCAACCAGATCTACAGGATGCATTACGTCAATTCGATAGCAAGGAATAGTCACGGTAATGTTTTCAGAGTCAAAATCCTGAATCCCAAACCCGGCCTTTTCCAGAAGCTTCCTTATGAGTTTGCCTGAGAAATTCAACCCCAGGACTCTATGCACATAAGAAACGCTCAATTTCATTTGTTTGTTGCTAAAATCTGGCGTTACAACTGTTGTTTTGTTATGTGGATAATGCACAGTCGTAGAGTAAGCTTTGCCCCCTCGGTCTATGAGTGCCAAAGTAACAAGTTTTAGTGTGTTGAGAACGGTTTCATGATTAGTTCCCGTAACTTCAACCAGCAATTGCTCGGTTTCTTCAGTCACACATCCAAGATCGTTGGAATTTATTATGGGAGGAAAAGACAACACTTTTTTGTTGGAGTCGAGCAATATGGGGAAAACTGGGTGTTTGTTCACGATGTGGCCATATTCAATTCCCTTTGGGTGATTAGTCAAAATCTCTGCTAGTGTCATTGGTTCTTCAAATCCAAGTGGGGCAAAAGCTATTCCATCAGGTGTTGTTACTGTGTATTTTAGTGGTGGTGTGATTAAACTAAAATCGTAAATACCTATGGAAGTTTTCTTTCTGTTCCTTCCATAGGTCATATCAAGCTTGGTCTGTAGATTCATGAGCCCACGAATCAAAGCATCAGTCAATTTAACATCTCTTATTATGGAGCAACCGATGAATGGACGAATGCTGCTTAGGTGCGAATCAACTGACACGTCAACTATGGGTTTTTCAACATAGTACTGTTTAACCCCGGTTTCATTGCCTAGATAGTAGTTTAGAGCCCTAGCCAACCCTTCCACACTCCACAGGTCAGGCCTATTGGTGTCTTTAAGCTCTACGCTGAGAAGAGCTTCCTTCTTGTCGAATAGTTTCACTTCGGCTTTAGCTAAGACCAATATTTCGTCGATTTTTTCAACATCAGCCTCCAAGCTTGTTCCCAGCAAGCTCTTGAACTCATTGAAGTCTAATTCAATAGTCGGCATGGCTAGGCCACCTGTTTCCTCCGAATCCAGTTTAAGTCCTGAGAAAATATACTCCGAATGTCTTGGAGGCCAGATTTCATCATGAATAGGCGGTCTATACCTAGGCCCCAAGCAATAACGGGAACTTCAACGCCGAGAGGCAAGGTAACTTCGGGTCTGAAAATGCCTGACCCTCCTAGTTCAATCCACCCGTATCCCTTCTTGTAAGCGCTCAACTCGACGCTGGGTTCAGTGAAGGGGAAGTAGTCTGGCGTGAAACGAACCCTGTCTGCCCCTGCGATTTCCAACGCAAACTTTTCAAGTACTCCTAGCAAATCTCTCAAGGTTAGTTTTTCGTCTACAATAATGCCTTCAACTTGATTGAATTCTGAAAGATGGGTTTTGTCTAGGACTTCGGGTCTGTAGCACCGAGCGATCGAAAAATACCTGCTGGGGATTTCCAAGTTCTTACTTAATAATGTGCGTGCGCTTAGGCATGTTCCGTGGCCACGAAGAATTAGACGTCTGGCTTCTTGGCGAGAATACTTGTAACCCCATCCAATTGAACCAGTCTTCCAACCATCTTCATGAGTTTTTTCTACCTTTGCCACAATATCCCGATGTGGCTCTAGATCTCCAAGTTCGGGTTTTTTAACCAAGTAGATACCAAAGATGTCTCTGGCTGGATGGTCCTGAGGTGTGTAAAGAGCGTCAAAATTGAAGAAGGCAGTCTCGATGCTGGGGCCAGTCATTTCCTTAAAACCAAGAGTGACTAGTTTTTCCCGAACTTCTTGGAGAAAAATCATGTAAGGGTGTTTCTTGCCGGGCCAATTTTTCGCTACTGGAGCTTCAATATTGTACTTTTGAAATTTTTTCTTTTTCCATTGACCACTAACCAAAAGTTTGGGGGTGAGTTGGGTTATCACCTCGCCAGTTGTTGTTTTCTTCTCTGCTACAACTCTTCCTTGTTCAGTGATTTCAACAAGCCGCAATGTCCTTGTTCTAACATTAACCAGTTGTCTCTTCTTCAAGATTTTTAGGGCGGGGCTAAGTTTTGAGCTGTTTTCAACGGGAATCACCCCTTTTTTGTTTAGAAGATCCAGTAGTTTTTCGTCAATTCCTTTGTCGGGGCTTTTCGTTAGCTCTGTTTCAACTGAATTCCTTTCTTTGTTAACGGTTGCCCAATTCTTTCGAACTAACCAGCCTAAAGCGATTATGGTCGTACTATGAGGAATATGAACGGAAGCTGAGATATCAGAGAATGATAATTCACGGCAATTCCTGTCGAATAACAGGTTGATTATCTTTCTTTCTGGAAGACCTTCTTTGGCCCAGGTTTTGCCTTCTTCGGTGAGTCGAGCTCGAGTTTGTTTGGTTTCGGTAATTGCAACAAGATTTTTGCTTTGAAGCGCAAGGAGGGCACGCATAACCGCAGACTCAGATAACTTGGTTGAAGCAACAATTTGAGTTGCAGATGCTTTTCCCTCAAGATTTTGGAGTTTAAAGAGGATTTTGTACTCCTGTCCTCTAAGATCTACCATGCTCTTTCCCATCGTCAAGGCAGTATTAGGATTTTGTTATTTTAGTTCTAGGGTCAATAATAAAAGCATGTTGATCCTCGCCTAATTAACAGTTCACAAACCCAAGCTTAGATAACAAGGCAAAATGTTTAAGCGTTAGCACCAAACATTAAGGATAAAAAACTGGGAAAGTGCATTGT
>DAOVIH010000079.1 GCA_030673805.1 Candidatus Bathyarchaeota archaeon | reverse complement strand
TAGACTCTGTGAAGACCCCGCCTGCGTTACGGCATGCCCTCGAGAAGCACTAAAACAATCAGATGAGACTGGAACCATTATTGTGGACGAAGACAAGTGTAATGGTTGCGGATGGTGCATAGAAGCTTGTGAATATGGCGCCATCATGTTACACCCAGAAAACAAAGTAGTTTATGTTTGTGACCTATGCAAAGAGCAAGGTGAACCACAATGCGTAAAATGGTGTCCAGAAGAAGCACTAGACTTAGTTACAAGTGACGTGTTAGCTCAGAAAGCTAGAATCAAATCGATAAAGAATTTATTCCAAGAAAAAAAGGAATAAAGCCTTAACGGTTGGGCTTCGATCACTTAAAAACCTCTAAGATCTAAACGTTATTTTAATTCGATTAATGAAAGGAAAACAAGATATATCACGTATTTCAAACCCTGTAGTACTAGTCCAGCCGGGCGGTTTTTGTTTTGGAGGTAACAGTTGATTATTTGGGGCACATCAAAAGAGTGTTGAACGCGGAAAAAAAGGAAAAAGTGGAGCTCAAAGATGCCGCCTCAGTTGCGAATCTTCTGTTATTGCTCTCAGAGAAACACGGTGACCCCTTTAGAAATAACGTTTATGAGCCCAGCGGCCTTGACTTGAAACCCAACTTCATATTAACAGTGAACGGTTTTTTACTCAATCAGTTGAATGGAATAGAAACTAAACTCCGGAACGGGGACCACGTAGTGATAATGCCGATTGTAAGCGGCGGATGATCCTTTGAAGAAACAAACCGATTAATGAGGCAGTAGGTGAAAGCTTTGGAAAAGATAAAGGCTCTAAAAGAATACGCCTTTGAGCTACAAGAATTTGATGGATACTTGATTTTTAACCAAGCGAACTTGCTGTATTTAACTGGTTTCCAAGGAGTCTCTTCATTGTTGATCCCCAAGAACGGTGAACCAAGGATTAACGTTTATGGCGTTAACTACGAACAGGCAAAGTCAAAAGGTAACAAATTCAGAGTTGAACTTGTGAAACCACATGAAAAGTTGATGAGTAAAATTGCCAAGCAAACAAAAGAATTTGAGGTAAAGAAACTAGCCGTAGATACTCTAAACATAAAAGGATGGCAAACCCTAAAAAAAGAGGTTGAGAAGCAAAAAATAACACTCACGGCAAACAACGACTTTGTGTCGAATCTTCGCAAAGTAAAGAGTGAAGCGGAGATAAGATTGCTTCGAAAGGCGGGTGAGCTAACAAGTCAAGGCATGAGAATTGCAATTGAACTTCTGAGCCCCGGTATCAAAGAACAGGAACTCGCTGGGGAAATCGAATATGCTATGAGGAAGAAAGGCGGATACGGAACTGCTTTTGAAACAGTGGTAGCTTCGGGAGCAGCGTCAGCATTTCCTCACGGAGACCAATCAAACAAAGAAATTCAAAGAGGCGATCTAGTAGTCATTGACATAGGAGCTACCTACAAATATTACTGTTCTGACATGACTCGAACTTTAGTAGTTGGTAACCCATCTAAGAAACAGAAACAAATCCACAAGATTGTTAAGTCTGCTCAGGAAAGAACCCTCAAAGCTCTAAAACCGCACCTGAAAGCTATGGATGCTGATGCAGTTGCCCGAAAAACAATTCAAGACGCAGGTTATGGGAAGCATTTTGTTCACAGTCTGGGTCATGGTGTAGGCCTGGAAGTTCACGAACTGCCTGTGCTAAGTTCCAACAGCAAGGAGACGCTCAACGCGGGAAATGTCGTGACAGTAGAACCCGGAATCTACTTGGTAGGTTATGGGGGAGTCCGCATAGAAGACACCGTACTTATAGAAATAGACGGAGTAGAAAAACTCACTGAGGCACCGTACGACCTTAGGCCAATGAACAAATAGGATTAAATATCGTTTTGTAACCCTTCTATTGAAGGGAGTTGAGCTTTTGGAAAACAAAGCGATAGTAATTATCGATTTGCTTAATGATTTCGTCACAGGGAAGATAGCGACCGAACGAGCTAAGAACGTTATTCCAAACCTTAGAAAACTGGTTGAAGCCGCTCGTCAGAATAACATACCTGTAATCTACAGTAACGATGCCCACTATCCTCAAGACGTAGAGGTTACCAGAAAATGGGGGGAACACGCCATAAAAGGCACAGAAGGTGCAAAGGTTATTCCCGAACTTGAACCCAAAGAAAAAGACTATGTCATAGAGAAAAGAACTTACAGCAGCTTTTATGAAACTGGACTAGAATCGCTTTTAAGGAGTCTTTATGACGGGAAAGGTGTGAAAACATTGGTTCTTGGGGGTTTACACACGAACATATGCGTTAGACACACGGCTGCCGACGCTTTCTTTAGAGGATACAAGATAGTTGTAGCTAATGATGGTGTTGAAGCTTTCACGCAGGAGGATCATGAGGAAGGCCTCAAATACTTGGAGTACGTCTATAACGCAAAGATAATATCGGTTGACGAAATCATAAAGGAAATCATCTAGAAGAATTTTCCCAACTTGACACTAATCAAGCCTCATTTAACAAAAAATTTCGTGTTTCGCAGATTAGAGGATTTGTTTACGTGACTCAATTTCATCGGCGTTGACCTGCTTCTCAAAAACACAGTAGGCAAACTAGCTGTGCCAGATGCTCTTGTCCTAATCAAGCTTGACTTCCAAAATAAACAGAAAAAAGCAATAGAAGTCTACTAGAGTTCAATCAATTGTAGAATTCCAATAATACACTTCGGAATACCTTTCAAAGACAAAGTTGTCATCATCGTATACTATGTCTAATTGTAAGCCATACTTCTCCACTAGTTTGTTCATCTTCTCCCAAATCACAGGGGAGAGATCATCAGAAGGCCACAGACCCCAAATAAGATCGTCTGGCCTCCTCATGCCCCAACCGTAGTCTTTCGGAAGAACAAAAACTGCTTCGCTTCGTATCTTCCCATGGTCTTTTGGATACTGGTGAATGTGATCCCAGAATTGTCGCATAGCCTCAAAGTGATCATCCCTAAGGATACCAAAGGGATTGGTATCTGGATCAAAAGGAAAATTGAACACTACAACATATTTTGCTCCTGTTTCATAAGCTGCTAGCATTTCCTCCAGTATTTCAGGGCCACTCGCCATATATGGTGGATTATAAGAGGTCCATGTGATATGGGCACCCCAATCTTTTCCTTGATTCGTGGCTGCTCCTCTGCATAGACCGATGTGCTGTGGAGTACTATGGTTCCATCCCAGTTCTACAAAAATCGTGGAGTAATCCGCTAGGTAATCAAACCAGTAAAGCGCATAATCGGAAGTAAACCTTGAGATGTTGCTGTTCTGAAGAAAGTGAAAACTCCAGCCCTGTGGTAGTTCAGTGACGAAGACATCTGCTGCTTCACTGTACGTAGAAACGTTTTGGAACAAACTGGCAATATGACGTCCTTCGTCAAACTGACCGGTGTCGATTTGTTTTCCGCCAGGTTCCTCATAGATGTAAACCCCCACGTATTTGTCGCCCCATCTCTCTTTTGCGTTGACAACCCAGTCTGCTTGCCAAAGATTGGCATGAAAAGGATCAGGAACCGGCTCTGGACTGAGGGATATGTAATCGAAGAACACTATGAAACTCAACCCAGCTTCTACGGCATAGTCACAGACTTCATTCAATGCAGTTTCATTAGTGCTCAAATCCCAAGAGTTTACAAGGAAAAAATTAGTGAACCCTTTAACTTTGTCAATCAGAAGCTTCGCTTCGTCTGCTGTCTTCAAGCCAAAAGAAACACCAAAGTACAAATCCACCTCAGTTTCTTCTTTTTGAGTAATAAAGTCGAAGTATAACAGTGGAAATACTAGTGCTGCAGCCAACAAACCAATAAGTATAGACAGCCATAGCCACTTCATGGAATATCCTTGGAGAGAGTAGGGACTTAGAAACAAAAACCTTTTGCATTTAGATAGAGGGGATACTGAGATCAGACAAGCAGACATTGATACAATAGCTTGGCTTTCTAATTGGATAAACTACAAGTTCGCTGAGATATGACTTTGGTTGAATCTAAGAGAGTCGATGAAAGCTCCGTTTATAAAAGCTGTTTGGGCAATTCAACATGGCTACGTTAAAAACCAAAAGCTATTATAACGAATTTTCTTTCACGAAGTCACCAATAATCTCTTCATATCTTTCTTTACTGAGTTTGAAAAAGTGTGTGCTCACCACTAAACCTAATAAAGGCTAGAGAGTTTGCGAAATAAAAAAGTTCTTGAAATGCCATTACCTCAAATAAGGTATTGGAATTAGAAATAATGTTATGAAGGTTGTCAAGGAAACAAGCCTTGATCAATTCAGCTTCACAACATCGTCTGGTTTCCAAGTCTGGTCAAAGAACTCGATAGCGGTTCCGTAAAGGCGAACAGCAGTGAGGAAATTTCGACCTTTAACCGTCTGGATCCAGTTGGTGTCGGCCACGCCCTCTGGTCGTGTCGGGCCAAAAAAGAGGTCGATCGAACCGTCCTTGTTTTTGACTATGTTATTGTATCCATTAATCGAGGGCAACAGTTGCGGGGTTTCCGGGAAAGTTCCGTCGGTGATGTTGTAGAGTGAAACTGCCCAGAACAACTTTGCAGGTATGCCGGCGGGTAGGTGTAGCTTGTATTGGTGACTTCCATTTGTGATGTTCCCGTCTGCGTCCCTAAAGGTGAAGGGATATTTCGCTCCTAAATTGATGGTGTGGATAACCATGGCCGGTGCCGAGGAGTAGGCAAATTGGAAGAATTCGGCGCGTTGATTAACATCCAGGTAGCTCTCTTGCATGTACTCTGCTGTTGCTCCTGCCCACACACGCTCATATTGTCGATCCTTATAGTAGAGGT
>DAOVIH010000043.1 GCA_030673805.1 Candidatus Bathyarchaeota archaeon | reverse complement strand
TTGATCAAATCAAAAAGTGGTTGGACGGGAGGACTCCTCGGAAAACGCAAAGTGGAGAAGCAATACGAAAAGATCGTTAAGATGCTATCGGACCACTTCTCTTCAAAGGGGATATACAACGGAATAGATCCAAAGTAAAAAGTTGGAAATACAAATTGGATCAACGGGGCAACCGAGACTGTTTCAATCTCCTATGTTTACTAATTATGCTCCTCTTTTGTCTACTAACCCCCAGCATTAACCTTAAGAGTTTGCAGCAACGTAAGGCATTTAGGGATTTGTTTGGGAGTTACAGATGCGCAACGGGTAAAAAAGCCTAAACTGCCTAAGAAGCGGCTTTTGAAGAAGCAAATAAAAGGTAAAGGTCGGTATTAATGTATGCCAAATGATGAAACGCCAAACAAAGTTGAGGCGAAAAAGAAGCGAGCATTTAAGTTTTGTCCGAAGTGTGGGTCAACAGATGTTTTTTGGGCGCAGGGTATGCCGCAGTTCTGGTCGCTGTGGCAGTGCAGAAAATGTGGCTATCGCGGAGCGTTCATCTTGGAAAACGGAAATCTCGCCTTGAAACTTCAGGAAGAATGGAAAAAAAGGGGAAAAGAAGGAGATTAGTTTCAAAATCAACGATATTGTTCTAAGGGTTGTACTCTTCGGTTAAATTTGCTTTTTCGGATTGATGTTTTTGAACCAAAAAGGGTCGAACAGGTTTAAATCTGAGGATAACAATGTTAAGTGTAGGAGGGCTAGTTTTGGTCAGTAAACAATTGAGGATGATCCGGGTGCGCTCTCTTGATGGCGAAATCCACTACGTTATTCGAGAGTTCAAGATTCATGAAAGGTTTACTGGAGATGAAGGGTTCGATGAGTCTGTAGCTAAAATAAAAACAAAAACTGAAGCCTCTAAACTGCTTTTTCTAGTACGCAATGAATAGAAGAGGATGAAGATGCCAGTTGTTCATGTAAACCTGTGGAAAGGACAAACAGAAGAAAACATAAGAATCATTATAAAAAACATAACGAAAGTTTTCGTTGATCTGGGGATTCCCACATCGGCAGTGGAAGTAATCATTCATGAAATCCCAAGAACTCACTGGGGAATCGGTGGAGAGCAATCCTCAGAAAAAATCAAAGAATGAAGATAGCGCACTAAAAGGATTATTTCAATAAGAAAGAATGCAAAAAACTAGACCCATCGGTAATATTGAATCTACATCCGCCTTGGTACTTATGGACGGCTGCGGTTAAAACCAACAATCAAAGAAGAATGGAAAGGGGTTGTATTGTTCAAGAAAATTTTGGTTCCCTTCGATGGATCTAAACATTCGTTGCGAGCATTAGAATATGGTGTTCAAATAGCTAAAAAATTCAAGTCAAGAATCACACTGATCTACGTTTATCAGCATATGTATCCAGTAGCTGTGTCGCCTGTCATGTATGGGTCTTTGCCTTACGAATCAAGTTTTCCCCCCGAATTAGTACCCGAATTTGCTAAGGCAGCTCGCAAAGATGGGACAGCCGTCTTGGCTCAAGGTGAGAAACTGGCTAAATCTAAAGGTGCCCAGGCTGAATTGGTGTTAAAGAATGGTCACCCAGTCGAGGAGATTTTGAAAACAGCTGAGCAAGAAAAGTTCGATTTGATTGTCATGGGTGCTAGAGGATTAAGCACCATAAAGAAAATTGTTCTAGGAAGCGTTAGCCATGGAGTAACAACCCATGCTCCTTGCCCTGTCCTCATCGTCAGATAACACAAAATAACGAGAACTCATTCGATGGCAAAGGGTGAAAAAGGAAAAAAGGGGGACTAAACTGTTACTCCATTCTCGCGAGCAAAAGAAATGATTTCTATTGATGGCACCCAAATTAAAATGGCATATCGCTGATATTGTTGTGAGTCTAGTTGTGGAACTACAAATCTATTATGCACTCCAAAAACTTTACCATTCTAAATAAACCGTAGACATCCACTTGAACCTTTGTACATTAACGCGTCAGTTTCGTAATATTTCAAAGGCCCACTTAAAGGAGAATGCACGCTATGGGTGACTCTTTGTTTTTAGTCTTCTTTGGACTGGCTCACTTTCCAGTTCTCTAATAGTATTTTTGCCTATCCATCGGCTAGCTTTGCTATCGTTTTGTAGCAGTTCTCTTGCGACTTTGATGGCTTGTGTGTTCAAGTAGGGGGTTCTTTTGCCGATGTTTCTTAATGCCCAGCTAACTGCTTTCTTCACAAAGTTTCGCTCATCTGTTGAGGCACTTTTTATCACTGGGAACAGCTTTGCAAATTTTTGGTCTTCTGACCACTTGTCATGCCAAGCTAAGCATGCAATAAGAGCAAAAGCAGCTCTCTTAACAAACTCTTCTTCCCGAAGAGACCAGTCATGAATCTTCTTCCAAGCTAGCGGGGTCTTCTCGAAAAGATTCATACAAACCTGATCGCAGACATCCCAAGAATTAAAGTCTAAAACCCACTTCTCCATCTGTTCCTCGGTTACCTTTTTGGGTTCATCAATCATGGACGCTAAAATCCTAGCGTCATCAATTCCTGTCTGCCACAACTCCACCGCAAGCCTATGGTTTTGGCCGATTTCTTTGGCAATCTTGCGCAGATCCGGAATTGACACCCCTAACCTTTTTTCTACTGCTATGCCATAACGGGCCATTCCCTCAAGCTGACTAGGCCTAGCTCTAGCTCTTAATTTTCTTAAAACATCCTCCACAGAGTACATCATAAATCTCATTACACTAGTACTTGTTGTAGATTAAAGTTCAATTAGGGCTTTTGGCGCGGGCTCAATCATTTAGAGTTATTAGGTGGCTGCCCCGGGGGCGGATCTGTATGAGAGTGGATTTGCAAAAGTTGAATTTGTAGAAGCGTATTTAAGGAAAAGATTGTTTTTTTTAATGGAGCGTTTCCTTATGAATCGAAAATTTATGATCGCCTTCAGTTTGGTCTTTTTGTGTGCTAGTCTGATTTGTTTGGTTTTTGCTGCTCCCAAGACAAGATGGACCAGTACATATGATGGGGGAGGTGACGATGAAGCTTATTGTGTGATTGGGACAAAGGATGGGGGGTATGCTTTAGCAGGAATAACTAACTCTTCTGGTGCCGGCAAATATGATTCTTGGCTAATAAAGACCGACAGTTTTGGTGAGGTCCAATGGAATATGACGTATGGCGGATCTGGACATGACATAGTTTTGTCCATAGTGGCTACTGATGATGGGGGTTATGCTTTAGCAGGCAGCATAAATGATGGTGATAATGATGCATGGCTGGTGAGGACTGATTCTTGGGGAGTCATGTTGTGGAATCGAACATATGGAGGGTCTGATCATGAAAGAGCAAAGTCATTAGTTGCGAGTAGTGATGGGGGGTATGTTTTAGCTTGTGAAACCCGCTCATTTGGGGCGGGTGGGACAGATTTTTGGTTGATAAAAACCGACTCTGAGGGTGTTATGGAGTGGAACATGACTTATGGAGGCGAAGATAATGAATTTGCTTCTTGCGTGGTTGAGACTTTGGATGGAGGATACGCTTTGACTGGAAGCACTATTCCTAGTGGAGCTGGCAGTGCAGATTTTTGGCTGGTGAAAACGGATTCTCAGGGAAACTTGGAGTGGAACAAAACCTATGGAGGAGTTGGCACTGAATACTCCAATTCTATGGCGGCAACAAGAGATGGAGGGTATGCCTTAGCTGGTAGTACAACCTCTTTTGGCAGGGGAGGTTGGGATGCTTGGTTGGTCAAAGCGGGCTCTGAGGGTGTTATGGAGTGGAACATGACTTATGGCGGAGTATCCAACGAGTACGTTGGTTCTTTGGTGGTTAACGATAATACTGAGTATGTATTGGCTTGTATTCAGCAGCCTATTGTGGGTGATGGCCAATTTTGGCTTGTAGGAACTGATTCAGCTGGAACATTGCAATGGAACCAAACCTATACTAACTCTGCGCATCATTCATCCACTTCAATAGTATTCGCCAAGAACAAAGATTTGGCTATGACGTGCAGCACTAGAGATTCTGCGGGATATAGAGACTTTTGGCTGCTTACAGTAGAAGATTCTGATTCTCTTCTCGTTCTTCCAATCACCTTTGTGTTGGTATTGTTTGTTGTGGTGAGTGTGTTTTTAGTGCTCCATTTCAAGCGGGCAAACAAAGATGTTTGAGCAACTAAACAATGAAATCGTCCTTTCAGAATAGCGTGTAATCCCAGGTGAGCACACACAACATTTTTAGTGCTAGAGCGCACGCCAAAGTTAAGGCTTGAAAAAAAGGGGTTGCTATGAGTGTGTATGGCACTCATTTGATTTGCGGGTTGCTTTTTTATTGTTGGGCCATTATTTTGCGGTAGTCGGCTTCTGTGTCTTTGATGAGTTCTCCACTAACATCAACGGTTACGCTGTAAATTTTCCCTGTGAACTCAAATGGTGGCTTGTAGTCTGGGGTGACTGGGGAACCAGGCGCAACTCCAACCGAGACTCCGCCAGCTAATCCTAAGGCAACCGGCGTAGTTACCGACATCTCGCGTTGTCCAACCAGTTCATTGTCTATATATAGTTGTGCGCGACCCGGAGCACCTTTGCCTGTGGCAAAATCTGGCTTGCCGGTCACTTCAAACTCGTAGCGCAACTTGTGTCTGCCTTGGGGCACAGTAACCTTTGATTCCACATGGTAAATGGTTCTAGCTACGTAGTTGTGCACATAGTGGAGCTTACTTTCTTTGACGTATAATGCGTAACCGCCATCGTTCCCGCCCTGAGAAAGCAGTACGCCCTGAGCACCACCTTTTGGAATCTCAACATCAGCAGTAATGGCATGGGATCGATTCAACACTCTAGCAGCTGCATTTGTGGCTATGGGTTGCGTGTTTGGATAATAGGTGTAACGCTTGCGGTCGATGGCAATCTGAGGGCGTGGGTCGGCAAAACGTTGCACGCCACGTCCATCAACAGGTAACACGTTGTATTTCCCGGCCTCAACATACCATTGGGCAATCATCTCGATCAACTTTGGTCGGTTCTGGCTTGCTAAGTTGTGGTTTTCAGCTATGTCCGTCTCTACATGGTACAACTCCCAGCTAGTGGCATCTAGTTTAGTGAGTTGTTCTGCAGAAATCGGTGCGCCAAAGCCCTTGCCTGCCTCTTTGAAAGAGGGGCCTGGCCACGGACAAACCGCCCGCCAACCGTCATGATAGATAGATCGATGACCCATCATCTCAAAGTACTGAATTTGATGTTTTGTGGGTGCCTTAGGATCATCGAAGGTAGGGGCAAAACTCATGCCTTGTATTGGAGATTGGGTCACGCCCTTAATGGTGGCTGGTGGTTCTATCCCTAGTGCGTCTAAAACGGTGGGTACCATGTCGATTGCGTGGGCGTACTGTGTGCGTACTTCGCCTTTAGCTTTGATTCCTTTTGGCCAATGGACGATGAAGGGGTCGCTGATGCCGCCTCGGTAGGTTTCGCGTTTCCACCGACGGAACGGTGTATTGCCCGCCCAAGTCCAGCCCCAAGCGTAGTGATTGTAAGTCTCAGGCCCGCCTAGTTTGTCGATGGCTTTAAGGTTCTCTTGTAGTGACTCTGGGACATTGTTGAAGAAGAGGTTTTCGTTAACCGAGCCTTCAGGTCCTCCTTCGGCGCTGGCGCCGTTGTCGGAGATTACCATAATCATTGTGTTGTCAAATTCGCCAATCGTCTTTAGGAAGTCAAGCAGACGACCAATGTGGTAGTCGGTGTGAGTAAAGAATCCCGCGTAAACTTCCATCATGCGTGCATAAAGCTTCTTTTCGTCTGGTGAGCATTCTTTCCAGGGTTTAACATCTGGGTCATGACGCGAAAGCTGGGCGTTTTGTGGAATGATTCCTAGTTCTTTTTGGCGGTTGAACACTTTTTGGCGGTAGGCTTCCCAGCCGTCATCAAACTTGCCGTTGTATCTGTCAATCCACTGTTTGGTGACGTGGTGGGGGGCGTGCATGGCACCGGTGCAGAAATACATGAAGAATGGCTTGTTTGGTGCAACTTGCTTAGCATCAGCTATGAAGGATATGGCTTTGTTCACCAAGTCCTCTGTTACATGATAGCCTTCTTCAGGAGTTTTTGGAGGTTCAACGTGGTGATTATCATACGTTAGATCTGGGTAGTACTGATGGGTTTCGCCGCCCAAAAAACCGTAGAAACGTTCGAAACCACGGCCCAGAGGCCAGCGATCATAAGGGCCTGCTGCCGAGATTTGATCAGCGGGTGAGAGGTGCCATTTGCCAAGAGCGTAGGTGTTATAACCATGTTGTAGGAGTATCTCTGAAAGAAATCCGTTTTCAAGGGGTATGTAGCCATTGCTACCGGGAAAACCAGTTGATCCTTCGGTGATGCATGCCATAGCGTTAGAGTGGTGATTGCGACCGGTTACTATGCAGGTGCGGGTGGGCGAGCAAAGGGCGGTGGTGTGCATGTTGTTATAGCGTAGGCCTTCTTGGGCTAAACTGTCAAGATTAGGCGTGTCTATGGGGCTGCCATAACAGCCTAGCTGGCCAAAGCCAGTATCGTCTAGGACGATGAACAACACGTTGGGGGCGCCTTTTTTGGCACGAAGTGGCATGGGCCAAGCAGGACTGGACTGGTCGGGGGTGCGTCCAATCACGCCGGCAAACGTAGTTCCAGATTTGTATTCTTTAAGACTCATTTTTTCAAAATTCCTTCTTAAACTTCTATAATTTAGAACACCCTTGGTTATGACAAGAAAGGTATTTAATGATTTGTGACTGTGTCATCACAGTAAAAATTTGTAATTATGCGCCAGTTACAAGTCTTGAAATGCGCCTTGTTTTGGAGGCATGGAAAGTTAAGGTTAGATTCTCACTGAATGGGTTCTGCAGAAAAACGCGGAAATGGGTTTTTTCCATGGATTGCCACCAAGTTGTCATTTTCGCCAAAAACCTTGCTTTTTTGTTTGCCTCTTTGTTTTGTTGGGTTTTTGGTTTATCTGAAAGAAAGGGAAGGCGGGGAAACCGTAAGTTTAGCAATTAAAACAATAGTGTGTGCCCACCACAATAATATTTATTGGAAGAAAAGCTCCAAAGTCTTTTTAGATTTAACTAACAAGTCTAGATTGGGAATTACTTTGAAGATTGATAGATCTGATGTTGTTGCACTAAAAGAGTTGGGATATGGTGAAAGTTGCCGACCTATAGAATTTATGCATAAAAGGGAAATGGCCATCCGGACCAAAGACTTAAGGAAGATCACAAAAGCAGAACTGGTTAAAATTACAGAAAAAATAGGTGGAGAAATAGCGGATTTTTCTGTAAATGAAGCAACAGAATGGGCTGTAGTTTTCACACCATTAAAAAACTTGAAAATATATTATTTACTTCAACGCTACCGACCAGAATTTGAAGACGTGATTCTAACATTTTATAGTAAAGAAACTCAAAATATTAGTGTTCCAATTGATGATCTGTATGATTTAACAAGACTCTTTGCTAATGCATTAGTGCGTTCTGCAAAAGAACTGACTCATTACCTATAAATTCCGTTGGCAGTTAGAAAAAAAAATTGATTTACTTATAGTGTTGTGCGTGTTTATCTTGGTGATCATACACACTTTCAGTGTTGGTTAGGCGATAAAGACACCCAAATTGTTGCACTAGGTGTAATTGTGGGTTGAAATAACAAGCTTTAAATCCCGAAACAGTACATAACACAGTTATGTGATGGAGTCTAAGTCGCTGGAGACGACTCAATCTGCAAGAGGGGAATTCAGGGGGAAGCAAAGAAAAAGTGAATTCAGTCAAATGTTTTGCTCAAGAAGCAATGAACCTTCTATATTTTACGTTGTTTCTTAATCTTTCAACTAAATCCAATGACTAAGTTCCGTAAGTGACGTTGCTGAAGGCGACAAAAGCCTCACCACAAATATAAACCTCATTAGAGGCTAAAAGATGAAAAAAACAAAAAACAAAACATTACCCGCTATTGCTTTGGTTTTGATGTTGGCAGTTGCTGCGTTTGTCGCAGTTATGCCGGTCGTTGGAGCCGCAGTCGTTGAAGTAGACCCAGTCCTCTTTGTTAATGTTTCTCCAGATCCTGTAGGGGTTAGCCAATCGGTGCTGGTAACCGTTCAAATGGACAAAACCTCACCCACTGTACTTAGCGTAGAAGGTGGTGATCGCTTCACCGGCTTTACGTTAGACATCATTAAACCTGATGGAACCACCGAGACCAAGGGACCATTTACAGCTTGGGCAACATCAGGCTACATCTTTTACTACACCCCATCTCAAATAGGAACTTATACTTTTCAAGCCCACTTTCCAGGACAATCAGTTACAACTCCACCAGACTATACTGGAATTGGAACAACCCCGTATAGTCCAGATACCACCTACATCTTCAAACCAACAACTAGCTCAATAACTGAACTTGTTGTACAAACAGATCGAATAGAAGCCTACCCAGACAACCCACTTCCAACAGAGTACTGGGAACGACCTATAAACGCTGAGAACAAAGGCTGGTGGCAAATCTCAGACAACTGGCTAATGCAAGGATACGACTACCCAGGACGCAGATTCCCAAGCAACACCGCTTTTTCTCCGTACACCTCTGCACCAAATAGTGCCCATGTAATGTGGAAACGACCTTTGTGGTTTGGAGGTATGGGTGGAGGAAAATTCGGTGACAAATCCTACTACACTGGATTATCATACGAACAACCCTACGTACCCCTGATCCTTGAAGGAAGAATCATCTACACCGAACACGATCCAACAAACAATGGCAACATCATCGGCACCCGCTGCTTAGACTTGTACACCGGAGAAGAGATATGGTTCATGGAAGACATAGCTATAGCCTTTGCTCAAGTCTTATCCTTTGATTCGCCCAACGAACACGGCCTCATCGCGCACTTATGGAGCCAATCTGGAGGAGCAAGCAACACCACATACCAAATTTACGACGGATTCACAGGAAAACCCCAGTTCACCATTACAAACGCGACTAGAGGCGACACGATAGCTGGCCCCAACGGTGAAATCCTAAATTACGTGATCACAGGCTCAAGTGACAACAGACGATTGAAGGTTTGGAACTCAACCAAAGCCATCTTAGATTCAGGATCCAGCAGATATCCACCCCCACGAGCTTTTGAGTACTACAGTGTACCACAAGGAACGATTGCAGACGGGAGCTATGGAATACAGTTAGACGTGGCGATTACATACGTCCCAGGAGCCCTCAAGTACATCAACCTTGAAGAAAACATCCTAATCACACATAATACCGACCCATCGACGTTTCCATTCACCTATACAGATGCAGCTTTTGACATCCGGAACGGACAGCTGCTTTGGGTCAAAAACATCACAGACGTATATGGTCACTACGCACCTACAAGACTTCCTTATTCTCCAAGAGCTATCAGAGACGGAATACGAGTGATATATGATGACTCTGAGCTTACACTACACGCTTACGATCTAAGTTCAGGAGAAGAAATTTGGGTCACCGATCCTCTTCCAGACAATTGGGCATACTTCAACCAGATTATCGACATCGCCTACGACCAAGTCTACATTGCAGGTTATGATGGACATGTACGCGCCTTCAATGCTAAAACCGGAAATCTTGAGTGGGACTTCTATCAAGGAAACTCTGGATTAGAAACCGTATATAACAGTTGGCCCATCTACGCAGGTATCACCATCGCTGACAAGAAGGTGTTCTGGACCAACGATGACCACTCCCCAGACTCAGTCATATGGCGAGGCGGCAAACTATATGCAATCGACACAGATTCAGGAAATGATGTTTGGAGCATATCTGGATGGTTCCGTATGCCAGTAGTTGCAGACGGCTATCTCACAGCAACAAACTCTTTGGACGGTCAAATATACTG
>DAOVIH010000014.1 GCA_030673805.1 Candidatus Bathyarchaeota archaeon | reverse complement strand
AGCCCCGTTGCGCTAATCCCTCCTAAAAAGTTTGTTTCGAAATTTACTTCATCTTTCTTTCAGAAAGCCAAAATAACTGCCTCTTCTCTTCTTCTTTGGACGAAAATACTTGGCTAATGAAATCAGTCTAAATTATAAACAATACGTAGACCTGATAGAAAAAAACCTCAGAGTGCTCTATGAAATAAGTGAACGCGCGAAAGAAAAAGGGCTCGACCCCTCCCTGAAGACTGAATGTATAATCGCAAAAGACATTGCTGATCTCGTTGAAGGTCTGGTAGGGCCAAAGGGGGTAGCTAAGAGTATTCGTAGCTTGAGCACTAGACTGCAACGCGAAGAGTTAGCCTTCAAAATCGCTGAACAGATTGTCAACGGTGACTTTGGAGATGCTGCTCCCGAGGTAGCTGCAGAACAAGCTATTCGTACAGCCCTGGCAATCTTCACTGAGGGTGTAACAGCTGCCCCAATCCAAGGCGTCGCAAAAGTTAGAATTAAGATGAATTTCGACCGAACCCGTTATCTAGCAATATACTTCGCAGGCCCAATAAGATCCGCGGGAGGAACTGACCAAGCCTTAACTTTGGTTGTAGGAGATCACGTTCGACGGCTACTCGGACTAGATCGATACAAACCCACGGAGGATGAATGCTCTCGATTTCTTGAGGAATTACGGGTCTTCGAACGATCTGTAGGGCGTTTTCAATATCATATTTCTGATGAAGAGATAAAAAAAGCGCTTAATTTGCTCCCAATTGAAGTTACAGGCACCGAATCCGATCCCATAGAAGTCTCTGCTTTCAGAAATCTTCAAAGAATAGAAACAAATCGAGTTAGAGGTGGAGCGCTTAGAGTTGTTAACGATGGTATCGTTGGGAGAGCGCCCAAGGTTCTCACAATTATAGAAAAACTCTGCTTCCAAGGGTGGGACTGGCTAAGAGACTTTCGGAATAAATCGGAAAAAAAATCGGCTGGCTTTATGGATGATGTAATTGCGGGGCGCCCCGTCTTTTCCTTTCCTTCGATGGTTGGCGGCTTCAGACTTAGATATGGTCGATCCAGAAATACGGGACTCGCCGCAGTAGGGATACACCCCGCAACAATGTTAGTGGTGGAAAAATTCCTCGCAGCAGGCACTCAACTGCGTTTGGAACTTCCTGGAAAGGGGGGGATAACTATGCCTGTAGACAGTCTCGAACCTCCAATTGTTCGTTTGATGGACGGTTCAGTTACACGTGTTTCTCTTAAGAATTTCGAAGAGATAAGGAAAAAGATTGAAAAAATTCTGTTTTTAGGTGATATTCTAATCAGTTTCGGCGATTTTCTTTATACAAATACTGCCCTTTCTCCTTCAGGATACGTTGAAGAATGGTGGGTCAAGGACCTGAAGGCAGCTATAGTCACGGAGTTTAATAACAATCTGGAAAAAACTGCAAGAGCTGTTCAGGTTTCTACAACGAAACTAGATTGCCTTTTAAACAGTCCATTCATCTATAAACCTACTGTCGAAGAAGCCATAATTTTTTCCTTGATCTTAAAGATCCCATTGCATCCGACTTGCATCTTTCTTTGGTCAAACTTGTCGTCCCTTGATGAGGTTGAACTTCTACGTAACTGGGTCTCAGAATCCGAAGTGCTTCGAAACAATGGACGCATCAGAAAGATTATTGGTGCCTTGGACCCCGCTGTCTCCTTAGCACTGAATAAGGTTTTGTTGCCTCACAGATTAGACGATGGAAAGATTGTGATTGAAGGCAATGATGCTGCTGCTTTTGCTTTTAGTCTTGGTCATGGTTTCTCGCGAACGACAGATTTTTCGGCAGAATCCGTTTTGGACGCAGTTAATCTGCTCTCAAATGTGCCGATAAAGGAGAAATTTTCGACTTTTGTTGGTGCTAGGATGGGACGACCTGAAAAAGCGAAAAGACGTGAGATGCGACCTCTTGTTCACACTCTTTTTCCAGTTGGCCTAGCCGGTGGATCTCAAAGAAACCTTGCAGAAGCGGCGAAAAGGGGGCCCCTATTTGTGGAGATTGTTAGGCGCCGCTGTCCTAATTGCTCGGCTTTTAGTTCTGGAGTAAAATGTAAGGATTGTGGATGTAAAACGGTTCGTGTGCTTAGTTGCCCCCGTTGTGGAAAATCTTTGAAAACGGATAGATGTTCAACCTGCAAGGTCAGAGGGGTCCCTTATCAGAGACAATCGTTAAACCTCCAAGCGCTCATCCTGCAAGCTTGCCGTTTGCTAAACCTACCTTATCCCAAAAAATTAAAGGGCGTTAAGGGTCTCAGAAGTGAGGAAAAGACCCCTGAGAAAATTGAAAAGGGTGTTTTGAGAGCAAAGTATGACCTTTCGGTCTACAAGGACGGTACAATTCGTTTTGACGTAACTAATGCCCCTTTGACTCACTTTAAACCTTCGGAAATAGGTGTCAGTATTCAAGATCTTAAAGCACTGGGCTATTGCGATGATATGTTTGGTGCTCCCTTATCTAGTTCAACTCAAATCTGCGAACTAAAAATTCAAGACGTCGTTATTCCTAGAAAAGCAGCAACCTATTTCTTGCGTGTGGCGAAATTCATAGACGACCTTCTAGTAAAAGTCTACGGGCTTTCTAGTTTCTTCAATGTTGAGCTTCCTGAAGATTTAGTTGGGCATCTAATTTTGGGATTGGCTCCGCATACGTCCGTGAGTATTCTTGGGCGAGTTATAGGCTTCACGAATCTGAATGTATGTTACGCACACCCAATTTGGCACTCAGCCAAGAGGCGGGACTGCGATGGGGACGAAGACACTATTATGTTGGCACTAGATACGCTTCTAAACTTTTCTCGCAAATACCTTCCAGATCAGATAGGTGGCATAATGGACGCGCCATTGTTTCTGCTACCGTTTGTAGCCCCTAGGGAAGTTCAAAGACAGGCACACGATTTTGATGTTGACAGTGATTACCCAATTGAATTTTATGAAAAAACCTGTGAAAAAGTAGACGCAAAACAAGTAAGTTCTCTAATTGACCTTGTTGGGAAAAGACTTGGTACTCAATTACAATTTGAAGGGTTTAATTTCACTACGCCAGTTTCAGACATAAACATTGGAAATTCTGAAAGTGCCTACAAGCATTTCAAGTCAATGATTGAAAAAATGAATAAGCAACTAGAATTGGGGGAAAAAATTGAAGCAGTTGACCCTAAATACGTTGCTCTCAAGGTCTTAACAACTCATTTCATTCGGGATATTGCAGGTAATTTGCGAGCTTTTTCCACGCAGGGATTCAGGTGCAAATCATGCAACAAACGATTTCGTCGGTTGCCTCTCCGTGGAAAATGTCCCTTTTGTAACGGCTCTTTATCTTTAACTGTTTATCGTGGTGGCATTGAGAAATACCTCAAAGTATCGCAAAACTTGGTTAGGAAATATAACCTCTCCAATTATTATGCCCAAAGAATCAAATTGATAGAACGTGAAATCACTTCTATGTTCGACAACAAGAAACCGAAACAGTTCACCCTAATGGATTTTGAATAGACTAAAGCTTTTCAACAAAACCACCTAAGTATAGTTTGTGAGAAGCGTCAAAGAGGGGGTCCATCCGAATTCATACCTACTCCGTGTCAAAAATGTAAGGAAGGGTCTAAGCGCCAGAACTAAGATTCTAGACTTTTTGGATAAGCGAGTAGGCAACGCAGCTACCATCGGAACAAATACTGCTCTGTCTTACCGTTCAGTGATCCATCACCTCCGACTATTGGAGGCTGAAGAAACTGTAATGCGAAAAGGAAAAAAGCCGTATTTATGGAAATTGACTGGCCTAGGACAAGAGCGTTTGCCCATCTAGAATTCACATTTACATGGCGAAAATTGACACTTTGGACACTTGCCGTTGTATTTCCTTAATGTTGCTCTTTCTAAATCTATTCCAATTACGTTCGAAAGGGAAGAAAGCCATGCAATTACATCTGCGCATTCATTCATGACGGCTTCTTGGTTGTTCGTTTCAAGTGCTTCGCCCAATTCTTGAACTTCGTCTACAAGCCAATTATATGTTCCCTTGATACCCCTTTTTTCATCTCTATGGAGATAAAGTTGCTTCATCAGTTGTTGAAATTCCCTCATATGCACAGTCTAACCACCTTCACCCGTGATTTTTATGTTTTGCCGAAGTTTAAAAACTTGCTTAAATTCCAGCATTTTAAAGAACCTTGGTATTCCTCTTTGCTCTTCAACTATCATCTGGGAAATTCAGTCACTTTGGTAGCTTCTTCTCCAACTGCATTTGAGGTTTTTAGGTAATCCAAGACTCTTGGGTTCTCCTTTTCAGGAAGGGGTACTACCCGTATGCTTTAACACTTCTGCTCTTGGATTATCCATTGTTTTCAACAACGCCCAGTTTGTGGGGATCTAAAGGTTAGTCGCCTCTAATGCACAGGTGTCTGGTTCTGTCTTTGGCCCAACTGGGCCTCGTATTCTTTGGAGATTTCTGAAACGATTCTTTTGCATTGTTCTCTTAGGAGTTTTGTCCTTTAATCTATTGAATCTTGGAACCCATCGTGCCTCTGCGAAAAATACACAACATTAATAATGACGATTCCGCTACGGATCTACTAGTACGTTTAAGGTAGGGAAGACCAATATGAGCAGGAAAAGACGAGACAGCACTGGCCCAATGCCTGCGGCGAGTGCGGGACTCCTGAGGTTCTTCGAAGAAGAAACCGAAGGTGTTAAAGTTAGGCCCGAGCTTCTTATGATATTAGCCATCGGCCTTATGGTAGTTTCTGTTTTAGCCAAGGTCTTTTTCTAATCTATACTCGCTTCTCTTCGTGCAACATTTCGATTCTTTGAACCGAGTTAAGGTGAAGGAAGATCTCGCTTCTTTCTTCTCTGCTTGCAATTTGGGGGATGGGTTGCGCGATCGTTGCTCTCAAAACTATAGCCTCTGCGTCCGAAAGCCAAATTCCCGAAGGCTCTTGTGTCACTGCTACCAGGGTACCCTCAAACCCGTAAGAAGGGTCCAAAATAACCCTAGTCTTCTTGCCTATGTTCTTTTCGAGCATATGAAATACTGTTTGGGGTAATCTTTGCTCTGGCATAGGCCTCGCAAAACCACTAGAACTACCTTTCTTTTAAATAAAACAATTGCTCTCACAAAATGTGTTAAGTCCATGATTTAATCATCCCACTACACGTTCATTCTGAGTTTCCGTAGTTGTTTTGTGTTAAATTGTTAATCCACAATATCTGATTTTATAATTAAAGTTGTATTTATTGTCACAATAACTGATTCACTAAACTCATTACACTTTAAATAGGAAAATTTTAATCAATAACTAACCTATTGAGATGTTCAATGTGTCAGTCAATAATTCGCTAGATCACTCTGTAAACAAAGCTAAAACACACTACTCATCATTGTTTTCTCTTCCAACTCTCAACAAAACCATTATTGCCCTCGGCGTATTGTGCATAGGTGGAGTAGGCTTCTCAGCTCTCTCCCTTTTAATCTATACACACAATCTTGCTGACGGAGTGTTTCTAGGTCTTTCTGTTTTTATAACAACTTTCATGCTAGACTGGTTTGTAAGCAGGGTTCTTCTTCATCATGATCCCATTTTTACTTTGAGACGAACGCTTGTCTTATCTCTTTTCGGTTGGATCATTTGGCTGGTTTTCATTTTTCTTGGCACGTTTCTTACTTTTATATTCCATTTTTGGTGGTGGATCAACCTTTGTCTTTTGGGTTTTTCAGCGGTGCTGTCTCTTCGATTTGTGGTGTTGCTGTCGACTTCCACAGTTGATTCAAAAAGGTCTCTACTTGCTGCTTTTATCCAACCATTTGCTTGTTTGCTTTCCTTCTTAGCTTTTTGGACACACTTTGAGTCAAGTATTCTGATTAGAGTTTTGCCCTTTCTAGTGGTCTCTCCCGTAATCTGTTTCATTTCGGCTTTCTTGTTTATCTTCCTTGTAAACCGAGTTGGGCAACAAGAATGTAAAATTCCTTCATTGTCACTTTTCAAAGCCTTTATGCTTAACTGGGTTGTTGGCCTCAAGGAACCTCTTGAGACCTATTTGGAGAGGCTAAGTGAAAAAACCTCCGTCGAAGTTTCCATCTTGAAGTTCTCGTCTTTGAAATTCAAGGCATCAGTTGTAGTCCCATTTGTCCATCCTGGGCCTTTCAAAAACATTGGAAGCAGCCTTTTGCCCTCGATTGTTAAAAAAGAATTTGAAAAGAAGTTCGGCGGGGATACGTGTGTACCTTTGGGCATTCTTGGTCATGAACAAGATCTTGCTTCGGAAAAGCAAAACCAAAAAATAGTAGCCCATTTAGTTGCCTCTGGAGGCTTCTCTGCTTATATAAAGAATGCATCGCCTTTTGTTAGAGCTACCAACGGAATAGCTACCGCTTCTTGTCAAATTTTTGGAGACATTGCTCTCGTCTCGTTTACACTAGCTCCGAAGACTACTGAGCATCTGCCCCAGGAATTGATGGCGATTGTTCGGGAAGAGGCAAAAAAACAAGGGATAAACTGTGCTATTGTTATCAACGCTCATAACAGTATTGATGATTCAGGGAATACTGAGGTTCCTTTGGATAAGCTTAAAGACGTAGCATTAGCTAGCCTTAGGGAGGCAGCCTCCCTTCCCACTTCATCCTTCAAAATTGGTTCAGCTACTGTTTTTCCTGAAGGTTTTAGTCTGAATGATGGTATGGGCCCCGGAGGAATCACTGTAGTGGTGATCGAGGCTGTTGGACAGAAAACTGCCTACGTTGTAATCGATGGAAACAACATGGTTTCTGGGTTGCGTGAGCAAATTTTGTCTGCTCTTAAGTCAATAGGGTTTAATGACTGCGAAGTTTTCACAACTGACACTCATGCAGTAAGCGCTGTGGTGTTTGGTCGGAGAGGATACCATCCTATTGGCGAAGCGATAGATGATATGAAGTTAATAGGTTGCATTGAAGATACTGCGAAAAGGGCATCAACTAATCTTGAAACCTGTAAGGCGGGATACTTGAAAATAGTAGTCCCCGAGGTCAAGGTTATTGGAAAAGCACGTTTAAATTCCCTTTCACTTCTTGTAGATAACGCCCTTAGACGGGCGAAGAAAATTGTCTTACCGATTTTTGGATGCGAGGGATTGCTTCTAATATTGATTCTGGCAAATTTGTAAGAGCGCAGCAATAACTCTTCACCTCCTTAACCAGTTTCCTTAAAAACTAGTGTGATTCGTTGTCTCAATTGGGATGCGTTGGCAAGTTTCCAGTCTCCAACAACCCTCTTGCTGGACTTTGCGTCAGGAACGGCTTGGGTCTTGACTTTTTCTGCTTCTAGAATCCACGGTTTGGCTGATTTTGTCGTTCTTCTTCCATCTAATGTTTTAACTTGTTCCCTTCTCGGGGTTGCTTTTCACTTTTCTTTTTAACTTGGTACCGCAAATTGCGCACTCTTTTAAGTTATATTCTGGTGCGTATTCTCTGTAACATGCTGGACAATATCTTACCCATATTAGAATGCTGCGGATGCCAAGAGTTGCAAGAGAACAGAACTCTATTTTCAATTGAGTTGCTACATTCTGTATAGAGTAGTCATCTGTAACTATTTTGGGTTGATACCCCGACATCTTAAGTTCTTGGGCAACAGCTAAAATCTGTTTGTCTGTATCTGACAGGAAGAATGAATCGCCGACTTTGTTTGCGGCTACATTAACTTCAGCTAATGAATCCATAGAGGGGATTTTAACCGTTAGTATTCCATGCTTTAATGCCGTTCTTAATCTAAGCTGTATTAGAGAGTTCGTCTTAACTTCTTGCATTACTTTGGGAGTAGTGATTTGTTCTTCGCCACTCACAAAAGGATTTAATCCTGCTAAAAAAGCGGAAGTGTCTAACACAAAAATTCTCTTTTTCACTGATCCTTTGTGGATTTTTTCATCCCATTCCTCTAAATAAAACCCTGCTTCTTAGTCTTCTGTAGAAATCATCTTTGAATCTGATAAATGCGGCTGTTTTTTGTGAGCGTGTAACCTTCAAAGTAGGCTTGGCAGACGTCATTAATCGGTGGCAGTTTCCGTCAACCAAAACGAGGATCTTCTCAGGTCTAATGGTCTCAATCGTGATTTCAGTATCGGAGGGAACAACAAGTGACCGAAAAACAGTTAGAGAACATATCGGAGTCAGGACGAATGCTTCAATGCCTGGATCTAGAACTGGACCTCCAGCTGAGAGTGAGTAACCTGTTGAGCCAGTTTGGGTAGATACAATAAGTCCATCTGCTTGGCATTTCAAAATGGGGGCTCCATCTTTGAATACCCGCATGTAAAGGATTTTTGAGGGCTCTCCGCCCGATATAACGACGTCATTCAAAGCGTCAGGTAAGATTTCGTCGGCTGTGGAGACGGAAAGTTTTGAACATTTCTCAATTCTGAAGTCGTTCTTTAGGCATTTATCAACTGCAATAAGTGCTTCTTTTGGTTCTGCCTCTGCAAGAAAACCTCGAAGGCCCATATTAATCGACAGTATTGGGGTCTCTGCTTTAGGAATTTTCGCGCAGGCCCTTAGGATAGTTCCATCTCCTCCAATGGTGATAATAAAATCTGTTGTCATTCTTTCAAGAGGAATCACATTTTCTTTATTGGGCATTCTTTCTCCAAGAGTATCTTCGACAAAGACTTGGAGGCCCTTCCTCCGTAGGTGTCTGGCTAGTTCTGCAGAAAGTTCTATCGCTTCTTTCTTGTCGAAGCTGGCAACCAATCCAACGCTTTTGAACACCTCGTTCACCGCTAACGTAAATAGCGATACCCTAATCTATATATGAGTGTTGTTTAAAATTGCTTTGAATATACTGCTCTGGTGAGTGTATGAGTAAACCAGTTGATGTTGGAAGTTTGCGGGTTGGTGGCTACATGCTTGCTGATGGTGAACCATGTCGTATCGTTGGAATAACTAAATCCAAACCCGGAAAGCATGGTTCAGCAAAAGCGAGGATAGTGGCGATTGGTGTATTTGACGGCGTTAAGAGAAGCTTGGTTAAACCCATTGATAGTAACGCTGAGGTACCTATGATTAACAAACGAACCGGGCAAGTGTTCTCAGTGAGTCCAACAGGGATCCAGATAATGGATTTGGAAACGTACGAGTACTTAGATGCACCTTTCCCAGAAGAGGCAGACTTGAAAGCCAAGTTAACAGTTGGTGCTGAAATTGAATACTGGCAAATATTGGGACGCCTTAAAATTGTTCGGGCGAAGTGACGAAGGCCAATCTGACTCTTCTTAAAGTTTTTCTTGCCCTTTTTTGCTTGGTTTTCTATTCAATCTAGCTGTCTTTTCTGCTTTTTCGTGGTAAGCGAATTTCCAGTATTCCTTTGTTGAATCGAGTTTTCATTTGGTCAGTGTTGACTGGAACTGGAATTCGGGTTCGGCATTGAAGCATGTTAAATTCGCCTCTACGGTAGGTTATCCCGAAATCATCGAATTTGACGCTCTTTTTGATCTTAGCGGATATTTCGATCGTTTTTTCATTCATTTGGGTTATTTTCACGTTTTTTTCCTCTGTGTGAGGTAAGTCCACTGTTATTTTGACTTCCAACGGTGTGATTTCCATGTGGCGGAGGGGTTCAATTGTGCACGCTCTCTGATTCCAGCTATGCCTTTGGGCTAATCTCTCTTGCAACTGTTCGGCCCAATCTTCAAAACCTTCAAAGTATTCGTCAATTGTATCAAAGATGAACTGCTTTTTCTTACTCGTCATTTTAATCTCCTCAGTCAAGATACGTATAATGGAAGGTCGTATTCTTGGGATTTTTTCATTTTGGTTAGCTCCTGTTGAGTGCGTTTCATTATGTCTCTTGCCCTCAAGCGAATGTCTTCGCCTTTTTCTAGGAGTTTTGATACATCCACTTTCAGTCCGGTGATGAGGTTTAATCCTTTTAAGACTTCAGCGGCAGCTTCGGGGTCAGGATAATTTAGAAAACATTGGGCAAATAACGTTAAAGCCGGAAACTGGGTCTTCGCGCAGTTCTGAAGTATTATTGCTTGCGGTCCGACGATGTATCCTTCCGTTAAAACTTCAACTCCTTTTTCTTTGATTAGCTTCAGGCTTTCTAATGTTGACGCAGCGGCAAAAACTTTGGGTTTTTGGATATCTTGTCTGTCTTGGACTGGAATGCCACTTAGGGAAATTATCGTTTTGGCTTTCTTTTTCTTGCCCCAATCAACAAGTGAGTTTACTATTGGATCTAAAGTGTCTGTAGCAATTGCTGTCTCCGAGATGGCTAGAAGTAATTGATTGTTGCCGAAGACTCTTATTGGCGAATGGGGTAATCCTTCATGTAAAACAATGAGGGGGGGTAGCAATTTTGAGTCCATGTATGCTACTTCCACTAGGTTAAGTTCTGAAATAAGGTGTGAAGTGGCTATTACCCCTACTAATCCGACGTCAGGAAAACCGAAGATCATATTGGCGTCAGAGGGGATTTTGTCTTTTTCGATTATTCTGACCTTCTCACTCAAATCTATCCCTCACCAATCCTAAAGGTTAAGTTGATGTAAAAAAGATTTTCGATATTCAGGTACAACTGCAATATACATTTAAAGGCACTGATGTTGTTTTAGTTTTGGAGAAATATATGGCCTTAGACCGCTTAGGGTCCTCGCTTTACGGCGCGGTCAAAAAAGTCTTCCGGGCATCCGTTATTGACGAAGCTACCGTAAAAGAGCTTGTTCGGGATATACAACGTGCACTGCTGCAGGCTGACGTCAACGTCCAATTGGTTTTAGGATTGTCCAGAAGGATAGAAGAAAGGGCGTTAAAAGAGAATGTTCCACTCGGCATCTCAAGACGAGAACACGTTATAAAGGTTGTATATCAGGAATTAACTCGTCTTATCGGAGAAAAAACCGTTCCTCTAAGAATTGAACCCGGGAAAAAACAGTCAATCATGCTTGTTGGGATTCAAGGATCTGGAAAAACCACCGCTTCGGCTAAACTCGCACGTTTTTTTCAGAAAAAAGGGCTCAAGCCTGCACTGATTTGCGCTGATACATATAGGCCAGGGGCATACGCCCAGTTGACACAATTAGCCGATCGAATTAACGTTCCCGTTTATGGAGAAGAGAACGCAAAAAACCCAGTGAAAGTCGTCTCAAAAGGCCTATCGCTGTTCAAAGATAAGGACATTATCCTTATTGACACTGCAGGACGCCACAAAGCGGAACACGAGCTTATAAGAGAAATGAAATTTCTTGAAAAGAGTATCAAACCCAACGAGGTTATGATGGTTATTGATGGTACAATTGGGCAACAAGCGTTGCTCCAAGCCAAGACTTTTCATGAAGCCACACCCATAGGCGCAATTTTAGTTACCAAACTAGACGGATCCGCTAGAGGAGGTGGTGCATTATCTGCAGTAGCGGCAACTGGCTCCCCAATAAAATTCATCGGTACCGGAGAGAAAATAGAGGATCTTGAACCCTTTATTCCTCCACGATTTGTTGGCCGTTTGCTAGGTATGGGCGATTTAGAGACTCTTCTTGAAAAAGTTCGTGAGGCTGAAATAAAAGTTCCTGAGAAGAAGGCTCGCGCTATTCTAAGTGGGAAGTTTACTTTAACAGATATGTATGACCAGTTCGAGGCAGTTAAGAGCATGGGGCCCTTCGGGAAACTAATGAAAATGCTGCCCGGTCTGTCTTATGATCTGCCCGAGGATGCACTAAACCTGGCGGAAGGTCGCCTAGAAACATGGCGTGTAATAATCCAATCAATGAAGCCTGAAGAGAGAGACAAGCCTAAAGTATTAAACTCTTCACGGATAAGACGTGTGGCGCGGGGGTCTGGAACAACCGAAAAAGAAGTTAAGGATCTGCTGAAGCAGTACTCAATGATGCGCCGGATGTTGAAGATGTTCAGACGGAAGAAGAAGCTTCCTTTTCTAGGCAGGGGCTTTCCCAAATTTTAGGAATTATGGGATGACAAAGAGTGTATTTCAATGGACATTTTTGAAACGTCATTAGAAATGCTGAGAAAGTATCCTTTGTGTGACCGTTGCCTAGGCAGGCAATTCGCTATGTTGGGGTACAACCTAGAAAACTTTGAGAGAGGGCGCTCTTTAAAGCTTGTACTAACACTGCAAGCCAGTGCCCTAGCCCAGTCCAGAAACGAAAAGGGTCATGACACTCTTCAAGTTCTAGCTAAAAACGGTTTTTTCCTCCATGCTAACGCAACAATCGTGCAATTAGGAAATCATTCACCAAGCCAAAATGATTCAGAAATCTGTTATCTTTGCGAGAGTTCATTTAAAAACTTGGACAAAGTAGTTAGGAACGTTTTGAGAAACGTTTCCGAATTAGAATACGCCACTTTTTTGGCGGGCATAATTTTGCCTATTAGGGTGGAGGAACGTGAAGACGAATTCAGAGCTGAGTTTCAAGTGAATTATGGGGAGAGTGTGAAGCATGAATTCGGGAGATCCTTCGGGAAAAGAATCGCAGAAAAAACTGGTAAAGCTGTGGAGTTTATGAACCCCGACATAGTCATACTTATCAACCCTTTCGAAGAAAACGTGAAAATTCAAGTCAACCCCCTTTTCGTTTTAGGTCGCTACAAAAAACTCGTAAGGGACATGCCCCAATCAATATGGTTCTGCTCGAATTGTCGTGGAAAAGGCTGCGACAAATGCGATTTTACTGGAAAGCTGTACTCTGAATCAGTGGAAGAATTGATTTCGAAACCCTTTCTAGAAGCAACAAAAGGTGAAAAAACATCATTCCATGCGTCAGGAAGAGAAGACATTGACGTTAGAATGCTTGGCAATGGTAGACCATTTGTGATCGAAGTTACAAAACCTAAAAAAAGATTCTTGGACCTTGCTGCCCTTGAGAGAACCATTAATAATTGTTCCAAAGGCAAAATTGAAGTTATGAATCTTAGAAACGCTAACAGAGATGATGTGCGGAGGCTGAAGAAAGCAGAATCTTCACGAAAGGAATACCGGGTAACGATTAAATTCAAAGATGATTTGAAGGATACAGATTTAGTTCTTCTAGAGGAAGCGTTAACAAATACTTTGATTAAGCAAAGGACCCCTTTGCGTGTCTTGCATAGAAGAGCCGATTTGACCCGAGAAAGGTACATATATGAGGTTAAAGTAAAGAGGTGTTCATCCAAAAAGGCTGAAATGGACATACTTTGCCAAGGAGGCCTCTATATCAAGGAACTGGTGACTGGAGATGAAGGAAGAACAGCGTGTAACGTTTCAGGTTTACTTGGAAACGAAGCTAAACCCATCCAGCTCGACGTTTTGAGAGTTATTATGAACACTTAGCAGGTGGAAAATAATGGGAACTTCACATGGATACAACGCAGGAACCAGAAGGCTTTTCAAAAGAGCGATTCGGGAAAGAGGTAAGATCAGTCTCAGCAAACTGCTATATGAATATGAAGTCGGTTCCAACGTTATTATACGAATAGATTCCAGTTTCCAAAAAGGGATGCCTCATAGGCGATATCATGGAAAGATCGGTACTATACTGAATAGGCGTGGACGCAGTTATGTTGTTAGTGTTTCTCAGGGAGACGCTGTTAAGGAAATAATAGTTAGACCTGAACACTTGGAACCTTATCAGAGAACCTGAAAATGGAGCAAAGAGATTTGAACGAAAAAAGGCTCACGCTACCCCAAGTTAAAAAAATACTAGACTCTGTGGGTGAAGACGCTCTTGATCAGTTTCAACGCCGAACCTTAGATTACGTGTCTAAATTCTCCAAGGTTAATAACAAGACGGCTGAAAAACTTTTAAAGAAAATTGTACACGACTTTCACGTAGACGAAGCGGATGCGGTTCAAATCGTAAACTGCATGCCAGAAAGCGTGGAGGAATTGAGGGTCTTCCTAGCTGGAGGCCGGAAAATCGTTGAACCCACAAAATTGGAAGCAATCGTTAAGCTTCTGGACGAAACCATGGCTCCGAAATAGATGCAAGTGACAAGGGTTTTAAAGCAATAAAATGATAAAGTAATGAGAGTACCATGGAGAAGCAGTACGAAGAGTATGCTTACGTGCTAGATTTTTTGCCACATAGTCGACCAGGGTTCAGGCCAACTGGTCGGACTGGATATCGAGCGGGAGCTTTGATCCAGTGCATAGGCAGGAAGTTCTTTACACTTTTGGAAGCATTAATTAAAGAAGGTTTAATCCTCAAACCTAACGATCAAGTCTACGTGGGCAAAGATTCGCGAAAGGAAGTCACCTACATAATAGGTCGGATACGTTATGAAGAACTAACTGCAACATCAAAAATGGAGCTCCCTTTAACGGTAAACAAGATTGTTTTGAATCGGGAAAAATGGTTCGTCAATTTTTTCAATACTGTGCAAGCCGTTACCCCTCGGATGCATACTCTAGAATTGGTGCCCGGAATAGGAAAAAAATATATGTGGCAGGTTATCAACGAACGGGACAGAAAACCATTCGTTAGTTATGATGATCTTCAGAAGCGCACCGAACTTCCCAACCCAGTCAAGTTAATCACCAAGAGAGTAATGGAAGAACTATCTGGTGAAAGCAAATACCGCTTATTCACTAGGGCTCAATAGCTAAATTGGGTTGCCAAAAGAATACAATGTTTTTATCAGAAACAAAGTGGCTTCTTCGAAAGAGGGGGATCAATCCAAACCGGTTTTTAGGACAGAATTTCTTAGTTGACTCTTCCTTTTTCCACAAGATGGAGAATTACGCTAAGCTGAGCAAAGACGATGTGGTTTTGGATGTTGGTGCTGGCTTCGGTTTTCTAACTCGTTACTTATCTGGTAGATGTAAGCGTGTAATTGCAGTCGAAAAAGACCCTCGGATTGTAGGGGTGTTGCGGACACAACTGAAAAACTTAACTAATGTAACAATCATTTCAGGCGATGTGTTAAACGCATCTTTTTCAGATTTTGACAAGGTTGTCTCAATACCTCCTTATTACCTATCTTCAAGTTTGTTGGTTTGGCTTTTTAATCGAAACTTCGAATGCAGCGTTTTAATCTTACAAAAGGAATTCGGGGACCGTCTTGTAGCTCCGATTGGTACGGAAAACTACGGGTGGTTGACCGTTTTTGCCTACTTCAACGCTGAAATCACCCTCTTGGATCCAGTTCCTAGGAGCGCTTTCTTTCCTCAACCAACTGTAAACTCAGTTATTGTACTTCTTAAGCCTAGAAAAGAATCGCAATTCGAATTGAGAGATAGCAGCATTTTTAAACAAATGGTTCGCTCACTCTTTGCTCAGCGCAACAAAAAAGTCGTAAATGCGCTGATCCCATTTCTGAAGAATACTCTTCATAGATCCTCTGAAGAAACCGAACAAATTGCTCAGGTAATTCCATTTCTAGATCAACGTGTAAGAACGTTGCCTCCTGAAAATTTTGGAGTTTTGGCAAATGCCATCATCAACTAAGAAGTTTTTTTCTAATAGCCTCATCTTTGATGTTTGGGAAAACGTTTACGAACCCTCTGATGATTCTGTACTATTTGCGGAGAGCCTTGATGTTAACGAAGGCCAGTTGGTGCTCGACATGGGCACCGGGTGCGGAATATTAGGCATCCTTTCTGCAAAGAAAGCAAGCGCCGTCTGGGCAGTTGACATTAATCCTCACGCAATTCTTTGTGCTAAAGCCAACGCCAGAATTAACAGAGTAGTAGACAAAATGTCCTTTGTACAAAGCAACTTATTCTCAGCTTTCCGAGAAAACACGAAGTTTGATTTGATCCTTTTCAATGCCCCGTACTTGCCAACTGAATCGAACAAGAAAGACTCCTGGCTTGAATTTGCTTGGGCCGGGGGGACTTCCGGCAGAGAGATTATTGATCGTTTTATTCACCAGGCTCCTAAACACTTGGAAACGAACGGGCACATCTTTCTTATGCAATCAACATTGTCAAATGTCGACGAAACGATATTTAAGTTCAAACAGTTTGGATTGCCTGCATTAGTTGTAGCAGAACTCACAGTTCCATTTTTCGAGAAAATTGTATTGGTTAAGATTTGTGATCAATTATAAGCCAGGATTCTCCAAGAAAACAACTTTGAACAGATTAAGCTCCTAGGAAATGGTTTCCAAACAGATAGGGAGGGTTGTAGCTAGCTCGAATCTGCTCATTTTGACTGTTGCAAAAGTCCAGTGTACATATGCCTTCATTATTCATTTGCAGACAACTCAATGTCAAATCCGCGAATTCTACCTTTCTTCTCTTTTTGGCTCCTGCAAACGTATTTCTTTAAGTAGTTTTCTTCTTCTATTTTACGTTGCTTAGTTTTAGCTATTTTCGAAAAGATATATAACTAACAACTTTGGTATTGGTAGAAAAATAGGGGGTTGACGTATTGGGTGTTTTGGGAAAAGATAAGTTGAAAGAATTGATCGAGAATTACAAATGCGTATATCCTTTTGACTTCGCCTTGCTCGATGGTGACGGTTACATTTTGACTGTTAAAGAAGAGACTACATTGCACTATCTAGAACATAAGAATTTGATAACCTACGAGGTTGTTTTCACTCCCCCCAGTTACGTAGCGCATCTTACGGCGAAAAGCAAGTATGGACGAATGGGGCTGTCTTTCCTTAATGCTGCCAAGGTTCATAATGGCTTCGTCGGCAGATTAGCGCTAGAGCTAGTAAACTTGAGCAATGATCGCCGTTCAATAACAATCAAACGAGGTGATCCTTTTATGCACATGGAGTTCATTACGCGGGAAGGTGGGCCTGCTCCGTATATGGGTGAGTACCAGTTCCAATACATGACTGACGAAGAGACTCAAATGTACATTCCGATACTTCAAGAGGTTTTCCCGAACTATGACGAACTAGCCAAAAAATGGTTCAAAAACACCCGGTTGCGTTTGTGATGGATCCAGCATACAGCGCTTTGCTTCTAAGATGGTAGGCAGTTTCTATTTAGGTTGAGTTGCAAATTGTTTAAATACCTGCTAGCCCGTATGCTAAAAAAGGGATTTGAATGCACGCACGCAATTACCGGGCTGTAAAAGGGCAGCCTTACACAAGGAAGAAGTATATGCGAGGTTTTCCACCTTCAAAAATAGTCAAATTCACGATGGGAAATAGCAAAGTTGACTTTGACTACGAGGTTAAGCTCGTCTCTCTAAAGAGGGTTCAGATACGTCATAATGCCCTAGAAGCCGCTAGGATAGCCACCAATCGTCTCCTGTTGAACAATCTCCCCGAGAACTATTTTCTGAAAATCTTACCTTATCCGCATTGTGTCCTCAGAGAAAACAAGATGATCTTTGGCGCTCATGCTGACCGTCTTCAAGATGGGATGCGTGCGTCTTTCGGAAAACCAATTGGAACAGCGGCGCGAGTAGAACCAAATCAGAAAATAATAATCGTCAAGGTAAATAAGCAAGGGATAGACGCTGCCAAAGAATCTCTAAGACGAGGAAAGTCAAAACTTCCTGTTCCCTGCAAAATAGTTGTTGACAGAATAAATACTCCAAATACGCCTGAAAAGGTGGAGCTGGATTGAACGTAGCAAAAAAAGAGGTTGTGCTTTGGTTTGGCGATCTAAGAAAAACCGACATACCTATAGTTGGAGGGAAAAACGCAAACCTTGGAGAAATGATAAGTGCTGGGATTCCTGTTCCCACTGGGTTTGCTGTAACAGCTCAATCCTACGAGAAATTCATTAAGGGTAGTGGAATATCTGAGACTATCTACAAAATAATCACAGAAACAATAAACGATCCCACCGATCCAAAGCAATACGAATCTGCCTCTAAGAAGATACGGCGACTTGTGGAAACGACATCGGTACCCAAAAAAATTACTAGCGCAATAAAATCAGCTTACACGAAGCTTGGTAAAGACTTGGGATTGAACGAAGTTTTTGTTGCGGTTAGATCAAGTGCTACGGCTGAAGATTTACCAAACGCCTCCTTTGCCGGACAGCAAGAAACATACCTTAACGTGCGAGGCCCCGACGAGCTTATTGAAAAAGTCGTGAAATGTTGGTCCAGTCTCTTCACCCCAAGGGCGATTTTTTACCGAAACGAAAAAGGTTTTGCCCACGACAAAGTTCTCATAAGCGTTGGAGTTCAAAAAATGGTGAATTCCAAAGCCGCTGGAGTCATGTTCACGATAAATCCTGTCACTGGAGCTGAGGATGAAATTGTCATCGAAGGAAACTATGGTTTAGGCGAGACAGTTGTTGCTGGTATAGTTACTCCAGACGACTTCATCGTTGACAAGAGAACGCTCAAGATAAAGAAAAAGCGAATAGGCAAGAAAATGCTTCAATATGTCCTAGACCCCGAAAAGGGAAAAACGGTGCATTTAGATGTGCCATTGGAAAAGCAAAAAATCCCCTGTATAAGTGACAGGGAAGTTTTGGCACTTGCTCTATTGGGAAAACGGCTTGAAGGTCACTATGGAAAAACGTTAGACATTGAATGGGCCATAGACAAAGACTTATCCTCTCCGCAAAACATATTTGCGGTGCAGGCTAGACCTGAAACCGTTTGGAGCACAAAAACCTTGAGCGAATCTGTAGCAGAAGAGAACCTCAAAGTGGAACTGATTGTGGTCACTAAGGGGAGTCCTGCT
>DAOVIH010000036.1 GCA_030673805.1 Candidatus Bathyarchaeota archaeon | reverse complement strand
TAGCAATCGTTAACACTAGAACCAATGCGATAGTAGCAATTTTTGATTTTTTCACTCTGATTTTTTCCATTTTGTTTCGCCTCTAATGAGACTTATATTTGCGGTGAGGCTTTTGTCGCCTTCAGCAACATCACTCACAGAACTTCATCGGATTTAATTGAAGGATTAGAAAACAGCGTAAAACAGAGAATACTCATCGCTTCCAAAGCAAAACATTTTGGCTGAACTCACTTTCTATCTGCTTCCCCCTGAATCCCCAATATGTAGATTAAGTTGCCGCCAACGACTTAGACTCCATCCCATAACTATGTTATGTAGTGTTTCGGGATTTAAAACTTGTTATTTCAACCCACAACTACACCCAGTGCAACAATTTGGGTGTCTTTATCGCCTAGCCAACACTGAATGTGTATGCCCTGGTGAGGCTGTTCAAATTTGAACTTTTCTAGTGTGTGGATTTGGTGGTGGGGCGGCTGGGATTTGAACCATGGATCGAATGTGCCCCAGGCATGTATGCTAGTCCATGCTAGACCAAGTAACAAAGTAACTAAAGGAAGACTTCAAGAACGGTTTTTTGTTCACAGTGTAGGAGAATCGGCTCCAAAAACCTTGACAAAATAGCGAAGAGAGGGTAAGGCTGATAGTTAACGGTAATACTTCTTCAAAGGGTTTCTAGGATCTGATGATAGTTTGACTTTTTTTGGGACCAACATGCCCTCCCAACGAGGTTCTTTTTCTTGATTTGGAGATGCTACAACTCTTACTTCATGCAATCGAAGCGCATATTTTATGGCTTTGTCCTGGGGTGTTTCTAGCTGGCACATCTGTTTTAGGCTTAATTGTTCGAAGGTTTTGCGTATTGGGCGTATAGAATTCCCGTGACATGAGATTGCTACGTTACCAGGGTGTTCTCTTAGCCAAGCTTTCAAGAGCCTAAGAAAGGCTATGGTGCGTTTATGAACCATCCTTAGGCTTTCTCCTTCAGGTGGAGGAAAGTCGTAGGCTCTGTGAATTTTTGCAAACCATTCAGGCCTTTCTTTTAACAACCTTTTTTTGCTTTTTCCTTCAAGTAAGCCGTAACAGCGTTCAATAAGCCTATCATCAACAAAAACCGGTACATCAGGATGATCTTGAAGGACAATTTCAAGGGTTCGTTTTGCCCTTCGGAGACTGGAGGTAAAGGCGTAGTTTATCTCGGCATTTTTGAGCTGTAGTGCAGTCTGCTTTGCCTGTCGGAGTCCTTTTTTAGTTAGTTTTGGGTTACGCCAACCTGAAAATATCCCCTTGGCATTATCAGTTGTTTCAGCATGTCTAAAAACGTACAAATTCAAAGTTAGAATGTCCCATCCTTGGGTTCACACGCCACCTATCGTTACCCCTTTATTCCAATTGTCATTAAAAACTATTTATTGTATAAAAGTTTAAGATATGAAAGTCACTCTTAGAGCAATATTTCATTAATTTGAGAAGCTTTGGCAGTTTCATTTCTATTTCTCCAAAATAGGCTCCTGCATCTGGGCTTCAGCAAACCCTTCTGTCTAATATTCCTTCAGATTTGATCATTTCTCCTTTCTTAGTTGTCTTGTGATCACGTCAGTGGCGTATCTACGTAGATAATGTAGGCCAGTCTGCAAATCTGCATGTCAAGCAACTTTTCTTTGGCCCTTGCGCATCGACCCGTATGTCCCTTACAAACATCTAGATGGGATCAAGAGAAAAATCCCTGTTGCTATACTCTTCCTGTTTCATTTTTAGTTCTCCTTTTCAATCTCCGCTTTTCTTTATTGGAGTAAACTAGAACGCTCCACTCGCCGCCGCTGGGACCGCAAAAAACCAATTTGAAATCCGGCACTCGATGATGCCAAAGGCTACTCTTGAACTCCTCTTTATTCATAGAGGACCCTCCCTTGGAGCTAAATGTGAAAAAAAGGGGGAAAACGGGAGAGATCGCCACTTTTGGAGCGTAAGGTTTAAGGGGCAAGGCTCTTTTTAGGTTCCGAGTGCCCTAAGCAAAAAGGTGTGAGTTTTGACAGGAAAACCTGAGACAGTGGAAGAACGCAAGGCAGCAGTCTTAATCAAGTTTAGAAAATACAAACTAGTTGAGAAAGAAGAATACGAAGGCGTCATTGCCTACACAGTTAAAATCCCAAAAACAAAAGAAAAGGTAATTGTGTGGTGTGTACTAAATGGAGCCACAGTTGGCATTGCAGCACTCACCTATCTCCAAAAAATCATGAACCAAAAGGAAATCGAACGTGCCATCGTGCTAACAGAAGGAAGATACACTCATGCAGTCAAACAAAGAGTTAAACAGAAGAAAATAACACTTATGCCAAAAACCTTTCCGGTGTTTGAGATATTCAACCATGAGCTGGTTCCAGAACACCAAATTCTGGGGTTAAAGGATCGAGAGCAAATCCTGTCTCATTATAAAGTGCATCCCCACCAAATGCCCCATGTAAAATCCATAGACCCTGTTGTTCTGGCTATAGGCGCTAAAGTTGGTGACGTTCTCAAAATAACGCGGAAAAGCTCCACTGCTGGTGAACACGTAACCTATCGATACGTCGTAGTTTAATCCCTGATGGGGCTAAAACTTCTTTAACTCAGAAGCCTATTTCATCGCAAACTAATATCTCTTTCAGGGATCACCTTTTTAGAAGTAGCTTCTTTTAATCCTATTCCAAACGCCTAGCCTGAGATTGAAGAATTTGTTTTCCCCCTAATAAGACAATTAACTCAGCACTCGCTAACTGGGTTAGTTGCTCTATGGCTCAATAGAAACCAAACCGTAATGTTAATAAATCCCATGATGTGTTTACAAGATGCTGCTTCATAACGAGTTGTTGCAAATTCAAATTTTATGGAGACTGAAATAAGTGGTATACACTGATCCAGCTAGCCGGTTGATAAAGAAAGGAACAACAACTATAGGGGTCGTCTGCAAAGACGGTGTCATCTTGGCTTCAGATACTCGCGTAACTATGGGCCATTACGTAGCTCACAAACACGGAAAGAAAGTGTACAAGATAGACGAGCATATCGGAATGACTATAGCTGGGACTGTTGCCGATGCACAAAGGGTAGTTGATATAATCACCGCAAATGCTCAGCTCTATCGGATTAACTTGAATAGACCAATGCCCATCAGCTCTGCGGCGAGGATGACTGCCAATCTTCTGTTCTCAGCTAGAGGATTGATGACCCAGATTTTGATTGGTGGTGTTGATGAGTCCGGTCCTCATGTCTTTTCAATGGATCCTCTTGGCAGTTTGACTGAAGAGAAATCGGTTGCTACGGGTTCCGGGTCACCAATAGCGTATGGTGTTTTGGAAGACAAGTATAAGGACGGTGTTACGATAGAGCAACTGTTGCCTATTATCGCCAAAGCTGTCAATTCAGCTATGAGGCGTGATGTTGCTAGCGGCAACAGTTATGACATCATAACAATAGACGAAAACGGTTATAATCAATTAACTGACGAAGAAAAGCGACAACTGCTGACGAATTGAGGAAGTTAGAATCGTGGGGCGAAGTTATGACAAAGACAAGATAGAAATTAGTCGCTATATCTTGGAAAACGTTCCAACCGAAGCTGAAGTAACGCGAATAGAATATGAAGGCCCTACACTTGCTGTTTATACAAAGAAACCTGAGATTTTAGCTGAACAGAGTAAAATTGTAGCAGAAATTGTCGGGGTGATCAGGAAACGAATTGTTGTGCGTCCAGATCCTTCGGTTAGAGTCTCCGAAAGTGATGCAGAGCGAATTGCCCGCGAGTTAATACCAACCGAAGCTGAAATCACTGACATTAACTTTGATCCAAGCTTAGGCGAAATAATAATTGAAACAAAAAAACCCGGATTGGTTATTGGCAGGAACGGAACCGCTCTACAAGAGATTATAAGAAAAACAAAATGGCGCCCTCGGGTGCTTAGGAGTCCTCCCATACGTTCCAAAATCGTAACTCATATGCGCCACTATCTTCATTCAGAGAGTAAAGAAAGGGAAAGGATACTGCGTTCAATTGGGGAAAGGATTTTTAGACCAAGAACTTACGAAGTTGGAGACGTTCGAATAATAGTTCTTGGAGGAGCTCGAGAAGTAGGTCGTTCAGCCTTCCTCGTTAAAACCAGAGAAAGCAGTGTGTTGTTGGATTGTGGAATAAACCCTGGCTTGAGAAGGGCTTTTGAGACTTTTCCTAGGTTTGACTCTCCAGAATTCCAAGTTGACTCTTTGGATGCAGTCGTCATAAGCCATGCTCACCTAGACCATTGTGGTTTAACACCATTCCTTTATAAATACGGGTATGACGGTCCAGTGTATTGTTCTGCTCCCACCTCTAATTTGATGACTCTGCTTCAATTGGATTTCTTGGATGTTGCAAGCAAGCAAGGCGTAACACCATATTATGATGCTCGGGATGTTCGTGAATGCGTTTTGCACACTATTCCTCTTCGTGATGGTGTGGTGACCGATATAGCTCCAGACATTCGTCTTACTTTGCATAATTCTGGTCACATCCTTGGTGCATCTATGGCTCATTTGCACATTGGTGAGGGCTTACACAACATAGTTTATACTGGTGATTACAAATATGCTCGAAGTATGCTACTTGAAGCTGCAGCAACAGAGTTTCCAAGGGTTGAAACCGTAATTACTGAAAGCACCTACGGTGGACCGGCTGACGTTATGCCTTCTCGAGTTGAAGCTGAGGAACGCCTAACAACGGTCGTAAATAGGACTTTGGAACGAAAAGGTAACGTACTAATTCCTGTGCCCGCGGTTGGTAGATCTCAAGAGATAATGCTTATTCTCGACGGTTATATGCGACGGGGACTGATGAGAGAGGCTCCGATTTTTATCGAAGGCATGATTTCAGAAGCAACGGCTATTCATACAGCTTATCCAGAGTATTTGAGTAGGGATGTTCGTAATAGCATTCTTCATCAGGAAGTTAATCCCTTTCAATCAGAATACTTTACAATTGTGGAACATCCTAGTGTCAGGCAAGATATTCTTGAAGGCGAGCCTTGTATCGTTTTGGCTACTTCAGGGATGCTCGAAGGTGGTCCGGTGGTGGAATACTTTAAGAATTGGGCTGAGAATGACAAAAACACTATGGTTTTTGTTAGCTATCAGATAGAAGGTACTATGGGCAAGAGAGTGCAAAAAGGCGTGAGTGAGGTCACAATGGTTGACAATGATGGGAAGATGGGAGTTGTACAAGTAAAACTCCAGATCGAATCAATCGAAGGTTTTTCAGGGCACTCGGATAGACGCCAAATATTTCGTTACTTGACTCACCTCAAGCCCAAACCTGAAAGGGTATTCTTTGTTCACGGGGAAACGGCGAAGATTCATAACTTGGCTAGCTTAATTAATAAGAAAACCGGAATTAACGCCATCATTCCTAGAATCTTAGAGACTTTCATACTGATGTAGGAAAAGGTTCCTCTGAAATTGGCTTTTTTCCCCGCCAAATTCTAACTTGTGGAGGGCAGATAACAATTCTCTCTTCCCCCAGGCGGGCAATATCTCCCTGTAAGGATTCTGCAAACTTGCACAGTTCATTTATCGCCTTTTTTACATCTTCAATGTTTTTAGTAGCAAGAGGAGCAATCCGAATAATTAGAATATTGCCCTGACTAACTTCCTTCTTGAAAATTTCCAAGTCCGACAAGTCTCGGAGAGGCATAGCTTTCAGGTAGGTCTTATCAACCTCATCTGTGCTCTCGGTTTTCATGATCTACTCAACCTCTCCTCACATCAATTTGTTGGGTTCTTCCCAGTTAGCCAAATCTTTCCAATACCCTCAATTATTCATCTTCAACAGTTAAGCCTTTCTTTATTCTAATTCTGGTTTGTGGGGCATTTAACCCTGATTAAACTAATAAGCATCTTGAAAATTTAAAACTTAGTTGTCCCCCCTTCATTTTCAATGAACTCCTTAGCAAGACTCCAGACTTTGTCACCTACATAATGCAAGGTCTTAACGACAACACCTCGCTTGAGATTCTTTAGATCTTTAGCGTTGTAGTTAACTTCTCCTACGGCAATTGGCTTACCATGTTTCTCATCAACTACAAGAACTATATCGCCTTCCAAAAATGAGCCCTTAAAACCAACAACTCCTGGAGCCATTATATTGGCACCGTTGCACACGTGAGAAATGGCTCCCATGTCAATTATTATCCGAGGTGAAACATCGAAGATTTCTTTAAACAACAACGTGGGGTAATACCTGTTTTCTGTTTTGAAGAGCAAAGGTTTTTTGTTTACAAGAAGTATTTGGAACAAGTTCGTTTCTAGAATCTCTATTCTAGAATCTTTTTTCATTATCATCTCAATTCCAAACTTGAGACGCTCGGAGATCTTTTTTAGTATCTTTCGTTCTTCTTTGGATCTGATTGTGTATCTTCGGTATTTAATCGGCATACTTGTATTCACTTTGGAGCGGATTATTATTGGATCTATATTGAAACACTATTTTTGTTTTTTCGACATTGTTCCAAATCTGAGGTGATATTCGATTCATAGGAAAACTGAAAATGTGATTGTAGTACCTGCAACATTATTTGCCGAATCGAAATGAACTATCCTGTCAAACTTTTTTTCTTGTTTATTTTTCTTGCCAGTTTATCAAAGATAGTACCATACTATCCTGAGATTTAATATAATTCTCTTGCTTAGATAGGTTTAAATGTTATAAGTCCGAGTATTGAAGAAGTAAATGCACGCGAGGCTCCAAAAAATGAGCGAGATGACAACAGAAATACTTGAGCTAAACTTAGGAAAGGTAGTACTCGTGAGGTTACGGGGTGGAAAGAGTTTGAGGGGAAGACTGAAAGGTTTCGATCAGCACCTTAACCTTGTTCTAGAGGAAACAGAAGATACAACAAATGTTGAAAACTCGAAGAAACTGGGGCTTATCATCGTCCGAGGAGACAACGTTGTGCTGATTTCTCCGCCACCTAGGTGACCTGTTTTGGGAAAAGGGACACCATCCTTTGGCAAGCGTGCCCACAAAAAAGTTCATATCCATTGTCGACGTTGTGGAAGACGTGCATACCATGTGCGCAAGAAGAGGTGTGCTGCCTGTGGTTACGGGGATCACTCAGAAATCAGAAGGTACGCATGGCAGACAAAAACACTTCAGCAACAAAGAATTCTCTGATAGCCTTTGGGTTCTGTCTTCTGACTGGATTCAGATTTCTATGTGCCATATCTGAGAATCCAAACATAATTTAGATGATTATTCGGGAATAGGATCGTAGTATCCTCTATCGATTTTTACGAATATCAATGGTCCCCTGCTTTGAGCAAGATCTCTAGCTCTCCTCAAAGAGTTGTTAACTACGGAAAAGACTCGTTCCTTATCATCCAGGTTTTCCACTCCTTTTTGGCCAAGTTCCATTTTGAGAAGGTTAGCTGAAATAATGTCGGTGCCACAGATTTCTCCTTTCCTAATTAGGGTAGCAACAATAATTTCCTGAATTTCTTGCCGATTTTCCATTTTTCTCCATAAAGGTTCAGCTTTTTTAAGAACCTTTGAAAGTTTATTCCATTTCTTGGCATTCTGATTGCCTATCAAAAGCTTTACCCTTTGTTTCCACTTCTTGAACCATATTCCAGTCCAGACGGCTAGGAACTCTTCGATTTCTTCGGGGTTTTCTTTGAAAAACCTTTCCAGTTTTTCCACTAATTTGCATTCATTTGCGCTTTTTCCGACCAGTTCCCAATGCAACTTAAGGTAGTTCGTTAGATCTTGACAGCAAACTTGAAGCACTTTTCGATCGGACCCCAAAATATCTAAAGCTGGGTCTATACCCTTGAGTTTCTCAGTTAACATTATTTCTACAAAGTTCATTATGATTCCCGCTCTGAAGCCTTCTCCAACTCTAACTATCGATTTAGGTGTTAAATAAGCTTTATTTTGAATGCTACTATAACTACTTTAGGCAATTTTCAGCAATATTTCACTCCTAGAAATATGGCCACAAAAAACTTTCTTTTCAAATAACTTAACTAGTTGGTCGACTGTTCAAGCCTCTTCGAGATTTTCTTCATCCTTTTTGCCTTGATATCCTATTGATAACTTTCAGTCAATTAGTCATTACTACTCTCGGAAGTGAATATTTAAGCCAGTTACATTTCAGTTTGTATTGGAACACATAATATTACCATTCAAAATCCGTATTCTTCATTCACCGACTAGATATGCCTTCGTTGATACCACGTGTTGTTTGTTAGCAATCTATCCAAAAACTTTAGAAGATCTTAGTCAATGCCTAAACTCGGGATATGAATTGGTTCAGTTTAGTTTATACGGTACCGACACCATCCGAGAGCAGTTTTTTTCAAAGGTCGAATGCAGATTTTTAATCTACAAACTTGGAAAGAAAACTGCTCCTATATGTTGATTGTCTGGTCGATAAGTTTTTATTTGTGGTTAAGCGTCTAACGTACGTGCCAAATATTGGCTATAACTAACAGCATTTAGGATTGAGAGGCGCATGGTCAGAAAAGCAAGAATACGTTTAACAAGCACGGATTACAAAAAACTAGAGGCTGTATGCGACGAACTCAAGAACATCGCCCAAAAGACAGGTGTGAAAATCAATGGTCCAATACCCTTGCCAACCAGGCGCCTCCGCGTTCCAGTCCTAAAAGCTCCTTCAGGAGAAGGGACTCCAACTTGGGATAGGTGGGAGATGCGTATCCACAAGCGCCTTATAGAAGTCGACTCAGAGGAGCGTGCGATGAGGCGTATTATGCGTATTCGTGTTCCTGAGGACGTTCACGTAACAATCGAGCTAATCTAGTTCTTTCTGATATCTAGTCTACTGGGTCTATTATACTCGGATGAATGAAACTAACGATAGGGTCAAGCTTGATACAAAGGCTAGAGCCCAGACTTTTTTGTTCCAATTGAAGATTTTGGATCCGTCTAGAATCCCAATCGGAATGAGGTTGAACAGGGCCATATATGCGTTAATTAATGCGACAAGCATGAAAAGAGACGAAAACAAACTTGGCACAAAACTAAGGCCGAGAAACAAAGTTGACAAAAGAAGGTTTGTGGCAGGGCCTACAATCGATATTTGTGCTATTTCCCGCAATCCAGCTGAGCCAGCAATCATAATTGCGCCAGGAGCGATTATTTTGAAGGGAGAAAAAACAGATACCAATGTTAGAACAGCACCCCAAAGTGTCAACCTGAACTCAGCCCACAGCCCTCTTCTTTGGGCGGCTATCTTATGTGCAATCTCATGTATGAGAAAAGAAATAGTTAGCAACAATGAGAATAAGACTAGTGGCGTCCATCCTATCTGGCCAAGATCATAAAAATATATAGAAAGCGACAAGCCAACTCCAACAACAAGTAGAGTAGCTATTGCCAAGTCTCTGAGCTCCCGGGGGCCAAAATATATGCGGGACTTAGCTATTGAAGGAGTGCCAAAAGAGACTGTGTATTCATAGGATTTTGGTCTTTGAATTAACTGATTGTCTTCTTGTTTTGGTGCACGAGCAGTCTCAATTTGCGAGCAATTGTGGTTTTCTGGTAATCGATGAACCGAACAAAACTTATCTCCACAATATGGACATTGGAATGGTAAAAAAGTTTCCTGTCCGCATTTCTGACAGTTCATACTATTGGCGCCTTTCAGTGCTAAAACATGAAATAGTCGTTTATATGTTTCTCTCAAAAAGTGGTCCATTATTGTCCTGAGTCAATTCTTTTGGATGTCTACATTGGTTTAAGCAAACAAACATGCTGAGAACTTATAATCCAAAAAGAAAATATGAGTCATGCATCCTACAAAATCATATGTATTTCAAGTTGTAGTGATTAAGATACCAACGAATCTTGATTGTTGTTAGTATACTTTCTTTGAATTAAGGATATTCCTTAGCGCTTGTAGCATCTCCCCTTCTTTTAAAATTCCCAGCTGTTCTTTGTTGTTTTCGAGCCATTCAACGATTGATTTGGCAGTGATTTTGTTTATTCCATTATCACTTAGGTATTCCGAAAACACTCTTGAGACATCTGCTTGAGTTGGGAGGGGGCCAATGTGTTTCAACAATGATGAAGTTTTGTAAACTAACGGCTCTCCCAATGTCAAGTCTTTAAGGTTTGTCCGGACATGTTTCGATTGCCCCTTAACGAGAGTCTTAATCATTGAACCTTTAAAATTATATTTTTCTAAGTAATCTCGAATTTTTGGCAAATGGACTGCTTCCGAAAAATTTTCTGTTTCATATGTCAAAAAGAACATCGGTCGAGCTGGTTCTATTTCAACAAAATCACCTTTTCCAGTATCTGTTTCAATAATGAAAAAACCGTTCTTCTTTGCTGGCTTTGTCGTTGTTTCTCCAGTGTCCAAGTTCACCGTGATGCATTCACCCTGATCAAAGGACCAATATTCTGGGGATCCAGGATTAAAAAGCCCACTCTCCGAATAAGGCAAATGAAAGTGCCCCGTCAAGATGATATCGAGACCAAGATTTCTAAGGAATCCACGTGAAACATCAGCGCGATCCTCAGGCACACCCGGGAAGTCCATAAGTTGATGGAAAATTCCAATCTTTTTGCTTGCATTAGTCTTTACAGATTCTATTTGTCGTTTGATCTCATGAGGCGTATTACAACTTTCATATCCCACCCCCACAAAACAGACATCATCTTTTATGAAAGTTGAATTTTTTCTGTCAAGATAAATGATCTTAGAGACATCATTAATCAAATGGAGTGTATCCCCTCCATATTTTTCAAAAAGTACCCGAGGAGAATCATGGTTTCCCCGTATTAGAAGAATGGGACACTTAAGTCTGGATGTTTCCTTAAGAAATTTGCGGATCAATCCTGGATGAGGACGACTCTTATCAAATATGTCTCCGGCAATAACAAAGACGTCAACATCCGCTTCTTTAACTTTCTTTATTACCTTGATAAATGCGTCAATATAGTCTTGCAATCGTTCTCGACTGTTAAACTGTCTATATCCCAAATGAAAATCAGCTGCAAGTGCAATCTTCATAATTTCACCAAAAGGCTAGAATTCGTCTGGAAAATCAAATTTTTTTGAATTGGATTTTTCAGCTTCTGCAATCCATATACCTTCATAATCGATGTTTTTTCCACCATGTTTTGTCTTTCTATCTGACCTGACGTTGAAGCGTATTGACACCGGAAAGGATTCACCCATAATCAATACTTCTCCTCTTTCGAATTTTGGAAGCTCATCTATAACATCTTCTGTTGCGTTTTCTGCGCTTTCTCTGACACTTTTGAGATCTGCTGGGTTTTTCAGTTTCATGATAATGTTTGTTACACATTGGCTTAAAACCGTGGAATCTAATCTGTTGGGTCTTTGTGAAGCAATCACTAAGCAGATTCCAAATTTTCGGCCTTCAGTAGCTATTGTACGACTTATATCGCTACTTGAGACACTAGAAGCAGATGGTGCAAATCTATGGGCTTCTTCAAGGATTAGGATAACTGGCGGAATTGTCTCTTCTTTTCTTGAATCAAAGATGCGTTGCAGAAGATTTGTTACTACAAACTGTTGAATCCGATCTTTGACTCCAGACATTGCAACAACAGAGACTTGATTTGCTCGGACAACTTCTGTTATTGGTGGTTCACTAGTACCAACAAAGCCGCATGCAGCCAAATTTCTTAAGTAATTTCGTGCCCAAAGGGCTGCTACAGCTTCAGAGCCAGACCCAGTTGCAATGGTGTTTAGAGAATTGAGTATGTCTTGTATGGAGTAATTCGAGTTATTTCGTTTTAGATTCCGTATGGCCTCAGCT
>DAOVIH010000005.1 GCA_030673805.1 Candidatus Bathyarchaeota archaeon | reverse complement strand
TCTAGGAAGTGGTTTCCAGAGCCCAAGGTTCCTATTTGAGTTAATCCTCTCTTCTTGGCGGTAGTTGAGACTTTTTCAGGATTTGCATTCTTCATGCATCCTTGTTCTTCACAGTGTTCAGCGTCTCTTGGCCAGCCCAATCCCTGGTCAATAAGCCATTGAACGCCTTCAACAATCAGTCTGTCTAGTTCACCGTAGGTTATTCGAAAATCCTTCCTGCGGCTTCCCAATCCAGAGGGAACATTGGAAAAGATTTGATTTGCCAATTTAGTAAGCTTAGGCCGAAGATCTTGTTCTTGGAGGTTTGTTGTCAATAAGCGAACCCCGCAGTTAATGTCGTAGCCCACGCCACCTGGACTTATCACTCCTTCGTGGTAGTCAGTTGCTGCAACACCGCCAATTGGAAAACCATACCCTTCATGGCCATCGGGAAGGGTCACGGCGTATTTGTAGATGCCAGGCAAATGTGCAACATTGGTGCATTGTTCAAGAGTGTGGTCAGTTTGAATCTTCGCAAGCAAACTACTATTGGCAAAAACAATCCCGGGCACCTTCATTCCGGGTTTATACTTGGGAATACACCAAGAATAATCGGTTAGCCTCTCAAGAGGAACCTTTTCTGTTGGACCTCTACCTTGTCTCATCTGGTCACCTTCAGAAAAAGACGGAAGGCCTAATATAAACCGTTTTGGCATAGCTCCAAAAATGAATTGGTTTAGACTCTTTTGAGTCACCCAATCAATTCTTGAAGACTGATTAAAGCAGTTACTTGGGAAAACCGAAGTATGCTAAGAACTGGAGATTCCGCCCTATATTCGAAGAGGTTTTTGTTAGGTATCGTCCTTTTTCTGTTTTCTTAGCAAGATTAAAAAATAGCTTAACTCTTTTAGGAAATATCAGCTCAACAATTGAGCAATTAAACCGAAGAGAAGAAGACAATGAAAGCAATCATCTTTGGACCTCCAGGTTCTGGAAAGGGCACATATGCTTCAAGACTCCAAATGAAACTAGACATTGACACCGTTTCTACTGGCGATATTTTTCGCCAAATCATGAAAACAGATAGCCCCTTAGGCAAGAAAGTGAAGACGTACGTTGAGGGAGGACTACTTGTCCCAGATGACATCGTAATAGATATCATAAAAAAACGATTGAGCGAAATTCCCCTTGGCAAGGGCTTCATTTTGGACGGCTTTCCGCGCACTCTTGAGCAGGCTAAAGCATTGGAGAAAGTCGCCTACATAGATGTCGTTTTGCTGTTGTTGGTTCCAGATTGGATTATAATTGAACGTTTGTCAAGCAGAAGAATTTGTAGGGACTGTGGGGCGGTTTACAACGTACGCTATTTGAAACCCAAAGTTGATATGGTCTGCGACAAATGTGGGGGAACACTGTACCAACGCTCAGATGACACTTCTGAAGTTATCAAAAGAAGAATAGAAGTCTACGAGGAACAAACACAGCCAATTATGGAACATTTCAAAGGAAAAAAGATTCCTTTTGTAGTGTCAAACTGTGAAGCATTAGACACTCCGCCAGAGATTGTGGTAGAACAGATGCTGAAAGAGTTGCGAAAACTCAAATTAGCTTAGCAAGGCCCTTTTTAGATGTCAAGAATAAACTCCAGAGTTACCTTGTTAGTTTCTTGAAGTATCACCATTCTATGATAGGTGACGGCTTTTACCCCGACTTTTTGAGTGTGCTTTTTTGGGTTAAATGGTTCCCCCCAAATTGTAGCCTTGATTTTAAATCCAGAAGGAGTCTCTTGGAGCTCCAATATTTTAAATTTGGAAAAAAGCATCTGTTTCACCTCAGACTTGACCAGCAAAGCTTCCAGCCAGCTGTAAAGAAGAGCGTACTTGTCTTCAGCTTCGACTTCGACAAAGTCCTTTTCAATTGGACTTATGGTTTGCGTGTCAGTCATAACTTCAAACATAGCCAGAGCTGAGTTTTCGAAAGCTTCTTCCAAGCTTTTGCCATAGGCAGCGATATAGGCATCAGCGGTATGCTCCAAAAACTCGTAATTTCTGGGTTTAGACATAATAACCGCTAAGACAATCATAAGGAACAAAATTTAAAATGATTTCTGTTCCTTTTTGAAAGAACTACTCAAAAGAATTGGAGTTTAGACCGTCAGAAGGTTTTTTTGATTCTCTTTATAGCTTCTGTCGCAAGCTTTGCAGCCTTCTCTACATCCCCTAGGTTAACCATCGACGTTGGACTGTGAATATAACGCGTTGGAACAGTAATCGTTCCACTTGGCACTCCCTGCCTCGTTAAGGATATTCGGGCTGCATCAGTCGTTCCCCGCAATCCCGTTTCTAACTGATAAGGAATCTTGCTTTTCTTAGCTGTATCTTTAAGCAACCGAAGGATCTTCGGATGGGTTATCAATCCGTAGTCAGCCACGGTTAGGGTTGGCCCCTTCCCCATTTTCACGGGTGTGTCGGTATCTTTTACGCCTGGCACATCTCCTGCAACAGTAACATCCAAAGCTATTCCAACATCTGGGTCAATCCCAAAAGCAGCCGCGGTCGCACCTCTCAAACCCACTTCTTCTTGAACCGTACCAACGGCGTAAATAGTGCAATCTGTTTTTCCAATCTTTCTTAGAGTTTCAACTATAACGGCACAGCCGACTCTATCATCAAAAGCCTTTCCAATCACCAAGTTCCTTCCGATTTCTGCGAACTTAACGTCAAATCCTATTGGATCGCCGATTTTCACTCCCATTTTGGCGGCGTCTTCGCGGTTTTCCGCGCCAACATCAATAAAAAGTTCGTCAAAGGAAACGATTTTTTTGCGTTCAGCATCTTTTTGTATGTGAGGAGGTTTGGAACCGATCACTCCTGGCAACATACCCTTTTCAGTGTAAACTATCACCCTCTGGGCTAAGAGAATCCGGTCATCTATACCGCCCATTTTTGCAAACCGCAAAAACCCTTCCTTAGAAATTGTTTTGACCATTAACCCTATTTCGTCCATGTGAGCAGCAAGCATTACTTTTGGTGAGCCCTTTTTTCCCTTTTTGATTGCTATAACGTTTTCGAGTTTATCCACGACAATTTCGTCTGCGTATGGTTTGAGCATTTCGATCATTAGATTCCTGACCTCTTCTTCTCTGCCAACCACACCACAAGCGTTAGAGAGTTTTTCCAAATTCTTGAGTAAAGACAAAGTATTTCCTCACCGGGTTGCTGCTACAATTTGGGGACAAAAGTATTAAATTGTTCTGGTGACAATTCCATTACTTCAGAGGTACTCAATAGGATCTGTTGAGCTATAGGTGATAACTGTTTGACACAGATTCAGACTAAGAAAATTGGAGTTTTCAAGTGTGGTAACATTGGGATTTCACCAATGTTCGAGCTTCTTCTTGATGAACTGGCTGATCGCAAAGATATCCAAATCAGAACCGTAACTACTGGTTCGAAAATGCGTGTTGAAGACGTGGAAGAAGCTTTACCGAAAATTTTTGAGTTTAACCCTGATCTTCTAGTTCTCATATCGCCCAATCCAGCAATACCAGGACCAGCCCTAGCTAGAGAAAAAATCTCAAGCAGTGGCATACCAGGCGTAGTTATTACTGATACTCCTGGAAAAAGGGTGAAGACAGAACTTGAGAAACAAGGTTTAGGCTACATAATAATCACGGGAGATCCCCTTATTGGGGCTAGAAAGGAATTCTTAGATCCCATTGAAATGGCGATCTTCAACTCGAACGTCAGCAAAGTACTTGCTATTACGGGCGTACTTAGGATAGTTCATGAAGAAATTGACAGCGTTATTGGTGATCTGAAAACAGGCCCGAAAGGCAGCCCAGTTTTGCCCAAATTGGTAATAGATGTGAAGGTAATTCGTGACCGCTCTGATTTTAAGAATCCTTATGCAAAGGCCAAGGCCATGGCTGCTTATGAGTTGAATGAGAAGATCGCAGAAGTAAACACTCTCGCATGTTTCGTTGAGAAAGAAAAAGAGAAGTACATTCCGTTGGTTGCTAGTGCTCATGAGATAGCTCAAACAGCAGCAAAATTGGCTGAAGAAGCAAGAGAAATCGAAAAGTTTAATGACACTCTTTTAAGGAAACCCCACGCTAAGAGTGGAAAGTTGAAGACTAAAAGCAAACTGATGTCTCCGCCAACTTTTGATGAGGAGAAAATTGCTTAGGAAAGAAAACGTCTAACAATTTAGACCTTCATTTGTATATACCATATATACTGACATATAAGGTATTTCGGCTAAGTATATATTTTCCCATCTGTATAAGTTCTCAGTGAAAGAAAAATGCAAGTACTTGAACTTAAACCATTAAAAAACAAAAAACTGAACGTTGTGATCGTGGAAAAGGAATACAACGAACCTTTCTGGATGAATGAACCGCCATCCTCCTCAAAGTCGCGCATGTTACATTCACTTTTTAAACCCTCTATTGGTTTCCATAAGTTCTTTGAAAGCGCGATCGCTACTTTCAGCCCAGATTTTGCCACTGAAGAGATGGGAACGCGCATCGAAAATAACTTCTACCAAGAAAACATCCTTGCTGAAATCCTAAAAAGAAACAACATTCCATTCTTCCCAGTTGACATAGATGAAAATGCCAAAAACTACTTAGAGACCAACTTAGATAAAAAAAGAGAGTTAAGAGACAACGTTTTGAAGACCATAGACTTTTTGTCTAATCAAAAAGAAGATAATTCTTTGGAAAAAGAATACCTAATTGCTTATGGACAATGCCTGCAAAAAGAAATTGAAGAGCAAGAACACGAAATTAGCTTTCCAATAAGGGAAAGCTGGATCGCTATGGGAATTCTAGATCGAGCTAAAGAACTTGATTCAAACAAAGAGATTAATTGTTTCCATGTTTGCAGCCCAGAGCATGTCAAAGGAATCAAACAATTGTTGGAATCACTAAACGCCAACGTTGAAGTTGTAAAGCTCTCAAAAAAGATAATCGCAGCTCAACCCGAAAACCTTCCATCCGAAAACTTGGAGAACTTCTTGCAATCGATGCAAATCCAAGTAAAACCAGTAATGCAGAGAACTGGTGGAGATGCACCATATCTGCTTTTCTATTTGGATACCGATGAAAAGGCCAGTCCATTTGACATTTGTATGGCTTATGATTCGGGATACAACGCAGTCATTCCCTACGCAAAAGTGACGCCGGAAGACGCCAAAAAGATTGTGCAAGATGCAGTATTCTCAAGAGGACCAAAAGCTGTTAAACGCACAACTTTCTTCATCGGAGGGAAGAGCGATAGAAAAGCCAAAGAGGTCTTTAAGACAGCAAAAGATGCTATGTTTCCACCTTTCAAAGCAAGCCTAATAATTGATCCATGTGGCGCTTATACAACAGCAGCAGCCATGGTTGCAAAAGCCGAAGATGCAGTAGTATCTCATAAGCTCGGCGAATTAAGTGAGAAGACATGCGCAGTTTTGGGAACAGGTTCTGTAGGGCAAATCGCAGCAGTTCACCTAGCTAAATTGGGATGTGAGGTAATGATAGCTAGCCTAAACCCTAAACGCACCAATGGTAAACAATATGTCGAAGAGATTGCAGGGCGCCTTTTGGAGGATTACGGAGTAAATGTACAGGGCGTTTTTGCACCGACAAATGCGGAAAAAGTTAAGATTCTGAAAAAAGCGGATGTTGTACTATGCGCAGGGACAGAAGGCGTGCAAATAATAAAGAAAGAGATGTTGACTGAACTAAGAAACATCAAAGTTCTTCTTGACGTAAACGCAGTTCCACCGCTGGGCATTGAAGGAATAAAACTCAATGACAATATGAGAGAAATGGAACCTGGAATCTATGTGATTGGAGCAATTACTGTCGGAGGGCTAAAACACAAACTCGAAAAAGAGATCCTGAGACAAGCAAGAAGCAGTGGAGATAAAACATACGACTACAACGTCGCCCTACAACTCGCAAGAAAGCTGATTCAAAAACAGATCTTCAAAGGCAAAAAAGCAATAGTTATGAGCTATGCATCGTCTAAGAAGAACTTCAAGGAGCGGTCTTAAAGGCACGGTTTATGCCTAACTCAGCAACTTCAGCACCACACCCAGCAATTCTCTGTATGTCATCTCGTATCGAACAAATTAAGCAAACCAGTTGGGCGACCCTCTCCAGTGAGGACTGGGCGCCCAAACTCCTAAATGACCTTGAAGCTATCTCTTGATCAAGCTTCTTGATCCTTTTTTGTTGGTTTAGTATCTCGCTGGAGAATGGAAAATCTTCTGATAAGAAAGCTTGAACTGCCTGTTCATATAAATCGACAGCTTCAACCCCGGCATTAACCATCAATGTTAGTATTTCCTCAGATATTCTCTGCTGATTGCCAGCCAACAGCACCACACACCTAGCTATATCTGCTGCTAAGTCAGCAGTCCGCTCTATCAGATAAACAAGAGTTTGAAAATCCACACAGTCTAAGAGGTCTATTTCGAGTTGTTTTGCCAGTGTAGTATCTAGAGCCGCAAGCCGCAGCAACCGAAGAGTGAAAAAAGCAAAATGGTCTACTTCATCGTCTTCTGAAAAAACTGATTTTGCTAACTTGATGTCTTCAGATTTAAGCGATTTAAGTGAATCGACACACATAGAAAGACAGATCGTCTGCATTCGTTCAATTGTAGAGGGCAGTGACGCCTCTGACTCATCTATTAGAGTTACAAGATACATGCTTTTGGAGTCAGACTCCATGATTCTCATGTAAAGCTTCCCTGCGATGTCTCGAATAGCCTTTCTTTGTGGAACTGTGAGGATGGACTTTGAGACCAGTCTGATGCCATAATACCCGTTTAAATAGTTCCCGATTATTCGACGGATGAGAACAGATGCATCCTCATTAGAATCCACATCGATAGTAGCGTCGCTATGTCTCCTCTTCTTGGTGCCTCCTAGACTAATCACCAGAGAACGGTCACGTTGAATAGCACAGGAAACAGCATCGCCTTTTTTTAGGCCGTTCAGTTCAGTCCAATTCTTTGGGAGAGAAACTACAAGGGATGATCTGCCAAGAGACATAATCTTTCGTTTCACCATTAGTCCTCCATTAACGTATTTACAATTCCACAGCAGTTAATACACGTATAACGCAATATATATTTTTACACAATTTCTCTAATCGTCACCTCCGAGTCCAAGCTCCCGGGTTCAATTAGAAAGAACCATTCTAGCCAAAATTTTTTTTAGTAGAAACAGTCAATTAGGCTCTAAACAAACTGGCGGATGGCGCTATGACAATGGATCGGATAGATAAAATCATCGACAAGTATCTAGATGAAGAGGGAGTCTTAATCCAATTACTGCTAGAGATCCAGCGTGATTTCAACTGGATACCCAAAGAAGCTATAAAGAGGATAAACGAACGACTTAAGATCCCTGTGAGTCAGATTTACAGAGTCGCAAGTTTTTACACAGGATTGAGTCTTAAACCCATAGGTCGTCACCTCGTCAGAGTATGCGCGGGAACCGCTTGCTACGTACGTGGAGGACCAAGAGTTCTGGATTCCGTGGAACGCATTCTCGAAGTTAAGTCTGGAGAAACCACGGACGACCTCAAATTCACTTTGGAGACTGTCAACTGTCTGGGTTGTTGCGCCTTAGGACCAGTCATTGAGATAGATGGCCAATATCACGGAAAGCTCACTCCAGCAAGTGTTGAAAAGCTTCTTTCGGGCTACGATTAACAGGAAGAATTGGTAATAATGAAACGATTGAGATCCCCTTCAGATTTGGAACAATTCAGAAAAGACATACTAAACAAAAAAGATCCTGAGAGACCAGCTATAGCAATATGCGTTAGTACAGGCTGTGAAGCGCTTGGGGTAAAAAATGTCCTCAAATCTTTCCAAGAAGAAATCGAAAAGCAAAACTTGCAGGGAAAAATCGACATTAAAGAAACAGGTTGTCTAGGCTTCTGCGAAAAAGGTCCTAGGATAGTCATCTATCCTGAAGAAGTCTACTATTTCAAAGTGAAAGTGGCTGATGTGTCAGAAATCGTTTCAAAAACTTTGATTGGAAAGGAAGTAATTGAAAAACTGCTTTACACTGATCCCACTACGGGGAAAACAGCTAGAAGGTTGTCTGAAGTACCTTTTTACAAATACCAAAATCGACTTTTACTGGATGACAATGCAAAAGTAAACCCAAAAAAGATTGAGGATTATATTGGTCTGGGCGGCTATTCTGCTTTGGCTAAAGCATTTTTCCAAATGACCCCAGATCAAGTACTTGACGAAGTGAAAAAATCAAAGCTTCGCGGCCGGGGAGGAGGAGGATTTCCAACAGGTCGAAAGTGGGAATCCACACGAGATGCAGTTGGAGAACCCAAATACGTAATCGTTAACTGCGACGAAGGTGACCCAGGGGCTTTCATGAACAGGGCATTAATGGAAGGAAATCCCCACAGCATTCTTGAGGGCTTGATTATAGGAGCTTATGCAATAGGTGCAAGCGAGGGATTCATCTACGTACGCCAAGAGTACCCTCTTGCTGTGGAAAACATGCAATTAGCAATAGATCAAGCCGAAGAATACGGATTGTTAGGCAAAGACATACTGGGTTCAGGTTTTGATTTCATAGTCAAGATCCACAAGGGAGCAGGAGCTTTCGTCTCCGGAGAGTCAAGCGCCCTGATGACAGCATTAGAAGGAAAGGTAGGAGAGCCAAGACCTAAGTATGTTCACACCTCAGAAAAAGGAGTCTGGGACAAACCGAGCACACTGAACAATGTGGAGACGTGGGCGAACATTCCTCTAATCATAAACAAGGGAGCAAAATGGTTCGAGTCCATAGGAACGGAAGGAAGCAAGGGCACCAAGATCTTCGCCCTAGCAGGTAAAGTGAACAACACTGGCCTAGTGGAGGTCCCTATGGGAATGACGCTTAGAGACATCATTTACAAAATCGGCGGTGGAATCCAAAAAGGAAAGAAGTTTAAAGGAGTCCAAACAGGGGGACCTTCCGGCGGAGTAATCCCAGAACAATATCTAGATTCGCCAGTGGACTTTGATGAACTCACCAAGTTAGGGTCTATCATGGGCTCTGGAGGAATGATAGTAATGGACGAGGACACCTGTATGGTGGACATGGCACGCTACTTCGTCAATTTCCTTTGTGATGAATCCTGCGGTAAGTGCGTACCATGCCGAGAAGGCCTGAAACAGGCAAGAAAAATACTGAAAAGGATTGTCGCTGGAAAAGGAGAAGAAGAAGATGTCTCCAAGCTTCAAGAAATTGCAGAAGTAACCAGCATCGCCTCTCTTTGCGCCCTTGGACAAACAGCGGCGAACCCCATGCTAACCACTCTCCGTTATTTCAATGATGAGTATGAAGCCCACATAAAAGAGAAGAAATGCCCAGCTTTAGTCTGTAAAGAATTAGTTTCTTATTATATTGACCCAGCAAAATGCAGGGCGTGCACTCTCTGCTTTAGGAATTGCCCGGTTGATGCCATCGAAGGCGAGAGGAACAAAATACACATAATTGATCAAGAAAAGTGTACTAAATGCGGAACCTGTTTTGAAGTTTGTCCGCCAGCATTTAGAGCGGTAGATAGGATTTCTGGAGAACCGGTTCCCGCGCCTGTTCCGGAAGAACAGAGATTTCTGAAAAGAGAGAAGAAAGGGAATAAAGGGAAAGGAGCTGTAGACTAAGATGGTACCAAAAGAGGTAGACCTGAAAATAGATGGCCAAGAAGTGAAAGCAAAAGAAGGAACAACGATTTTGCAGACAGCCAAACGTGTCGGCGTTGAAATCCCCACCCTCTGTCACCAAAAAGCCCTTTCGCCCTTCGGGGCGTGTAGATTGTGTTCTGTTGAAATAACAGACAAGAGGGGGAGAAAGAGGATCGTAACTTCCTGCAATTACCCCGTTAAAGAAGGCTTGGTAGTTCACACAAAATCTGAAAGAGTAATAAAAACTCGCAGGCTACTCCTTGAGTTATTGTTAGCGCGATGTCCAAAAGTTAAAAAAATCCAGAATTTAGCAAGCAAATACGGTATTGAAAAATCGATGTTTTGGATAGAAGACGAAGAAGAAGACTGCATTCTTTGCGGCCTTTGCACTCGTGTCTGCGAAGAGTTGATCGGTGTGTACGCAATAAACTTTGCAGAACGAGGCACAAAACGCGAAGTGACCACCCCATACCATGAACTCTCTGACGACTGTATTGGATGCGGAGCCTGTGCTATTGTATGCCCAACCGGATCAAGAAAGATAAGAATAAACACCTATCCAATCCTAGAAGAAGACACAACTGAAATAGAACAACTATTTCTGAAGGGAAAGAAGGATGAAAGTCTCGGGGTCTTTAATGACATGTTTGCAGCAAAAAGTTCGGTTGATGGCCAAGACGGCGGAATGGCTACAGCATTACTCATTTCAGGCATGCAAAGAGGCTTGTTTGAAGCTGCAATTATCGTGCGGCGAAAAGAAGGCTACAAAGCTGAAGCGGTAGTTGCATATAACGTTGAAGAAATTATGGAGGCAAAAGGCACAAAGTACCTAAGGGTAAAAATGATGTCATTGCTGGGAAAACTGATAGAAGAAGGAAAAAGAAAAATCGCAATCGTTGGAACTCCTTGTGAGGTTAGGGCTGCAAGGAAGATACAGCAGATCATTCAGAGCGAGTTTCCAAATGTGGAGATTACAATCTTTGGATTGTTCTGTTTCGAAGCCTTTGATTACGAGAAGTTGAAGAAAGAGACAAAAAGATTATTGGGCACTGATTTAGACAAAGCTGAAAAAACTCAGATTCAGAAGGGAAAATTCATTGCACTTGTGGACGGAGAAGAACATTCATGCCGAGTAAAAGATCTTCACAATGCTATTGAAAACGGATGTACATATTGTGATGACTTCACTGCTAGATTAGCCGATATCTCAATTGGCTCAGTAGGAAGTGAGAAAGGGTATTCAACAGTGATAGTACGATCAGACGTGGGAAAAAGACTCTTGGAAAAGCTTGAAGTTACAAAAGGAGAAGTAGCAAAAGATGAAGTTACGAAGTTGGCAAACTTTAAAAAGAAAAGAGCCGACAAGAGCCTTGAGCCCCTTTTCCAATCAAACTAGACTCAAAAAAATTCTTTTGAGCTTCCTTGTAGTTTTTTGTTTTTTCCCCCAGACTTAACGATCTGGCATGGGGGTCTTAATCTGATTCTCTTAGGAGAGATCAATTGATAATTTATGAATTATATGAAAAGGGTATTCATCCTTCTGCAGGCTTCAGCTATTTTTTCTATCGGTTGAGTCAGTGAAAAACGAACGAAGTTTTTTCCGTGTTCTCCAAAGCCTATTCCAGGGGTAACCGCTACGCCTTTATCGAGCAATCTTTTTGTAAACTCCATAGAACTGGAGTTGCATTTTATCCAAAGGTAAAAGGTAGCTTTGGGCTTGGTACATGCAAAACCCAGTTTTCGCAACTGTTCAACCAACAGATCTCGACGGCTTGCGTAGATTTGGAGATTCTTCTTGAGGAAATCTGGCTGATCTTTGTCGTTGTAGCTTTCTAAAGCTCTAACAGCCACTTTCTGGATGTAGACAGAGGGGCCTGAATCGACTTGTGCCTTCACTTTGGCGAGCCCACTTATCAACTTTTCATTTCCGGTAGCAAATGCAATTCGGTCACCGGTCATGTTGAAAGTCTTTGAGCATGAGTTAAATTCGACTGCAACATTCTTGCCTCCGGGAATCTCAAGAATGCTAGGTGCGTCATAATTGTCGAATGTTATCTCTGAATATGGATTGTCGTAGCACACGATTATGCTGTTTTCCTGAGCAAATTCAACAATTCTTTTGAGAAAAGATTTGTCGACTGTTGCCCCTGTTGGATTGTTAGGATAGTTCAAGAACATCATCTTAACCCCACTTGGATCTATCGTTTCAATGTCAGGCTTAAAGTCGTTCTCCTCTAGTAGGGGCATGGTAATTGGAACTCCGCCATTTAGGATCGTGCTTCCGTTACCGTACACTGGATAACCTGGATCAGGAACAAGAACCTTGTCACTAGGGTTAACAAAGGCTCTTGCTATGTTGGCTATGCCTTCCTTGGAGCCTAAGAGAGCGATCACTTCGGTCTCAGGATCCAAATCAACATTAAACCGTTTAAGGTACCAATCGGCAACTGCTTGGCGAAACCTTGATTCCCCGCGACTGGAGGAATAATTATGGTTTTTCGGGTTGGCTGCTTCTATCCTCAAAGAGGAAAGCACAAATGATGGAGGGGGCAGATCAGGGTCTCCTACACTCAAAGAAATTACGTCTAAACCTTGAGTTTCTTTCTCTTTCATTAGACGTTCTAATTCAGCGAAGAGATATGGGGAAAGCTTCTTTATCCGATCCGCAAATTCAGAATTCATAATTCCCAACCCCTTAAAACAGTCTCCCTTCAAAGACTTTTTCAGCGGGACCAGTCATAAAAAGGCTTCCCGCGTACTCAACATCTAGGTCTCCACCGAGCAAGTTAACTTTGACTTTCTTCTCGATCTTCTTGAGCAAGTTCCCAGCTGCAACAGCAGCGCAAGCCCCTGTCCCGCAAGCTAAGGTTTCTCCACAACCGCGTTCCCAAACTCTAACTCTTATCTCCTTAGAGTTTAGAACCTCTGAAAACACAACATTAGTTCTATTCGGAAAGAGACTGTGATTCTCGATCTTCGAGCCTACTCTTTGAACTGGAAAGTCCGCTACATCGGCTACAAATACTACACAGTGGGGGTTTCCCATAGATAGACAGGTTATCTTGAATTTTTCTCCATTGAGCTGAAAATCTTGGTCTATACATGTGCCTTGCCCCAGCATGGGGATTTCACTTCTGTTCAAAATCGGTTTGCCCATGTCAACTTTGACAGTTTTTACAGTTTGGTCTTCCATGTTTAGCCATACTCGCTTTATTCCTGCAATAGTTTCAACAGTTAATGCCTCTTTTTTCGTCAATACTCTTTCATAGCAGTATTTTGCGAAGCAACGAATGCCATTCCCACACATTTCAGCCTCGCTTCCATCAGCGTTAAAAATTCTCATTTTCGCATCTGCCAAGGTCGAATTTGAAAGGAGAAGAAGCCCGTCGGCTCCGATTGAAAAACGTCGTTTACAGAGTTTCTTAGCTAAGATTGGCGCTTCGTCATTGTCAAGTTCTTCGTTTCTGTTGTCGATAACTATGTAATCGTTACCTATGCCGTGCATTTTCCAGAAGTTCACTTCAACCACTCCGCTATTATTTGGCCCCTTAGCAAATCACCTAGTTTTTCTCGTTTCCTGATTAGTGTGTATTTGCCATTTTTCACCAAGACTTCTGCCGCTCTGGGCCTAGCGTTATATTGCGAACTCATGGAAAATCCGTATGCTCCAGCATTCAGTACCGCGAGAAGGTCGCCCTCTTGGATCTTGGGCAGTTGTCTATCCTTAGCTAGGATGTCTCCTGACTCGCAAATAGGTCCCACAACATCATAGACTTCTTCCTCTGTGAGGTCTAGTTTATTTGCGACGAGTATGTGATGGTATGATCCGTACATGGTTGGTCTAACTAGAGTGTTGAAACCTGCATCGACTCCAACGAAATTCTTGAAAGGGGTAGTTTTTACCGTGTTTACTTTTGTTAGTAGGATGCTGGCATCGCTAACTATGTATCTCCCAGGTTCCACATAGAAGAAGGGGTCGCCCAGATCGTAGTCATGGATTCTACGTTTGAACAAGGTCAGAACTTTGTGGGAGAGAAGATCCAGATCTAAAGTCGGGTCATCCTGCCTATACGGTACACCAATCCCGCCACCCATGTCGATGAAATCAAAATCCACTCCTACAGACTTGTGGATTTTCTTAGAGATTTCCAGCAGTCTATCTAATGCCAAAACGAAAGCTTTAACATTCAAGATCCCCGAACCCACATGCATATGAATCCCAAACCGTGAAACACCTGCTTTCTTTGCGGTTTCGTAGACCCTAGGAGCGTCTTTCGCCCATATTCCAAACTTCGAGTCTTTACCTGCGGTGATTACGTGGCTGTGATAGCCTGCGCCTATTTCAGGGTTAATCCTTACCGATAAGAGGTTTGGCACGCCAAGTCTGAGTAGGCGGTCCAGTTGGGAGAATGAGTCTACGTTTATGGTTACCTTGGAGTCTATGAGAAATTTCAACTCGTCGTTTCTCACACTGGTACCGGTGAACAGGATTCGTTCAGGTGGAAAAGAAGCTTTTAGGGACAGTGATACTTCGCCCGGGCTAACAGCATCAACACTTGAGCCTTCTGTCTCTAGGATTCGCAGAACGGAGATGTTGGAGTTAGCTTTAGCGGCGTAGCATATTCTGGTTTTTTGATAGTTGCTTTTTAAGGCTTTGCTGAGGCGGTTGTAGTTTTCTCTGATTCTATTCTCGCTTATGACGAATAAAGGGGTATCAAACTTGTCTACCAATTCCTTGGCATTGACACCATCAAACCACAGTTTTCCATTATGGTTCGTTATTGGTCCAACAATCTTCTGCATCCTTTGCTCACCGCCATCTCTTAGCAGCCTTTCAATCCTATTTCAAACCTATCTTTAGGCTAACCCTTTTGTTACCATGAATTCAGCGCTGAGTATTCCTGCCCCTGCACCGCCCCTTATGGTATTATGTCCTAAGCATAGGTATTTCACTGACATGATTGGGTCTTTTCGGATTCTGCCAACAACTACACTCATGCCTTTACCTTCGCATCGGTCATATCTTGGCTGAGGCCTGTTAGGCTCTTTTCGAACTACTATTGGTCTCTCTGGAGCAGAAGGAAGTCTTAGTCGTTGGGGTTCGCCCTCGAATCTTTCGAAAGCTGCTTCAACTTCTTCAAGTTTTGGATCTTTCTCAAGTTTGGCAAAAACAGACTCTAGGTGTCCATCTTTAACGTTAACTCGGTTGCAACTTGCGCTTAGAAGGAAGTTTGCATTCCTAACTCTTGTGCCGTCAAAGACCCCCAATATCTTGAGGGACTCAGACTGCATTTTCTCTTCCTCTTTAGGAATAAAGGGGACAACATTGTCAATAATGTCAAGGGAGGGTACACCAGGGTATCCAGCCCCGCTTAGGGCCTGCATAGTTGAAATAATGACTTGTTGCAGACCAAAGTTCATTAGGGGTTTTAACGTGATAGCCAGCTGAATGGTGCAACAGTTGGGATCAGTTGTGATGAAGCCTTTCCAACCTCTAGTTTTCTTCTGAATTGTAATGAGGGCAACATGCTCTGGATTGACTTCAGGAATTAGCAAAGGAACGTCTTCGTCCTGTCTGTGGGCACTAGCTTTGCTGAAGACAGGGTATTTCGTTGCAAATTCCGCCTCAATTGGTCCTGCAATATCTCCCGGGAGGGATGAAAAAACTAAATCCACGTTGCCAGCACTTTCGACGGATTCAAGATCTGTGCTTAAGACATCCATTTTGGCGATTCCACGCGGCAAATCTGACTCCATAGTCCAAGCACAGGCGTCTTCGTATTTTTTGCCTGCAGATTTTTGTGAAGCTGCAAGCACTTCTATTTTGAACCAAGGATGCCCTTGTAACAGTTGTATGAATCTTTGGCCTACAGTCCCTGTGGCTCCTAGTATTGCGACTTTACGATTCAACTATTTCACCTATTGATTCTATTGCACTTTGGAGTTCATTTCCTTCAATAAAAACGTTGATGGATGCTTTGCTAGTTGTAACTTCAAGTATGTTTATCCCTTTCTGACTTAGTGCACTAGATATTCCCGCGATATACCCTGGAGAGTCAATGAAACTAGGGTGAACCACTTGGAGCATTGCCACTTTTTCTCGGTGGCTTATTGCTTTCAAACCCTTTACACTATGTAGCCGTTCAATTATTCCGTTTACGTCTCCGTCAGTAGTGAAAACGGTGACGGATCTTTTTCCGGAGCTAACTCCATAAATCGGCTTTTGTTTAATTAATGAAAAGATCTCCATGAGATTTCGCGAGTTAACTTCACAGACAACATTTATCTCTAAGAGATTCTCAAGGCTGTTAATCTTTACAGAGTCTGTATTGAGCGAGCCTGTTATTTCAGTTCCGCCTCTAGCGATGTTTTCTGAGGAAAAACTGACTACTCTGAGTTTTTGGTTTGGAGGTTTGTATTTGAGGGCTTCAGCTTTTACGATTTTAGCCCCCCCCTGAACTAGGTCAAACATCTCGTGAACATCTAGTTTGTCTATTGGTCGTGCACGAGGGAAGATCTTGGGATCAGCGGAGAGAACACCACTTGTGTCTTTAACTAGTATTGTTTCATCAGCATCCACAAAATTTGCCAACAAAAGGGCCGTTGTGTCGCTTCCTCCCCGTCCCAGAGTGGTTATTTTTCCCTCATCGTCCTTCCCAAGGAAACCGCAGACCACCGGTATAGTAGCACCTAAAAGCGGGATCAAAAACCTTTGCACTCGATTTTTGGTTTCCTTTAAGCTGGGTTCGGCATTTCGATAGTTGGAATCTGTAATTATGGGCCAATTGGTGTTAACTGGGTCGATAAACACAGCTTGCGCTCCTAATGCCTTCAAAGCTGAACTGAATATACGGGCACTAATTCTTTCGCCCATTGATATTATCTCGGCGTAATCGGCGTCGCTGACTCCCCCCAATTGGGAGATTGTGACCATTAGATTATCGGTCATTTTTCCCATAGCTGAAACTACCACAATGATCTCTTCGTAGGGGGATTGGACTACCATTTTGGCTGCTTGCATGATTCTTTCGCCTGTGGAGAGGTCAGCGCCTCCGAACTTTATTACTGCTCTGTTGCCCAAGAGATAACACCTTCAAGAAAAGCCTAGGACATCCTCCATGGTGAAGATCCGAGGTTCATCCTGTTTGATTATCCACTCAGCTGCGTATAAGGCACCTTGAGCGAATACGCTTCTTGAGAAGGCAATGTGTTCTATCTTGAGTAGCTCGTAAGGACCAGCTATAATTAGATCATGTATCCCGGGGACTCCACCGGCCCTTAGCGCGGAAATCTCTAATTCGTCCGGTTTTCTTGGACTTATGCCTTCTCGACCATAAACACTTTGGGAATACCCTCGTAAGGCTGAGACTATTTCGCCTAGTCTTTTTGCAGTTCCACTTGGCGAGTCTTTCTTGCCAGTGTGATGAATCTCTGATATGCTAAAGTCGTATTCTGGAGGAAAAGAGCCTAGAATCTGGGTTAGTTTGAAAAGAATGTTGATTCCTAGGGAAAAGTTCGGTGAGAATACTGCTGGAACCTTATCTGAAATGACGTCTCTGAGTTGGCGTGTTTGGGATTCTGTGAAGCCTGTTGTTCCTAGTATTATTCTTTTCTTAAGATCGACAACGGAAGGGAGATTCATCACTTCTGCCTTTGGAGTTGTGAAGGTAATGTAGACATCGGCTTTTTTGGCTGCTTGGTTGATTCTTTCTGACCCCATTAGTCTTACGTCGGAGTCGCAAATGCCGAGTTCTGATAGGCTTTTGCCATTGTTAGGGTTGTCGGTGGCTTCGATTGCGCCGACTATTTCGAATCCACGGTTTTTAGCTTCTTTTAGGAGAATGTTCCCCATTCTCCCCATAGCCCCGGCTATGCAGATTTTAGTCATAATGGAATCCTTTCCAGTATTTTTGATTGTATAATCTTTCGTTCAGATCTACATTGAAGAATTCTTCTACAGGTAGCAGGATCTCTGGACTGCGTTCATAAGTTTCCCTAGCTTTGGAAAGGACTACGTCTAGGCCCTTTGACGTCATCTTGCCTAGTGGAGGTCGACAGGGTCCAGAAGGCATACCTAGGATGTTCATCAGCGTCTTGTAGGCTAGTGGGTTTCGAGCTTTGCAAGTTACGGGGCCAAAGGGGGTCTGTTCTTGCGTTTTTACTGTCACTATTGAGAAGAGGGGTTTTAAGGCGTTGTAAAGTTTTTTGGCCGTATCCAATCTGTTGTTGAGGATACATTTTGTCATATTCTGTACCGCTCCGGGAACGATGTTTGATGCGACAGAGACTACCCCGCTGGCAGCGATCTCAGGAGAAGTCATGACGGTAAAGGTTAGGCCATCATCTCCTGAGAGGATGTCAAAATCGTTGCCACAGAGTCTCCGGGTTGTTTTCATGTTTTCCAAATCTCCGGTGGCTTCTTTTACAGTTCTGACGTTGGGGAACTGGGCGTGGAGGATAGCGAGGTCTTGTGGGTATAGTTGAGTGCCACTCCGGCCAGGAATAATGTAAGGGATTATTTGGACTTCTGGGAATTGTTCCGCGATGGGCTGGATGTATTCTTTTCTAATTTCTATGGAGCTAGGCCCATTGTAGTATGGATCAACTAGGAGAACATGATTCACGCCAATGTGGGTTGCGTATTGAGTTCCGGCTAGGGCTTCATGGGTTGAATTGCTACCCGTTCCAGCTATTGTTAGGCTTTTTTTTGCAGCGGATTCATACACGTTTTCTATGACTTTGTTGTGGTCATTCCAGCCTAGGGTAGGGCTTTCTCCGGTTGTTCCAACGGCTAATAGGCCGCTTACGCCTTCGCCAATCTGGAATTCAACTAGTCTATGGAGCCCTTCATAATCTACTTCACCTTTCTTCTCCATGGGAGTTACTAGGGCGGTGTAGCAACCGCTAAGTTTGGTCATCCCGTTTTCACCTTTTCTTTCGAGGTAACAGTTGAAGTAACTATTTAAGTTTTTCCGTTTTCCGTATTTTTTTTACGGTTTCACTAGTTCTTTTGTTCATCATACGATAATTCGTGGTAACAAATCACGATTTCCGTAACAAACTCTTGTGGAAAGAAGGCATAGAAACTGACTGCGTTTTCCGAGGCAGGTATCCTGTTTGAACCGTGCAGTGTTGACTACCGGTTCTGAGGTTGATTCTCAGGCCGCCCTATATTTTCGCGGAGATAACGTTCCTTCTCCTCTACACCATAGGAATATCGCCAGTAAGTCCAAGGCAAGGCACTGCAAAAACCTGCGGCCCTTTCAGAAAGTCCAAAACCTGATACCCAATCTTTCGGATGCAACTCCACCCAAAACTCTGAAAGTTCGTCAAAAAAGTCCTGCAGATCTTCAACAAACTCGTCAGCGGTTCCAGAAATTGAAGTCCTGATGAGATCCTTGGTTGGTTTGCGGGAGACATGAGAAATACGAAGTAACTCCTTAGAATTGGTGATTGGAATAGGAGTAGGAAAGTTTATGATAAAAGTTGTGTAAAGCACAGGAAGGTCACCCTCAACTTTGTACCATAATTCTCTGTAATGGTAGTCAGTAACCACCCATTTCGGGATTCCCGTTTCTGCATCCACCCATATTTCGACTCGTTCCCAATCAGAATGCGGAACTGTTGTCACTTCGTACTTCCAAAAATACATAAACCTAAAAACCCAGTATCCCTCCACATCATCTTTGCCTAACCAGTAGGGCGCATCTTTGGGATCACGATAACCCGAGGAGCTCCTAGATCCCGATGTAGATCCGCTGTTGTCATAGAAATATGTGTTCACCACTTCGACGTCACGATGTATCAACATATAGCCTACACCTAGAACAAAAGAGAGAAACAGCATCCAAGGGGTCCACATCCACCAAGATTCCACCCAAGTTTCAGGATTTGACGGAATATATGCAATAACTGAAAAATAAAACCCGAATAACAGTGCTAGGACTATGTACACTATGAATATTAGGACCCTTTCGTCTGGGCGTTTCTCGAAGAGATCTTTAGAGATTGTACGCCAGCGCCACACAAAAAAAAGTGTTACAGCAGAGGCGATTAATGCTCCTATTATGGCCGAAAAATCTGAGGGGCGAAGCACATATACAGATAGAACCAAAACCGTGGAGAGCGACATATAGAAAATCCAAATCAACCAAGACCTCAGAAACTTTTCTAGGAACCTTGACAGAAGATGTTCAAGCGCTAGTCTCCTCACACCTTTAGGGGTTGCTGACAATCTTGCAACCTTAAGAATAAGAGGTCGGTATTTGGATACTAGGTCATGGGGGTTAACAACGCTACTACCAATCATCCTCCCCGAAGGTAGGTCGAATACCCGACCTAGATTGGATTTAGAGGATTTGCCAGTTTGGTCTCGAACAAAGACTAGATCCGCTTCTGGTTCTGCAATCTTCTCTACTAGTGCTCTTCTCAACTTTTCTTTCGTAAGGTTCCAAGGTCTAAGTCTTCTGTCAAGGTAGGGATATTCCCGTCTATCACTTTTACCAAGACTATGAACGCTAGACCAGTAGTCCCTAAACAAGTAGGGTTGTTTCTTCTCTAAAACTCTGGGCAAGGTATTCCCAAAGATGTAACCCACCAAACCAAAGAAAAAACCAGTGGAAGCGAAAGCTAAAACCATCAACAACATTCCAAGTCCATATTGAGATAGCAACCCCAGCAACAAAGAGAGCCCAGGGACCTCACCAATAGGCCCCGTTGAGAAGAATATGCTCACCTCCAAGATTATTGTCATCAGGAAGAACCCGAGGAGAAAAGAAGTTGAAGTGAAGAGGCCTAAAAGAAAACCGCCGATAAGTCTCCTATTGCTGTAACTCCAACCAATAGTCAACAAAACGACAGCTACCAAAGAGATTATACCCATAAGATTGGGTTGAAAGGGAAAAGAACACCCTAGAAAAAATAGCAAAATTCCAGAGAGGACGACTAGGCTAGCCCTTGCGTATTTTCCATAGTCCATAGTTCAGTTTCTAATATTTGCTATTCACAAGTAAATATAACTTGTTAGTACTTTCAGTATTCACTTGAATATGCGTCTTAGGAGAGAAAAAGCAGCTATAGCAACAAACGCAATGCCGGCCCATTCAAGATTGCTGGTGAGGACCCACACCAAGATTGCTCCAATAGCTGCGGGTAGAAAGAAAAACAGAATCTTGGCTATAAAAACAATTATGATTATACCAACAATTAGAAGGGCCAACAAAATGAACCAATCAGGAATCAAATAGACACACTGGCAACCAAGTAGAAAACTGGAAATATATATTTTTCTTCAAAACAGTACCATATAATGATTATTAATGGGTAAGCGGGCAAATTGAAGAATAGTAGTCGTCCGGTCTTAGGGGTACGCGGATATTCTTTTGAATTCGAGTTGAAAATCTATGAAGCGAAATCATTAATAGAGAGGGGATTTGAATATGTCTCCAACTTTCACACTGGTCAGATGAACCAAAGACTGGGGGGAAGAAGAAGTTATGGCTACCAAAGTGGGAAATGTAGGAGGCATACCAGTGGTTAAGAAAACTGAAGCGGGATACATTCTGGAAAATGGATGTATAGTAGAGGATACTTTCGCGGAGATGTTTCCTTTGTGGGCAGGAAGAATACTTGTCACTGCAGTAAACGAAAAATGGGCTTTAACCGCAGCTAATGTGGCAACTGGCTTTGCAACAAGCATCATAATGGCTCCTGCTGAAGCGGGCATAGAAAGAATTATTCCCACAAATGAAACTCCTGACAAACGGACTGGAATTCTAATTCAAATTTACAACCGTGACAGGTTCGAACTTAAACATCAATTGATGGAACGGATAGGTCAGTGTATTATGACGTGTCCTACAACCGCAGCCTTTGATGGTTTGCCAAAGGCCAAGAGAAAGCTGAACGTAGGTAGAAGCCTCAGACTCTTTGGTGACGGCTTTCAGAAGAAAGCTTTGGTGGGAGGCAGAAAAGTATGGAAGATCCCCGTGATGGAAGGAGATTTCATCGTGGAAGACACTTTTGGGGCCACTCAAGCCGTAGCCGGTGGGAACATCTTGATACTAGCAAAAAGCCAAGCATCAGGGCTCAAAGCGTCAGAAGAAGCAATTAAAGCTATTAAGACTAAAACAAAAAACGTCATTATGCCGTTCCCTGGTGGAATCTGTCGCGCAGGTTCAAAAGCTGGCTCACTAAAATACAAGCTCAAGGCTTCTACAAATCATCCTTATTGCCCAAAACTGAAGGGACTTGTTCCCGACTCGCAGATTCCGGAAAACGTAAACAGCGTATTCGAAGTAGTTATTAATGGTTTAACTCTTGACGACGTTAAAAAAGCCATGAAGGAAAGCTTAAGAGCAGCCGCAAAAACCCCTGGCGTCGTAAAGATTTCAGCTGGCAATTACGGTGGAAAACTGGGTCCATACAAAGCCTTTCTGAAGGAAGCGTTAGAGGTTAAGTAACTCTTTGACGTGAGGTCTTTTATCTTATTCTCAGCAAGGTAACTAATGGCCGTAACCGATCATCAGTGAAGACATTTGAAAACCAAAAAGAAAACCTCTCTTGAACTTTTCAGGCTTAGAAAAACACTCGCTACTCTGGGCAACAAGGAAGGACGGGGAACAGAACTGATCTCCCTTTATGTTCCACCCGGAAAACAGATTAGTGATGCCTTAAACACCCTAAGAGATGAGTATGGCACAGCTTCGAACATAAAGTCCACAACTACACGCAAAAATGTTCAAGACGCAATAGTGAAGGTACAGCAACGCCTTAAACTGTTCAAGGAGCCACCCGAGAACGGCCTTGTAATATTCTGCGGCGCCATCCCTCAAAACGGCCCGGGAAGCGAAAGGATGGAAACATACGTAATAGTTCCTCCTGAGCCCATTGGGATATACCTTTACAGATGTGACTCTAGATTTCACACAGAACACTTGCAGGAACTACTAAAGGAGAGAGAAACCTTCGGCATATTACTAGTAGACACCTCAGCCGCTACGATAGCTACCCTCCAAGGGAAAAAAATGGAAATAGTGAGAAAAATGACTTCAGGAGTTCCTGGAAAAACCAGGGCTGGAGGCCAATCTGCGAGGAGATATGAGCGGCTAAGAGATATGAGACTCCAAGAGTATTTCACCCGTGTGGGTAAACATGCCAACGAGGTTTTTCTAGCTATAGACACCCTAAAAGGATTAATTCTCGCCGGGCCTGGATCCACCAAATACGACTTTGAGAAGGGTGAGTATCTAAACTACATACTTAAAGGAAAAATAATTGACACCATAGATACTGCTTACGTAGGACAACAGGGGGTGAAGGAAGTCGTAGATAGAGCCCCTGAGATAATGCGCAAAGTCCGGTATGTAGAGGAAAAACAGATCATGCAACAATTTTTGTATGAAGTCGGCCATGACACAGGAAAAATAACATATGGTGAAGCAGAAGTCAGAAAAGCACTTGAAACCGGCGCAGTCAGAATATTGTTGCTTTCGGAAGATCTAGAGTTTTTGCGCCTCAGACTGAAATGTACAGCCTGCGAATACCAAAGGCAACACAGTATTGGAAGACAAAAACTCAAAGAGTTTGAAGAAAACCTTTCGGAAAAAAATTGCCCTAAGTGTAGGGCGCAATCCCTAGTTGTAGAAGAGACTGAAGACCTTATTGATGATCTTGCCAACCTGGCAGATTCTGCAAACACCGATGTTGAAATAATTTCAGGAGAAACAGAAGAGGGGCAAATGCTTAAGAAATCCTTTGGCCGGATAGCTGCTATTCTACGATTCAAAATGCATAACAGTTAAGAGTTAACAAGAAAGCAAAAAACGTTCCAGTTCTCCCTTTTCAATACCCTTAATCAACAGTCTCTTCTGCCTTGAAGTGCGCCCGGTCACAATCTTAACTTTGTGACCGAAGAAAACTGGCAGTTTTTTCAGAAGCTCCTTGTTTGCTTTTCCTTTGGTGGGGGTTTCGGTGCACAAGATTACGATTTTGTCATCGTCAACTAATACGTCAAACTTGTCAGAATTTGGCTTAACCTGTACTTCAATAATTGAGCCTTCTTGGGTTTGCATAATCTCCAACGAAGTTTCACTCAGTTGTCCCTTTTATAGCCCAAGCGAATTTCCGTCTCAGAGTTTTTGGATAGAATTTGTCCAGAGGGAAATTCACTTTATCGGCCCATCTCACATACACTTTGGGATCTATGTATGACTTAAGGGAAGTGCCCAAATTGTATTCCTTTGATAGTTTAGTTAGTTTTATGTCGAGTTTGGTTTTTTCAATTCTGGTAACCAAAGAGGCTATCTTCTTCCCAGCATTTTTCTTCTCCTCCAGTTTCACTTTAAGGTCTTTGAGTTTGTACTCTTTCTTGGCCAGCCGACCATCATATTTTGCAGGAACCTTTCGTTTGTGATTGGCTACTTGAGCGGCTTTCAGATTGGCTATTTTGGCGTTGAATTTTTTCAAGTAAACTGGGTGTTCCTGGACGACTTCGCATTTGTCAAGGTATCTCTTCACGGTACTTGTGCATCGCCAGGTGCGGAAAACCTTAGCAGTTAGTCCGGGCATCTTTTGAGATAGAAACCTAGATACTTTTTTGGAGTCTAACCCCTCGAAGAGATAGATTTCGCATCTGTCTGCAAAGTCCTTTATATTCCGGATAACCACTGTGGGAGCTTTTATTTTCTTGATCCATCTCACTGAGTCTTTTCCCAAGAAGTTAAAATGGAGAACGTCACCTTCAATCTGGATGTGCTCTGGCCTCAGGGTTATGGCCCCTATGGTATCAGCTTCTCCCGGGTCTTTTTCGTCGCCTACCCGCATGTTGGGTTTGAGAATCAGCCAGCACACAGTTGCGATTTTGCGCTTGGCTTCGTCCTCAGCGCAAAGATTCTTGAGTATGTAGGCTTCAATTTTTGAAATCCTCTTGCCTAGTTTTGCGGCTTTCTTAAATTTCTCTTTCTCCCGGTTTTGCTTTACAAATGCAGAGTCCGAGAACCAAACGTACTTGATCTTCCCAGATAGTTTGTCCACCCACTTGGCCACATACATTCTGTTAGGTTCCCAAACAATGGCTTTCCAGTCTCCTGGAGGAGGGACATTATCCGGAGAAAGGTTCAAAATTATGTCTTCTTCTCTGGGACCTTCTTTCCATTGGCCCCGCTTAGGATGATTACCCCGTCCAGCAAAAAGACATGGGGGTTCAGCAGTCCAATTGGCGATTTCCAGTTTTTCCCCGTCAACTATTGCGTAGCCAAATTTTTCTTTCCTCGCTTCTCTCAGAGCCTTTCTCTGTGTGGTCAATTGCTTTTTCTCGCTAGGGGTCATGTTCAGTTTTGTCAGCTTTTCCTGCTCCAAGTAGTTGGAAATTTCTGAAAAATCGATTTCTATGGATTCAACTGGTTTCGGGTTTCCTTCCCCGTTAGTGATTCCCTTGCCAAGGCGCTCTAAGATTTCAGTGGAAAAGGAGGGAAGGAAAGAGGAAGAGGGGCTCTCTAGTTTTAGTTGTTCGAAGAAGTCTATCATAAAGTTTCTCTGGAAAACTCTGTCCGGCGGAGAAAGGGTTGATTGGGTTTTCCTTACCCATGCAATGGCCATCTGCTCGCTTTTAGGAGTCAAATTTATGGATTGATCTTGGATTTTTATTCTTGAACCTTTGTAATCGTAGGTTGGAACGAATATTCCGTTGTGTTTTAGGTTCTTCAAGACCTGTTTCATCTGCTTTGCTCCTAGGAGGATAGCGGTGAAGTGTTTTTTCACGCGTTGGATTTGCCTGAAAGGGGTACAGTGACTCCTTAATGATTTATTGTTTTCTAATCAAATTTCCTTTTTCAGTCTTTTCTCATCAATTGCTCTCACATCTTCTTGGATAGAGTATTTCACACATATGAACTGGAATTATTGGCGTTTCCGTCTCCTCTGCAATTCTTTGTATAAGGATTCCACGGTTTTTTTATCAACGTAGCCCTTGTGGGGGCGAAATCCACCTGAGAATCCGCCGGGGATATGTAACAGTTCATGAATCAGGGTTTTCTCTTTTTTTTCTTCAGACATCTTGTCAAAAATTTCTGAAATCACTTCTATGGTATAGGAGGGGGGAAGATTTAGTATCCCTTGCCAAAGTTTGCTAAGACCGTGAATTCGGGCCACAGTGCGCTGGGATTTTGAACCTTTGCTTCTTACGCAGAAAACGAATTGGGGGACGATGTTGTAAAAATCCAATTCTTCAGCTAGTCGATTAATTTGTTTTTTAATCTCAGGAGCGGCAAAGTATTTGATAGGCATAGCTTCACCATTGCTTTAGCATTTACATTCCATTTTCAGAATTATAAAGTTCTATCTAATCTTTACCGATTGTGGCCTCCTAAACTGCAAACAAAAACCTCCAGTTATGGAGCTATAGTAATGGATTTTTAAGCGATAGAATTCGACTGATTCGTTAGCCAGCTTTCTATGAAGCAGTCATAAAAGGTTGCTTTCCAACCGGCTAAAGACTTATTTTATGCAAAACTTTATTACGGCGCCTGACGTTTTGTCAGTTCTAAAAGGTGAAAAAAAAATGAAATTCGGTACATACGTATTTGAGCCGAAGAAAGCTGAAGGCTTCGACTTTCATCTATTCAGAGTTAAGCCTGAAGTAGGCAGAAGACTACCTCCGCAGCCCGACATGTACAGCAACATCGCAGTCTTTGGAGACAATGTTACCGCCCGAGATCACCCTGATTGGATTTCCCAGTCAGAACTTGGTCCGGCATGGAGGACAAATGATAATTTCAACGTGCGATGGGACATCCTTTGCCCTTCAGTGGAAGAGCATAGACAAGAACAACTTGATTACATCGAAGATGCCGACAGGCATTCCCCGGGAATCTGGCTGAACAGCATTCACTTCGCGGATCACGGTCATTGCACTTGTCCACGCTGTAACGCTAATTGGAAGAGAAGCGGTTTAAGCTGGTTTGAATGGCGCAGGAAACTTGTGACGGAGTACATCGCGCAAATTAGGGAACGCGTCAAGAAAGAACTAGTCATAGGATTGCTTCCGGACCCAGTGAGTTCCTACGAACGCTTCGGAATAAACTTTGATGACCTTGCCCCATACGCAGATGCATTCAACGTAGTTATGTTCTCCAAGAATTATGCTACCCCATGGTACTGGGAAATGTTATCAAGGGCATTCAAGAAGAAACTCAAAAAACCGTTCTATATCAGCTTGTACGTTTTTGGTCCAGGAGACGACTACAGAGAAGTGCCATCCCCAAGTGAATTGTTGACAGTTTCCGTTCGTTGTGCAAGAGCAGGTGTTGATGGAATTCTATATCTTTCTGACAAAGCTCGTCAAATATGGGATTTCCAGAAAGCCGCAGTGGACCACGTAGAACTTAGGCAAAAACTAAAGAGCTACGGTGGCAAAGCTGGCCAAGAAGTTCTAGACCTAGTCAGCAGTTGGGAAAAATACGTAGAATAAGCCTTTCAGCCCAAGCCAATAGAACCATAGGCAGTCGCAGCTTCCAAGTGGTTGAATCAAAAAGATCGCCACGCTGCCTTTTTTATTTTTGTTAATGTTGTTTTCTCTGACGAACAAGCGAAAATTTGTTGATACTA
>DAOVIH010000084.1 GCA_030673805.1 Candidatus Bathyarchaeota archaeon | reverse complement strand
TCAAAGAACTTTATCTAATACTATGATTGGTGGCAGCTTTGCTTGAGCTACTTAAGGCGATAAAGGAAAAACATGAGGAAGCAAATAAGATCCTCGAAGAAGCTAGAAGCAAAGCTACAAGAATAGAGGAAGAAACAGAACAAGAAGCATTACAAGCATATCAAGAAGCGCACAAAAGTACCATAGAACAAGCTGAACAAGAAGCTGAAGTTTTTAAGAAAATGCTAGCAAAAAAAACTGAGACAGAATTAATAGAAATTCAATCAAAAGCTGAAGAGGAAGCAAAAACAATAGATGAAAAAGTAAAACAAAAAATCGAAGAAGCAGTAGATGTAGCCCTCAACTTAATCTTACCATGAGAGATTAATGATGGAAGCATTACACGACTTCGCTAGAACCATTCTGCAAGAGGCAATAATTTCAGCGGAGAACATCCTGCAAGAAGCTAGAGACAAAAAAGAAAGTACTATAGAAAGACGTAGACAAGAAGGTATCAAAAAAGCAAATGAAGATGCTAAAGTAATTCTAAGAAAGGCACACTCAACCGCTGAAACTACAAGAGTAAGTAAGATAGCAAACGCAAAAAACAAAGCTAATTGGGTTGGGCTTTCAAAAAAAGAAAAGTGGATAAATTCAGTCCTCAAAGAAGTAAAAAACAGACTTGAAGAAATTAGACAGACAAAAAAGTATCCTGCAATAATTGAACAGTTTATTCTTGAAGCCGGCATTCTCTTAGAAGGAGGAGAACTAGTAATAGTTCTTAGTGATAGGGATATCGATGTGCCACTTAAGCTTTCGAAATTGGCTCAAAAGATTTCAAAAGAAACCGGAAAACCGACAAAACTGAGAATAGTTGGAGAAAAAGTCGAAATAAGTGGCGGAGTTAAGGTGAGAAATTCGGACGGCAAAATAACTGTTGATAACACTTTTGATGATATCTTAAAACGAAAAGATAGGGATTTACGAAAAAAGATTGCAGAGGTACTTTTTAGATAAGTTCCTCTAAAATTAAGCTATCATCTTTTCCTATTCTTCTATAATCTATTCATTTCATGAAATGCTAATTTTGTTAATAGGGTTCAAGATCAAAAAAAGGAATGAGGTTTGCAGGTGTTTTTCAGATCCAAATTCATTGAAGAATGGAATTTAAACTTCAGCGAGAAAAGGTTATATTCCTAATTTAATAACAGTGGGAAAGAAAAAGAGGAGAAAACGCAAAATTTGAATGATCGATTAGCCAATCCGGCACCACTTGGATTATTGGGTTTTGGAATGACTACCGTCCTTCTGAATCTTCACAATGTGGGTTTCTTTCCCTTAGATAGCATGATTTTAGCTATGGGGTTGGCATATGGTGGATTAGCGCAGGTTTTGGCTGGAATAATGGAGTATAGGAAAGGAAACACTTTCGGCACAACAGCATTCATTTCATATGGTTTATTCTGGTGGTCACTTGTAATTCTGCTCGTACTTCCAAACTTAACCTTCATCACTGGAATCAATCCTCCCACGCAAATCGCTATGGCAGCATACTTTTTCATGTGGGGACTCTTCACGCTAGCTATGTTCTTTGGCACTTTGAAGACAAACCGTGCATTGCAATTTGTGTTTCTGAGTTTAGCCACTCTGTTCTTTCTTCTAACAGCCAGAGACCTAACCGCAAATGTAACACTCGGTACCATTACTGGCGCCGTAGGCATAATTTGCGGGTTCAGCGCAATTTACCTAGCCATTGCAGAAATACTCAATGAGACTCACCAAAAGACCGTGCTACCTATTTGTCCAACAGACTAAAAACACCCCCTTCCTCTTTTTGTTTTTCAAAAATAAACTGAAAAGGTTTATATTTCTGATCCCAAGTTTCTCACGCCAAATCGGCGAAGGTTATGATATGTCCGAAGCTAATTTACCCTTTAATGAAAAAGTATACGTAAACAAAGATAAATCTTCAACTGGAGAAAAACTCAAACAAGAATGGGAAAAATCGATAAACAATCCCCTAAAATTTTGGGCTGAAAAAGCAAAGGCAATAGATTGGTTCAAAACTTGGGACAGGGTTCTTGATGACTCCAATCCACCGTTTTACAAATGGTTTTCAGGTGGAGTCCTAAATATCACATACAATGCACTCGACAGACATGTGAAATCGAAAAAGAAAAACAAACTAGCCTACATCTGGGAAGGCGAACGTGGCGAAGTCAAAACCTACACCTACTACCAACTCTACAGAGAAGTAAACAAATTTGCAAAAGCCCTCAAAGACTTTGGACTAAAGAAGGGAGATAGAGTAGCTGTTTATTTGCCCATGATACCAGAACTGCCAATAACTCTGCTTGCCACAGTAAGATTAGGCGGAGTTCACACAGTTGTCTTCTCAGGTTTCAGTGCAGAAGCCTTGGCAGATAGAATAAACGACAGCGGAGCAAAAATCCTTGTAACAGCTGACGGTTCGTACAGACGAGGAAAGATAGTTCCCATTAAAAACAATGCTGACCAAGCTCTCCAAAACACCCCTAACATCGAAAAAGTAATAGTCGTAAAAAGAACCGGGAAAGAAGTGACAATGAAAGAAGGAAGAGACCACTGGTACCATGAAACCCTGACAAACGCAGGAGCCAGCGCTTATGTTGAACCTGAACCGATGCAAGCTACAGATCCACTCTTTATTCTCTACACTTCTGGAACAACAGGCAAACCAAAAGGAGTCCAACACGGAACAGGCGGATACCTCGTTTGGGCTTACTGGACCCTCAAATGGGGTTTCAATCCGAACGAAGAAGATATTTGGTGGTGCACCGCAGACATCGGTTGGATAACCGGACACACCTACAACGTTTATGCTCCATTATCACTAGGTATAACATCTTTGTTCTTTGAGGGAACACCAGACTACCCCGCGAAAGACAGATGGTGGAACATAATCGAAAAACACGGAGTTACCATCTTATATACAACTCCGACAGCCGTTAGAATGTTCATGAAGTTCGGGGAAGAACTAATAAACAAACATAACCTTAGCACGCTAAGGCTTTTGGGAACCGTCGGCGAACCAATTAACCCTGAAGCTTGGAAATGGTATTATAATGTAATTGGAAAGAAAAAACTGCCGATAATAGACACTTGGTGGCAGACTGAAACAGGAGGATACATGATTGCGCCTCTAGCGGGAATCGAACTTGTCCCCCTAAAACCAGGATCAGCAACCTATCCATTACCAAGCATCAAAGCTGAAGTTTATAATGAGAAAGGGGAAACTGTTGACGTAGGAGTCAAAGGATTCCTAGTTGTTAAATCCCAATGGCCAGGTATGCTTCAGACTCTGTGGAAAGATCCTGAAAGGTTCAAACAAACCTACTTTGGAAGATGGCCCAACATCTACTACACAGGAGACTACGCCGTTAAAGATCAAGATGGATACCTCTGGCTCCTCGGAAGAGCAGATGAAGTACTCAAAGTAGCCGGCCACCGACTAGGCACAGTTGAAATTGAAAGCGCCTTGGTTTCACACCCAGCAGTGTCAGAAGCAGCAGTCTTAGGCAAGGAAGACCCGGTGAAAGGAGAAGTTCCAGTTGCTTTTGTAGTGCTAAGAAGCGACATCTCACCCTCAGAGGAGCTACGCTTAGACCTCATAAAACACATCCGAACCACTATAGGCCCCATAGCAACACCAGCTGCAATTGCAATGGTTAAGAGACTGCCAAAGACCCGCAGTGGGAAAATAATGCGAAGACTCCTAAAAGCGATACTCACTGGAGCACCCTTGGGTGACATTTCAACAATCGAAGACGAAGCTTCAATCGAGGACATAAAAGCAACATATGAAGATCTGAAAAGGCAACTGGAGAAATAATTTACCCACCTTTTTCCCATCTAGACTTTTTCCTAATCCAATCTTAAGAATTGGATAGAACCATGGGCTAGCTAAATTGTGAGAAAAAGACGACAAAGTAAAGGTTTATGAACAGTTGAAAGTAAAATAGCCAAAGCAAGTCCAGTACTTAGTTTTAAACT
>DAOVIH010000059.1 GCA_030673805.1 Candidatus Bathyarchaeota archaeon | reverse complement strand
GTTCCTTTGTTCTTTCCATATTTTTCTTGAAGTTTCAGATGTTCAACTGATAAAAAATGAAGTGGTGTTATTGAAATCACAGCTAATACGCAAAATAGAAACCAAATATACATTTTATCACCCTTGAAGTTTCCGTTACTTATCTATTTAAGAAACTCCTAATCTTATACGCGTGCATGTCCCTCTTCTTTCTTAAGTTAGCAGACCGCTTCTCCAATAAATTAGCTGAAAAGACAATTAAGCTTAAATAAGAAAAATCTACACTATGCTTCTCGACGTCTCAAATCTATGAGAGCCCTGGTAGTATAGTCCGGTCTAGTATAAGCGGCTGTCGCCCGCTCGACCCGGGTTCAAATCCCGGCCAGGGCGCTTTTTTACCTTATTTTCGTAAATAAAGACTGAAAAGGGGCTATTTTAAGTGTTTTTGGCGGAGCTTTCCAATTGGGCAAGCTTCAATGCAAGTCCAGCATTCAACGTAGCTGTTTGGAGTGGGTCTCATAATCAGTTTTTTCTCCAGTTTTCTAATGTCTTTTGTTACATCTTGTGCATATGGTTTTTCAGCCGCATAAGTTAAGCAACGGTTGATCTTGATTTTGTATGGCTCTAATGCTTGGGTGGGACAAGCAATAACGCATTTTTCGCAATCTTTGCACAAATCTTCTTTGAATGGTTCATCTGTGTCTAGTTCGGCCGTGGTTAGCACTGAGATGAGCCTTACCCTTGGTCCATGGCTTGGAGTGACCAGTAGCGTGTTTTTTCCTTGGCAACCAAGACCAGCTCTAACAGCAGAGGTTTTAAGAGATATGCCAAGCGAAAGGGTGGATTCAAACCCTTTCTTCCTAAGATAGTTAACAACAGTCCATGCTTTGTTTTTTAAGATTTCATAGTAGAGCTGATAATTCTCAGTTTGAACTTTTGGTGTGTATCTTTCACGAGACCGAAAATAGGCTGAATCTACCTGCAAATTGAAAATAGGGTCCCAAGCATAGTAACTCATCAGTATCACCGATTTTGCAGTTGGCAGTTCGTCCTTAGGCAGACGCAAGGTGCAGACAGATCCTATCGGTCCATGAGGCAAATCTTCTAGCATATTTGGGGCTGAAATGCCTGAAGATACAAAGCCAACTTCCATCACTCTGCGTTTCACATCTTTGGTTAAAACCATTTTCTCAAATCCCCTTTACCAATCTGTCTAGATTCATATTTTGCTTTTAAGGAGAACGTTTCGAAGAAGCACAGAGTAAATGTAGCTTTCCAAATTGAATCCTTGGTGATCTGCGCAAGCACGTTTTCTGCAATTGCAGAATTCAAAAACCTTGGAGGGCTCTATTTTCTATACTGAAAATGAGTTGTCGAACAATTGACCCCCACAACCCTTTGGGTTTTTCACAGATACTACTTTATTGACCTTTCATTTTAGTATCTTCAGTGGTTGGCTTGGCCCGCGATCCTGTTTGCGGAATGTATGTGGACGAAGAAAACGCTGTTTGGAAAACAGAAATCGATGGGAAGACTTACTATTTTTGTAGCGAGCAATGCTTGCTAACTTTTACTCAGCCCACTGTTGAACGTCGGAACCTTAGACGTTTGACAGTGTTCAGTATCACCCTTGGACTAGCAACCTTCATGATCGGGTTTTTCAACGTTTCATTACCACTATTTTCGCAAAATATGTGGCTTTTTCTGCTAGCTACGCCTGTCCAGTTCATCGCAGGCTTTCGGTATTACCGAGGTGCATGGGGGGCAGCTAGGGCCAAGACTGTGAACATGGACACGCTAATAGTGGTTGGCACTACTACGGCTTGGGTTTACAGTACTTTCGTAACTTTTTTTCCCAGTTTAGCATCAAGCCAAGACGTCTACTTTGATACTGCTGCTCTGATACTCTCTCTCATTTTAATTGGTAAACTGCTAGAGGAAACTGCAAAAGGAAAGGCTTCTGAAGCGGTACTCAAACTCTTGGATCTTCAACCCCAATTTGCAAACGTGATAAAGGAAGACGGGACGCGTGAGAAGATTCCAGTCGAGAAAGTAATGCCTGGCGACACGCTTCTTATTAAACCGGGGGAGAGAATTCCCCTAGATGGTCTGATAATTGGTGGCACCTCCTCTGTTGACGAAAGCATGATCACTGGAGAGAGCATTCCAGTCCCAAAGGAGAAAGGCAACCAAGTTATCGGAGCTACCATCAATAAAGACGGTGCCCTAAAGGTTGAGGTAACCCGAATCGGAATGAATACTACCCTCAACCAGATAGTGCAAATGGTAAATGACGCCCAACTGAGCAAGTCTCCAATTCAAAGACTTGCAGATAGAATTTCAGAGTATTTCGTTCCCGTGGTACTTATAATCGGTATATTCACTTTTGTCGGTTGGAGCTTCTTCGCGGGCGCAAGTTTTGAGTATAGCTTGTCTAGGTTTGTTGCAGTGGTAATCGTTGCTTGTCCCTGTGCGATGGGAATTGCTACACCAACCGCGATTTTGGTAGGTGCAGCCAAAGGCGCGCAGTATGGTATACTCATCAAAGGAGGGGAGTACCTTGAGAAGACAAGGGAGTTGCAGGCTATAGTCTTCGATAAAACTGGGACCTTAACAAAAGGAGAGCTAACAGTTACTGATGTGATAAGCGATAACCCTGATCAACTGTTAGCCCTAGCTGCTTCACTTGAGAACTTGTCTGAACACCCAGTGGGAAAGGCAATCGTTGAAGAGGCAACTAACAGGGAGCTTACTCTTCAAGAACCGAAAAACTTCAAGGTTTTTCCAGGAAAGGGCGTGAAAGGATCTGTTGGTGAAGACGAAGTAATTGTTGGAACCCCCCAATTTGTAGAGGAATCTGCGCGGAAAATGGATCAGAACTTGCTAAGAACTGCTGATAACCTCTTGGATCAAGGGAAAAGCTTAGTTTACGTGGTGGTTGACGGCAAAGTTAGCGGTGTAATCGCTGTGGCGGATGAGCTTAAAGAAAACGCGCCTGAAGTTGTTGGTCGACTCCAAAAAATGAACCTTGAGGTAATCATGATAACTGGTGACCACAAGCGAACTGCCCAGGCAATCGCGAAAAAAGCCGGCATAAAGCGGTATATGGCTGAAATTCTTCCAGAAAAAAAAGCAACCGAAATCAAAAGACTGCAAACGGAAGGTTTAGTGGTGGCCATGGTCGGAGATGGGATAAATGACGCTCCAGCCCTTGCACAAGCTGATGTAGGCATCGCGCTGGGAAGCGGAACCGACGTGGCCTTGGAAGCAGGAGGAATAGTGCTTATGAAAAACAATCTGATGGACGTGGTTACGGCAATTCAACTCAGCAAACACACCTATTCAAAGATCAAACAAAATTTCATTTGGGCTTTCGGCTATAATGCAGCTTTAATTCCCATAGCTGCTGGTGTTCTACTACCTATTGGCATAGTTATAAATCCTGTTCTAGCAGCCGCTGCAATGGCTTTTAGTTCAATCTCGGTTGTTTCGAACTCTTTGCTTCTGAGACGATTCAAACCGGAGAAGTGATCCAATGAAGAAAGCCGAGAGGCTCACGGTCAGGAACATCCCAGTTGTTCGTATGGATTGCCCCACTTGCATTCCTCTTTTGGAGCGAGAAGTAGCCCGTCTCAATGGAGTTTATGAGGCCCGAGGCAACTATATGGCTAGAACATTAAAGGTGACCTACGATTCCACCACTATCTCGGTTTCGGAGATTGAAAGTGCCATCGAACGGTTAGGCTACCAAGTAACCTACAAGAAATACCCAAGCGTTGCCTCGCGGCTAAAAGGTTTATTTAAGAAGAAAAAACCCTACAGTGTTCAGGTGTTATCAGACACTGATTTTCAAGACAAGGTTTTGCACTCACCTAAACCTGTTGCAGTTCTTTTTTCTTCTCCAAAATGTCCCATATGCAAAATGGTCGAACCTGTCTTCTTAGAAAGCGCAAAAGCCCTTGAATCTGAAGCGGATTTCTACCAGATGGACGTTACATCCTCAGAAACTTGGCATCACTATGAAATTCTTGGAATTCCTGCGATCCTCATCTTTGAAGAAGGGAAAGTCAAAGACAGACTGTCTTCGTTGCCCAAGAAAGATCAAATACAGAAAGCTCTACAGAGCTAATTTGAATAATGAGAAGGCACAGGCTCTGTGGTTCTAAATCTTTATGAAACGACCGATTTTATTCTCCAAGGCCTTTCTATAGACTAGTTCTGCTACAACTAAATCTTGAATGGCTAAACCCGTTGAAACAAAAACCGTTAATTCGTCAAGTGAAGTTCTGCCATCTCTAATTCCGGCGACAATCTCGCCGATGTTAGCCCATATATCTTCTTTCTTTATCATGCCCATAGCGACAGGAACATTTATCTCTCCACCATGCGAGGCTTGTTCCCAACTGTCAACGACTATTTTAGAACCCTCAAAAACTGTTGGTTCAAGCTCTTCTTTTCCAGGAGCATCGGCCCAATACAGTTTATGTGAACCCCTTGCGGGATCCATTCTTTTCGGACCAACGGCTTCCTTGAGGGTGTTGTTGTAACCAAAACGTCAACGCCTTCCACTGTACATTGGGCATCCTTTTCTGGGGTGATCTCTATTCCTTTGCCAACTTTGGTTCTCATCTCCATTACAAATCGATTCGCGCTGGCCGATGTCCTACTCCAGACTTTGACTTCCTCTAAATCCTCGAGTATTAAATCCAACGCTTGAAGCTGCGTTCTTGCTTGAACCCCAGCTCCAATTATGCCAACTTTTTTTGAGTCTTTTCTTGCCAGATACTTTGCGGCTACACCACCAGCTGCGCCTGTACGCATGGCCGTGATCTGGGTGCCACCCAAAATGGCTAAAGGCGCTCCATTTTTCGGATCAATAAGAATTATTAATGCCATTATGCTTGGGAGGTTGAATTCACTCGGGTTATTAGGATGAACATTGACTACCTTTACTGCGGAAATATCTAGTCGCTCAAGATAAGATGGCATAATCCTCAAATCCCCATTATATCTAGAATAGAATAGGTATGGTTTCGGAGGCATCTGAACATGCCCCTCCCCTTTCTCTTTGAAGGCCTCTTCGACTAACTTCAAAACCTCTTCCATAGATATTAAAGACCCAACTTCCTTTTCCGAAAGCCACAACAATTTCATTATTGCAAAAGCCCACATTACCTGTATTTGGAACTCATATCTTCTTCAGTTCTGCTTACATATTTTTCCATTGAATCCCCCAAAAAAATATGGTTCTGCAAGATTTGTTGACTTTAACCTAGTGTATTTTTTTCTTCAAAAAATCCCTTCAAAATCTGCTTAATTTTGAGATCTTTCGATACAGAATGCATTTCAGTCTGATGGAGTATTTCTCAACGATGAAATCCACTGTCTCACCGCATAATTCGATTAACACTTCTGATAACTGGCTAATCAAAGTTTTAGAAGAAAGAAGCGACAATGTTTTGGATAGTCACCAAATAACGACTCGAGCTCCTAGAGGTGGAATATGTGTCGCATGTAAGGGTTCCAAATTTCTATGTGGAAAGCCCCGTTGTCCAATAATGGTGAAAGTTAACTATTTTCTGAAGAGTATTCCCTTAATGTCTAGCGAAAACATTTCAGGAGTTTCTCCTCCAGCAGTGTTTGTGGGTAGAATCGGTTATCCGTATGTCTACGCCGGGCCGCTGGTTCCTCCAGTTGACGAAGACACAAGCATCTTTGATCTGCCGGAGCGTTGGTTTGGAAAAACGATAGATGAAATCGTTGGATTTCGTTCACTTCTTATACGCGGAAAACACCGAGTTCACGTCCACAAGTTTGAGGACGCTGGAAAAATAATGGATCAAACCCGCGAATTGGCTCTAGCAGAAAAAAACGTCGAGGTGGAATTGAATCTTACTAAAAAGCCCCGAGGCCTCATTTTTCTTGACAATAATGTTCAGCCCTTTGGGCCTTCTGCAAAAATACGAAATCTACGAGTAGGCAATACGCGGTTTGATGACAGGATTGAAAACGCATTTTATGACACAGATTTAAGCGCTACCAATGCAGTCGTGGAACTCTACACAAAAGGTGTATTGGTTTCTAAGATCCAACGGGCTTTCAGCGTGGGCGCTTTCGGTTTAAAACGAAACCGCCGTCTCGTTCCCACAAGGTGGAGCATCACAGCAGTTGATGACATAATCTCAAAAGATCTAATTAGAAGAGTAAAGACCTATCCTGAAATTAACGAATACAGAGTATACGAATCACATTACCTAGACAACGTCTTTGAAGTACTTATGATTCCAGATGTCTGGCGTTACGAAGCAATGGAAGCTTGGTATCCAGGTACAGTATGGAACCCCAAGGGAAAAAAAACCGTGCTTTTCTCCGATTACGAAGAGAACAATGGAAGAACAACCTATGCCAGAATTGGTGGCTGCTATTATTCAGCACGTTTGGCAGTCTGCGAACAACTGGTGAAAGAACGAAGACAAGCTACGGTTATTGTTCTTCGAGAAGCTCGCCCCGGCTATATAATGCCAGTTGGGGTCTGGCAAGTGCGTGAAAACGTCAGGAATGCTATGGGTAGCAAACCCTTGGTTTTCAAAACCTTAAATGACGCCTTGAATTTGATAGCGTCCCGATTTGAAATTTCGTTGCAGCGTTGGCTAAGGCAAAGTGAACTTGTGAAAAGGGCTCTCTTCCAAAGGAAGATCACCGATTTCTAGACTGCAAAGACACCCTAGAGTAGCGATATTGTTAATTTGAACTGAAT
>DAOVIH010000039.1 GCA_030673805.1 Candidatus Bathyarchaeota archaeon | reverse complement strand
TTTTGCTACTACATCATAAACCCCGTAGGAGACGTAAGCTTCTTCCACGCTATCGAGCTTTAGAACTTCTTTAAGAACTGAGTCTTCAAAGGCAGATGACACATTTATCAGTACGATCGCTCTTGGCATTTCAAAACTCCAAATTCATAATTCTGTAAGTTCAGTTTTATGGTTTGCGGTAATAGCCAATTCTAGGCAATGGGGAGGTTCTATCTGTTCTGTGTCAATAGGCACAGTTTGTGTGTCTCTCCAAAACAGGATTCCCTTTTTTGTAGCATAGATTCATGTACTGAGTTCAAGTACTAGCGGCATTAAAAGTTGGTCTTCACTCGAAAATTTCTGCGTTGATTATTATTACATCTTTTGTTGGGCGGTTATTTGCGTTTGTATCTACTTTTGAGATGCTATCTACAACATCCATTCCCTCTATGACTTTTCCGAAAACTGGATGTTGCGTATCCAAGTGATTGTTGTTAACAACATTAATGAAGAATTGGCTACTCCCAGTGTTTGGACCTGCATTTGCCATCGCGATTGCTCCTTTGTCATTATGATTGGATGCGGTAAATTCGTCTTTTATATTTGGGATTGAAGGATCGCCATATCCAGTTCCAGTGGGATCGCCCCCTTGAATCATGAAGTTTTCAATTACCCTATGAAAAACTGTTCCATCATAAACCCCTTCATTAACGAGTTTTCTAAAGTTGTCTGTAGTAGTTGGCATGTCTTCCCGAAGTTCAATTACAATGTCGCCCATGTTTGTGTTAAACAAAACTTTGTTTTGCATGCTGACTTGGTTTCCTCCAAATAGAAAATATCCACCAATGATTGCTATAAAAACTGCTAGTAAACTTATAACATATATTGTTTTTTTGTTCTTACTAGATTTCTGCTTTTTAGATTTGTTTCTGCGTGATCTTCTAGGGACCATATCCAAAATCACTTGTGAATTCTTATTTAAGTCATTTCCCCAGCAAGTTATGTAATTTATGAGCTCTAAGTGATAATTAGGATTTTCTGTATTCTTTGGAGCGAAAACCCTGATAAAAAGATTAATACAGCAAAAGTTGTTTGTTTCCAGTTGTTGGTGATTTGTTTGCGAAAAAACATCGCCTTGGTAGCCCATGACAATAAGAAAGCTGACCTAGTGGAATGGTGTGATTTCAACAAGGGAACATTGTCTTGTTACAACTTATATGCAACCGGAGGCACCGGAAAGAGGATTCTCGCTAAAACAGGTTTAGAAATCAGATTACTTAAAAGTGGACCTCAGGGTGGCGACATGGAAATTGGAGCATTAATTGCTAACGAAGGATTGGATTATCTTATTTTTTTTTGGGATCCGCTAACCTCTCTTCCCCACGATGTTGATGTGAAAGCCCTTCTCCGCGTAGCGGTCCTTTACAATGTACCAACAGCCTGCAATCGTGCTACAGCAGATCTTATTATTTCAAGTCCATTGTTTCAAAGCCAAGATTACAAACGAAAAAATGAAGTATCCGGCAATTGAGGTTGGTTTTTTTCGTGTCTAATGGGGTAGAGCCTAGGCTATTTTTTGATGTTCTATGAAACAAGTTGGAAAGATTGGATATGTCTGGACACAAGCAAGCATAAGTACGTAAACACAAGCTTTTGGATTCCAGAAGAACGATTAACACATACTTATCTGTCAGATCACTAGAAAAGAATGAAGTTGTTACTCACTTTTTCTCGGTTCTTCTCACTGACAATAAAGCATAAACTAAGATGATTGCTGCTACTATGATTGCGATTGCTATTGCCAAGTTGAGGTTTGTTAGAAGCGATTGAGAAGGAGTCCTAAATAGATGGAAGCTTGTTGCTCCAGTGGAGCTCCAGTAGGCTTCAGAATTAGACGTGGCTGAAATTATGTAGGAACCGGGATCAGGTATCGCCCAGACATATTGGAACAAGCCATAGGTGTTCGTTGTTGCGTTGCCAATTTCAATTTCGGTTCCTTCCTGTGTAGTTGCAGTTAGGTGCACGTTAATATTTGAAGCTGGCGCACCCACATCTGCAGGGGATTGATCTGTTACGCGACCTTGAATCAATACTTCTTCTGGGATACTACCACTCTGGGTCACTGTAATTTCAGTGGTTGTTTCTCCTTTACTAAATGCATAGAGGCAACCGTCATTGAGGTTGGAGGCGAAGAAGATTCCGTCTGCTAGGGCTGATGCATAGGGCGCACCCCTGAAATTTTCAAGTTCCCATAGTATCTTCCCATCGTTCACGTCGAAACAGTAGAGTTTGTCTCCTTTTGGCACGGGATTTGGAGCGCTATGCTCCCCTGTAGCTACATATACTTTACCGTCTCCAACAACAGGAGTCCCCCAAAAAGGGAAGGTTCCGAACATGGTTTCAATTGTGTCTCCGCTGTAATATTCCCATAGTAGTTTTCCATCCTCAACATCGTAACAGCGGAAATAGCCGTCGTAAGTTCCACAGTAGACTTTGCCATAGCCAGATGCTACGCCAAAAGCAGAAAATTCGCCCCATGGGTGGACAGTCTCCTCAGTTTTCCAAAGAAGTTGGCCAGTGTGAACATCATATGCTCGAAAGGAACCATCGCTAAAGGCGCTCATCCATTTGCCGTAGGCAATACAGCCCCAACTATTGGTTCTTCGATCTAAGGTTTGATTCCATAGTTGTTCTCCAGTTTCTTCGTCAAAGGCGATTTGTTGTAGTCCGCTCATCCAATATGTGAGAACCACTCCGTCGCCTACAAGAGGCATTGCAGGGTTGTTCTGATCTGGAGGGTCAATGGGAGTTTGAACTGACCAAGCTACAATGTCCACAAATTTTGTGGTAGAGGTGACTCGTTTTGTTAGGTCAAGCTTGTAAAGCGTACCAGGTGCAAAGCTCACGTATAAAGCGTGGTTTGCGTGTGTCATCCAAGCCCTCTTTCCAAGTTCCCAATATCCCTCACCGACGGTGCCATTGTAGCGTAATGTCCATGCGAGGTCTCCTGTCCAAGGGTCAAATGCTGATATATCGCTCCTGTTCGAAGTGTAAAGATGCGAGTAGTACCTGAGCACAGGGGCAACCTTACCTTCATCAAATTCGCTGAAAATAAGGTCGTCAGCGTCTACGGGTACTTCAAAGATGGTTTCTCCTGTGTATTGGTCTAGACAAACAAGGGAGCCTGATGACAAATAGAAGACTCTTCCCGCAACCACTATTGGCTCTACCCCTTCCGGTTTAAAGGAGCCTGCTTTTCCGCCTCCTATTAAGCCTCCGAGGTTAGTTTGTTTTTTCCATAGGATGTGGGAAGTCGTTGGTCCAAGGGTGTAGGGGTTAAAATTCACTCCGGAAGCGTTGTAGCTTGAAAAACTGCCGCCTCCGGGCCATGGCCCAGAGATTTCCCAGTATTCTCGTGTTCCACTGTTTAGTGGACGCGGAATAGGTTGGTCTTTGGGAGGAACAATTGGCTCGGGTGGGGGTATCTCCCTGACTACGTTCCAAGTTACAGTTGGGCTGGTTGCGGCTTCATGATCATTATCCCCATCCCAATGGAAAAACACTTGCCACACACCCAATTGGTCACAGGGGTAGACAAAGGTGGCTGTTGCGTCTCCGTAGGAATCCTTGATCACAGTGTCTACTACTCCATTAGGTTTGGTTATGTTGAACACGTAACCTTTGTAGCCTTCGCGACCATCGTAGGGCGGCAAGGGAATGATCCAAGATGTGATGGTAACAGAGTCTCCAAGGGCTACAGTTTTGGGATTAACGGCGATGCTAGCGTAGGTCTTGTTCTCCCCGGAGACAAAGGAAGTTGCTAGGAAAGCTTGTGTTATGATCCACAACACAAAGAAGACAACTAATAGTCTGTTTGGGCTGTAGTTAGTTTTTCTCGCATTCTTATTTTTCAGTGGTTTCAAAGTTAACCGATTCCATAGTTTCAACTTAATTTTCGAATTACCCTTCAACTTATCATCTTTAGGAGATATATTGTTTTCAAAAGTGTAAAAAAACTTTGAGGTTAGAAACGCTTTGAGGCTTCAGGGAGGGCATAATCAACTAGGGATCTTGAGAGAATGCTTTTATTATGCTCGAAGAACTAATTACGAAAGGGAGGTTTGAATATGGAACTGAAAGGCAGCCAAACCGAAAAAAACCTCTTAGCTTCCTTTGCCGGTGAATCCCAGGCTAGAAATAGGTACACCTTTTTTGCCAGCGTTGCCAAGAAAGAGGGATATGAACAGATCTCAGCGGTCTTTAGAGAAACCGCTGACAACGAAAAAGAGCATGCTGAACTGTTCTTTAAATGTCTAAAAGGAGGAATGGCAGAAATTACTGCTGATTTCCCTGCAGGGATTATTGCTACCACTGCCGAAAATTTGAAGGCAGCGGCCGAAGGAGAGAAAATGGAGTGGGGAACGATTTACCCAAACTTCGCTAAAAAAGCCGAAGAAGAGGGATTCCCAAAAATAGCCCAAACATTCACTATGGTTGCAAAAGTTGAAGCGTATCATGAGAGGCGCTACCTAAAACTGCTGGCAAACGTGAAACAAAGGAAAGTCTTCAAGAAAGATACAACTATAAAATGGAAATGCCGAAACTGCGGCTACGTTTTAGAAGGCGACGAAGCTCCAGATAATTGTCCAGTTTGTGACCACGCAAAAAGTTACTTTGAAGTCTGGTGTGAAAACTACTAAACATTCAAAAACTCCCCTGGACTTTTTTCAAAAAAACTGTTTTTGTTGAATTGTAATATTTATGGAAAATGTGTAAAAGCTAAATAGTCTCAGCACGAAGGAAGCTATGGATACTGGGATGGCATCACAAAAACAGAGCTACAGATGTTCGAATGTTAAGTGTAAACAGTCTTTTGACAGCCCAAAGATTGTCCAAATAAGAGTGTGCCCTTTTTGCTCCACAGAAGTTAAGGAGAATACCGATACCGATTGTGCCCATTACTTCGGGTACTTGGCTGATCGAGAAAAAGGCGTAGCTATTCCAGATCTATGTATTACATGCGAGAATAGCGTTGACTGCATGCTTTCTGAGGAAAAAGCTTCAGATGATGCTGTGAAGGAAATTCGAAAGTGGTATCGCTAGAGAGCAACCTTAACGAATCCCCAAGAAAAGAAAGAAAACAGGTTATGAAAGGGGAGAAAAACAGAAACTTTATGGTTTGAACTGGAAGTTTGATGGTTACTTTTTAATACTCGATTTTTGGTTCACACACCAAACACTTTAAAGGAATGTGCTGATTTTAGAAGGCTCATAGAAGAAAGGGTTGAATTGTGAAAAAACAAGCTGGTGAAAGTTTTGAACTTAACAAGACAAACGAGTGATTACTTAGTCTGATTGGGGCATGTAAATGAAGGTTGTTATTGTTCCCTCCTACTTCGGGTTTTTTGCATTTAACGAAGAGAACGCCCTAGTGGCTAAGGTTTTGTTCCCAAAAAAACCGCAAGTAGCTGCGAAAACTCTGATGAAGTTCGAAAGCGGACAAGTTACAAAAGAACTTAAGAAGCTAATGGCGTCTCTTCAGAGTTGTGGCTATGAAGCTTTTGTTTTCGGCAATTCAGCCCTTGCAAAAGAGGTCCAGCAAAAGCTGAACGTTAAAACTGAGACGTCTAAACAATGCGAAGCTGCCGAGATATTGCGGTCTAACCCCGAAAAGATTGCAGTTGAAACGGGCTTTATCAAAGACTCGGAGGAATTCGATCACTGGACCTATGAGGTCAGCATGGAAATCACAAAGTCAAGGGTTAAAGGTGCTGTTGAAAAAAGAGATCTGATCGTCACCCAGACTATTCACACCGTGGACGACTTGGACAGAACCTTAAATCTGTTCATGGGTCGCCTTCGTGAATGGTATGGCATCCATTTTCCAGAGCTTGACCGCTTGGTTGAAAAACATGAAACCTATGCGCGGCTGGTTGCAATTATGGGAGGTAGACAAAGCTTTTCATTTGACGCTCTCAAAAAAGCGGATATTCCCAAGGCAAGGGCTAAAGTAATCGCGAAAGTTTCAGAGACATCAATGGGCGGTAACCTCCTGGAAGCAGATCTCCTCCAGATCCAAATGCTTGGCAAGAGTATACTTGAGTTATTCAGTTTACGGAAATCCATGGGAAGCTACTTGGACAAGACAATGGTAGAGGTTGCGCCCAATACAAGAACTATTGCAGGCTCCCTGCTAGGTGCCCGTTTGATAGCAGCCGCTGGAAGCTTGGAAACCTTGGCTAGACGGCCCGCAAGCACAATTCAAGTCCTAGGAGCTGAGAAAGCTCTGTTTCGTTCTTTGAAAACTGGGGCGCGTCCTCCCAAACACGGAATGATCTTTCAGCACTCTTTGGTTCACGACGCGAAAAGCTGGCAGAGAGGAAAAATTGCCAGGGCTTTAGCTGGCAAACTAGCCATCGCTGCAAGGGCTGATGCCTTTGGTGGACGCCTCATAGGCGAATTGTTAAAGACGGCCTTGGACAAGAGAATTGATGAAATTCTGAAAAAGTATAAAGACCCCCCTCAGCCACGAGAGAGAAAGCCCAAGATTGAAAGGAAACGGTACAACAAGAGATGGAGAAAAAAACGTCGTGAACGCAAGGGTTAAGCCTCACCCGCAGCATCAAGGAGTCTACCAAGCTATTCTAACAGAAGGCGCAACCAGACTAGCCACAAGAAACCTAATCACTGGAAAAAATGTTTATGGCGAAAGACTTGTGCTTTCAAAAGGCGTCGAATACCGGATTTGGGATGCTTTTAGAAGTAAATTGGCTGCAGCGATTCTAAAAGGCTTAAAGAACGTTCCCATCAAGTCTGGACATAGGGTTCTCTATTTGGGCGCAGCTTCTGGAACTACTGCGAGTCATGTTTCGGACCTCGTAGAAGAAAAGGGCCATGTTTACTGCGTGGAATTTGCTTCAAGGTCAATAAGAGAACTCGTAAATAATGTTTGCAGCCATAGGTCCAACATGTCTCCGCTTCTTGAGGACGCACGATTTCCAAATAAATACGCTATGTTTATTCCTAGAAAAGTTGACATAGTATATTGTGACGTGGCACAACCTGAACAAGCTAAGATCTTAGCTGACAACGCCGATTGCTTCTTAAAAGCTTCTGGTTGGACAATGCTAGCTGTGAAGGCTCAGAGCATAGACGTTACCATGGAACCTTCTGAGGTTTACAAACAAGAAATAAGCGTATTAAGAAAAAGAGGGTTCTCAGTAGACGAACTTATACACCTAGAACCATACGACAAGGCTCACGCGATGATACTGGCGAAACGTTAGACACTAAGCCTAATAAATTAGCTCTCAAAACTTCTCATTGAGGTATTTCTAGGAAAAAGCATCCTTTATATTTTAGTGCTTGTTGGGTATCTCCTGTGATGGTCAAATGAACCATTGGGAAATGGAGAACGCAGTGAGCGTTGCGGTTGCCCTCAACGAAGCAGGCTTTGCCGTTTCCCAAATATGCTGTTCACGCCCCAGTTGCTTCGACTTCGCAGCAAGGAAAGAGGAAAAAACTCTTTTAGTGAAGTTTCAATCCGATATAGACCACCTTTCCTCCCGGGACGGACTGGACATCAGTGTAATAGCTGAGCGCATTTCTGCAGCACCACTGATAATAGGACAAATGACCAATAATCAACCGCTGGACGATGACACAGTATACTCCAGATACAACGTCTTCGCAATTACCAAGAGAACCTTGGAACGCTTAACACTCAGGAAGGCTTTTCCTCTTATCCACGCTAGCCCCGGTGGATATTCTGTTGAAATAGATGGTTTGCTAGTCGCGAGGAGCAGAAAAGCCTTGGGGCTTTCAACGGGTAGGCTTGCTGAGATGATAGGTGTCTCAAGAGGAACACTTTATGGATATGAACGGGGGATGACTAGAGCTTCAGTTCCCTCTGCCTACAAATTGAATAAGACATTGGGGGTTCCAGTTGCTAAGCCAATTGACGTGCTTGAAAGCTCCGAGCCAAGACGCCAGTGTCTGCTTCATAGGGCTAAACAAGCCATTGTAGGAAAGACCCTCCTTAGGAGGGTTCTTAGAAAATTTGCCTTCTGCAACATCGCCTCTTTTAAGAAGGCTCCTTTCGATTTCGTGATGACCTTACCTCGCGAGGAAGAACTAATAATTGGAAGTGTAGTATTAAAAGGTGAACGGTACTTGGAACGCAGGGTTGAAGAAATCGTAAGCTATTGCCAAGTAGTAGAGACCCATCCAGTATTCTTCTCGGATCAGGCACTTTCCTTGTCTGAAGACATAATCTGTCTTTCTGAGAAAGATTTGTCGGCGATGCACACCAAGGATTTGATTGAAGGTTCCTAAAAGAGTTTCTTCTGGATCGTGCCTCTTTCATTTTTGACTTTTTTTGCAGTCTTCCACGATTTCCTAACGCAATCAGGATATTCACAATTAGTTTTTAACCAGTTCCTAAGAAACTTTATGGTTTTAGGGTCGGTTAAATATCCGCTGCCGAACTCCCCATAATTTCGTGATAGGTTGGCAATTTCTTTGTCTCTTTCAACTTTTGCAATAATCGATGCTGCAGAAACAACAAGGTATTTTTTGTCAGCATTGTGTTCTGAGACTATCCTTACTTTAAAGGGCACATTTTCTTGAATATGTGTTCCAAAACGGGTTTCTATAACATCCGCAGCATCAACATACACAACTTCGGGTCTCAATGCTTCTATAACCTTTGCCATTGTGTGCGCTTCAAGTCTGTTCAACTTGTGGAGTTTTCTTCTACTTTGGACTGCCTTGTCAATTTCTGCAGGTGTTAGCTTAATTATTGCGTGTTTTTTAGCATGTTTGATGATCTTGGTGAATAATGCTTGGCGTTTTTGGGATGACAACAACTTTGAGTCCTTGACGCCTAATTTTGTCAAAATCGGCAAGGTTTCTTCTTCAAACAATACGCCAGCTATGACCAATGGTCCAATTATGCAGCCGCGTCCTGCTTCATCTACGCCTGCAATTAACACACAAACTCACCTTGCGGGCTTAGGTATAGTCCTTAAACAATTTTAGTATTTTGAGTCTGTATCCTTTACAGAATGTTCGAGGTTTAATTGCTCTTTTCCCCAAAATCTAATTTGCTATTCAGATCAGGGGAAGCTATGGAATTATTCACATTGAAAAATTTCGTGAAACCGACTGGTGCTTCTTGAAAACCTTTCGATTTGTTCCACTTCGAAGTTTTCGAAAAAAGGTTTAATTAAAGCTTTGTTGACTTCCCTTTTTTCTTGATATCCAAGCAAATGTGTGCGCAGCAGAAGGGGGAGAAGAACAATTCGTATCCTCGGTTTTCAGTGAATTCTATTGCTGCTTGGGTGGGGAAGGCGATGCCATCAACTCCGGCTTTTAGCGACAAAATATCTGTATTGGCTCGGTGTTTTCCTTTTGGTCTCACGCATCCCAAAACCAAAGGTGTATTGGGTTGAATTAGTTTTGCTGTGGCTATAGTTCGGGCTATGTTTATGGGTTTAGGAGGTTCAACACCTGCCATAGGTGTTCCATGCAAAGGCATAAATGCTATCACTACTACAGCGCTGGGTTTGTAGCGAGATATGATTTTGAGAGCTCTAAGTTCCCCCTTTAGTTTTCCGTTGTGAAGTCCAGCTACAATGTGGGGTACGAAATTTACACCAGCTTTTTGAATTAAATCAAGTGAGTGTTCAATGTTTTTAACGGTGAAGTCGAGGTCACAAATCTCTTTTATGGTCTCATCCGAGCCAATAACATCTATCAACGCCAAGTCCACTCGGGCTTTCTTTAGACCTCTAGCAGTCTCTGAATCTATGATACCTGTGTGGACCATCAGAGTCAAGCCTAATTCTTCTTTAATTCTTCTGATAGTAGACAAGAATGGTTTCAGGGGAACCGACCCATCTGGCATGCACCCACCGCTGATAAGGCAACCTAACGCTCCCTTCTCCTTCAGTTCCCTGCATGTTTCAATAAGCTTCTTTGGTGTGAGGCTGGGGTGCATAGTTTCTAGAACTTTGCCTCCACAATGTTTACAATTGAGAGCACAGCTTTTGCCTGTTATTGAAACTGTAGGAAAAAGGTCTGGTGAAGAACAAAAACGACTTGTTTTGTAGTACGTGAAACTTGGAGCATAGAAATAGACTCTCCTATGGTTTCGGTTTAACCTATTTGTGTTGAATATGGCAATTAGAGACTCTTCGTCCATGTGCCACAGGTTTTCAGGTGAAAGAATGCCCATGGGTTTTTTCTTTGGAAAGACTATTGTGCACCGTATAATAGTTTTCGTTCCATTTTTTTCTAAGTTGCTTTTTAACCCATGTCTTGTCTACAAGAACCGAGGGTCTTGTACGTTTTTTGTTTCTTTCCATGTTTTGTGATAAACTCAAAAAGCTTAAATCCGTTCCACATTAGAATAAGGGGCGCAGAACTTAGGAGAGAAAGAGTGACTCTGAAGGTTACGTCGAACAAAAACTTCAAAACTGTCATGCTTTTTTTATCTTATCCCTTCAGAGCGTCAATTCCCTCTCCAAATGAAACCTAGTATCGTATGAATACTTGTCATTCGGCTTATCTTCAATTGTTATCCATTGAACTATGGAAGACGGAATCTTCTGATAATATTGAGAGCTTATCTGAAATAGGCGAAAAATTTTACAAATTAGGAGAAATAAAGACTTAAACAATTAATTGATCTTACATTAACGATAAAAACTTCTATCGTGAATCTTCTTGGCGAAGAATGCTGCTAAGTGTCTTGATGGGGTTTTACCCGTTAGTTTACGCGTCTCTTTAGGGTCAGCCATGGTCATTGGACTTTTGGAAGGAAAACTTGATGCCAAACCCACAACTTGTTACTTAATGACCTACAGACAGGGTAAATGCACTGCGAACTGCAGTTTTTGCGTTCAAGCTAGGAGCAGTCGAGGCAGGAGCGAACTGCTCTCTAGGGTCACTTGGCCAGTTTTTTCCACCAAAGAAGTGCTCGAAAGAATTTCAGGAGCTTTTGAACTCGGGAGGATCAAACGGGTATGCATTCAAACCCTAAACTATCCAGAGGCTTTTCAACATCTCTTGGCTATCCTCAAAAAATTAAGGACGCAAACCATGGTTCCAGTCTCAGTTTCATGTCAACCCTTGAACCGCAAAACCATCGGAGTTTTAGCTGAATGTGGTGTTGACAGAATAGCCATCCCTTTGGACACTCCCAAGGAAGAGTTGTTTCAAGAAGTTAAAGGTGAAGACGTG
>DAOVIH010000064.1 GCA_030673805.1 Candidatus Bathyarchaeota archaeon | reverse complement strand
GAAACGTCAACACCTTCATAAAAATCTTTGATATTTCCAACAAGGCCGCTCCAGTTTTGACCAGAGACTTCACAACAAGTGGTAGCTACTTCAATTCTAGGATGGTGGACAACTACGTTTATGCGGTTGTGAGCCAGCCAGCTTCAGTTGTCAATGAAACCGTAATCCTTCCAAAAGTCTGTGAAGACGAAAAAATCTCAGAAATCGAAGCTACAAGAATCTTTTACAGTAATGTCAGTGACGATTATTACACCTTTACGACCTACATAGGGTTGAATATTCTTGACAACGAACAGGACCCCACAAACATGACGATAATGACTGGAAGTACAAGTAACATGTACGTTTCCCCAGGCAATGTTTACGTAACTTACTGGTCTAGAGATGGAACTGAAATTCACCGAATAAGAATCGATGAGGGTGGATTTGCGTTTGAAGCTGAGGGCAAAGTGCCCGGTTACGTTCTAAATCAGTTTTCCATGGATGAAAACAACGAATATTTCAGACTAGCCACCAACTCCAGAACAAATGGCATTCAACAAAACAACGTCTATGTCTTGAACATGAATCTGAGTTTAGTCGGTAAACTAGAGAACCTAGCGGTAGGCGAGGATCTGCACTCAGCCAGATTCATGGGGGACAAGTGCTATCTTGTAACTTTCGAGACCGTGGATCCGCTTTTCGTTATTGACTTAAGTCAACCCAATGATCCAAAAGTCCTAGGTGAACTGAAGATTCCTGGCTACTCAGATTATCTACATCCTTACGACGAAAATCATCTGATAGGCGTAGGCAAAGAAACCGTTGAAGCTATCGAAACAGACTGGGCTTGGTACCAAGGGGTGAAACTGTCTCTCTTCGATGTTAGCAACGTCAACGATCCTAAACAACTGGACACTTATGTAATCGGTGATAGAGGGACTGATTCTCCAATACTTTGGGATCACAAAGCTTTCCTATTCGACAAACCGAAAAACCTGCTGGTGATTCCGGTTACATTAGCTGAAATTGACAAGACAGTTTATCCTCCCGATCCCCGCAATTATGGAACCTTCGTTTGGCAAGGAGCTTACGTCTTTGGATTAACCACTGGTGACGGCTTTGTTCTAAGGGGAACGATCACTCACGTAGAAAGGGACTTACATGACAGCAACTACTGGATAAACAGGGCACTCTACATAGGCAACGTCCTTTACACGGTTTCTAACCAAAAGGTTGTACTCAATAACTTAACAGATCTATCTCCGATTCTGGAAGTTTATCTGAAATAACTTCTATCATCTCTTTTTTTCTAGAAAAAGAGGGGAAAGACGTCTTCTTAGCGGTCTCTTGTATTGTTTTTTGCATCAATACAGCGATGCAAGACTCCGATCGTTCCAAAACTTGTCTTTTCGCGACTTATCTTTGATTGTTTAGTGCTGTCTACGTAGAAGGGTATAGACTCCTCCAACGAGCATCAGTAGTCCAAACATAATAATCACGGTTGGCCAAAACAAGGTCCAATCATAACCTGTCCACCAAGAGATCCCCACTATGATTATTATTGCACCGAAGATCAACCCTGCGATTGCACCCCCGTGGGGAAGTCCGAAACACTCTTTTTCGGCACGCTTGCCGAAGTCTTCTCCCCATTCTTCTGCGCTTTCTTCCATACTTCTCCCTTTTTTGTCACCTAGACTAACTCCGCACTTCATACAGAATTTTGCATCTTCCTTGTTTTGAGTACCACATTTGCTACAGTAAACCAAAAATCAACCTCCACCTCTTTTCATTCTATGGGTTTGAGGATAAATGGTTTTTCCTTTATCCGAATCTCTCTGCCAATCGACATTATCGCGAGAACATTATCGCGAGAAAGACCAAAAAAGATTGAATGCTATGGCCTGATTAAGGGGCACAGTTGTTAAAGGTTCAGCAGTCAAACTCGTTTTTGGGGTGTAAGAAATTAGGCATCCCAGACAGATGGAACACAAATAGAATAAGGGAAAACCTATTACAGAACACTCTCCAACTGTCTGGGTTTTTACAAAATGGGGGTGGAAGATTTTAAGGCTAATTCCGTTTCCTTAAATGTGTCAAGAACCGCAGTATGCAAAAAAGAAAGACTGTTCTCTATCTACTGTGGGCTGTGTTTGTGGTGCCTCAGTAGACCATTAGATCGCATGGGTGCTGACGTGGATTCGGGAAATACAATTGACGAAACAAACTCACCTATGTTTTTCGGCAAATTGGTTTCTATGTTCAAGCTAGTTTTTTCTTCCGAATTGATAAATATGCGGGTCCAAAATGGATGGTGCCGATGAAGCTTTCTTCCCTTTTCCGCGGTGAAAACGCTTTCCTTAAAGGCAATTTCCTAATTTTGTTGATCACTTGGATCTTAATGGCTATTACGATGCCAATTCCAGCTACCTATGAAAGCCTATATTACCTAAGTTTGGGGGCGAACACTTTTCTTTTGTCTGTCATTGGTTTTGCTGGATCTATCACTGCTGCCTTAGTCCAAATACCCGGAGGGTATCTGGCGGACAAGCATGGCAGGAGATGGCTTATAGCCACAATGACTTACGGCTTAGCTCTTGGGTCTTTCTTCTTCATAATAGCGCCATCTTGGCATTTCATAGTTATAGGAGTAGTCCTCCAAAACCTTTGTTTGATCTATCAACCCGCTTTGTTTGCCCTTTTAATGGACTCTTTGTCTCCGAATAACAGAGGTACTGCCTACAATTTCCAATCTGTCGTAACCAACCTCTTCTCTCTCCCTGCTCCACTGATTGCCCAGTCGTTGGTCCTCATGTTCGAACTTGATTTGGGAATGCGCATAGCATACACTATAGTTTTGGTGGCTTACGTTGTAGTTGCAACTCTGAGGTCACGTCTTAAAGAGACCCTACTCAACAGCACCAAGATCGCGACCATACATATATTCAAAGCGCTAAGAGAATATCCAAAATCTATGAGAGAAAGCATTCAAGTTTGGAACAAACTTCCAAAATCCGCATTCTACATTTTCTTATCTACTGTAGGGATAAACGGTTTAGTAGTTGGCTGCCACCTATATTTTGTGGTGTACGCTACCACAATTCTGAACATCACGGCATCACAATGGGCCATCGTCATGACTTTCATGTATTTTAGTATATTTCTACCTGCTATCCTAGCTGGATTAAGAATGGATCGCGTAGGAAGAAAATTCTTCCTAGTACTTGGATTCTTGTTATATATTCCTTCAATGCTCCTTTTTGTAGTTGCGGATTTCAGACTTCTCTTGGTGGCTTTTTTCCTATTCGGTCTTGCTCAGGTTTTGCAGTTTAATAGTTCACAAGTATTGCTTAGTGACCTAATTCCGCGGGGTTTAAGAGGTAAAGCAATAGGCTGCATGCAATTTTTCATGTATGTCGTTCAAGCTATCGTTCAAGTTATCGTTGGTTTTCTCTACGCATTTGTGGCCCCGCAACTTCCGTTTATCCTTCTGGCTGCTGTCGCCTTGCCTTTGTCTCTGATGGTGATGTACAAAGTATCCGAACCTAAGGTAAAGGAAGTGTGAACTCACAGAGATAGGCATTTAGGGTTGAAAGCCTTATTTACAGCATCGTTGATGCACAATGGCTTTGGTTCACGTTTGCGAAGTCCTTGACGGTAACTTGGAAGACAAAAACGTTGCAATACGCGGTTGGGTTTATCGCAAAAGAGAAGGAAAAGGGGTAGTTTTTCTGGTTGTGCGAGATTCGACAGGCGTTATTCAGTGCACGGTCAAGAATAGCAGCCCAGACTGGGAAAAAGCAAGACTCTTGACGATCGAGTCCTCTCTATCTCTCAAGGGAGTTGTGAAAAGGGATAAACGTGCCCCAGGCGGTTTTGAGATCTCTGTTGAGAGAATTTCAATAATAGGTTTGGCCGAGGTTTTTCCCATATCTAAGGATCAGAGTGAACAGTTCTTGCGGGATGTTCGCCATCTATGGCTTCGTAGCCGTCGAATGAACTTAATAATGAAAATTCGCTCTGACATATTGGAGTTCATCCGAGAGTTTTTTGCAGGCAAAAACTTTGTCGAAGTTTCACCACCAATGTTTATCTCTGCGGCAGTGGAAGGTGGATCAACCCTTTTTGGTTTGAAGTACTTTGATCAGAACCTTTACCTCACCCAAAGCTCTCAGCTTTATCTTGAAATATTGATCTACTCTTTGGAAAAAGTTTATTGTATTGCACCTTCTTTTCGTGCTGAGAAGAGCAGAACCATTAGGCACTTAACTGAATACTGGCACATCGAAGGAGAATGGCCCTTTTCTGACATGAATGACTTAATGGCGTTCCAAGAGGAACTCGTATCTCAGATTTGCCTTCGAACAGCTGAAAAATGTGGGAGGCAACTTGAGGAGTTAGGCGTGAACATCTCAAAACTAACTTCAGTGGAGACACCTTTCCCAAGAATAACCTATACTGAAGCACTCCAAAAACTTCAGCCATTGGGTACTAAATTGAATTGGGGAGACGATCTGGGTTATGAAGACGAAAAATCTTTGGCAGAGATTTTCGGTCAACCATTCTTTGTTTACGATTATCCAGCCGCAATAAAGGCTTTTTATTGCAAGAACTACCGAGACCGACCAGAAATCGCGATGTCGGTTGATATGCTGGTTCCAAGGATAGGCGAAATTTCCACTGGTGGGGCAAGAGAAGATGACAAAGAAATCTTGGTTGATCGAATAAGAAAGATGGGATTAGACGAAAAGGACTATGATTGGTACGTTGATTTGAGGCGGTACGGAACTGTACCCCATGTTGGTTTTGGGATTGGATTGGAGCGACTTATCACGTGGATTCTTGACCTAGAAAACATTATAGATTCAATTCCTTTTCCGAGAACCACACGCAGATTTCACCCATAAGATTTTTTTTCATTTTGTTGTTTTTTACCCAGTAATACTCTTAATTTCAGGTTAGACAATAGTTTTAGGCGACATAGCGGGCTTTCTCTCTTATCTCACCTAATGATCCAAGACTGTTAATTATCACGTTTCTCCTGTAGTTGCTTCTGAGGGTTCTTGCTGTCTGCTTCAAGAGAAAACTTGGTCTACTTACAAACCGGTAAAAGGCTTCATGTACCGTTCTTCTGATCTCATCATAGGATACTGAGCTAAGGCTTAGTTTGGAGACCTCAATTCCAGTTTCCCAATATTCTTCTTCATTTATGAATCGTTTAGCTACTAATTCTTCCCATAGATCATTTCCAGGTTGGGCACCCAAGATGTTAAACTGAGGTAGGTCAATAGGGATCTTTTTGGCAAATTCTATTGTGTTTAGGATTTCTTCCATTGTTTCGTCAGGAGCACCCAAAATGAACGAGCCGATAATAACGTCCATTCCACTTCTTCTGGCTTTTTTCACCGCATCTTCGGATTGTTGTGGTGTTGTTCTCTTATTATAATAATTTAGTATTCTCTGATTTGCACTTTCGATTCCAAAATACAGTATCTTGCAGCCTGCAGCCACCATTTCCCGGAGCATTTCACTGGGGCAGTTGTCTACTCTGCCTTCGCAGATCCATTCCATGTCCATTTTCTCCCTTCGCATGCCTCTACACAGTTCAATCACTCTCTTAGGGTTAAGCGTGAAACTGTCATCTACAAGCATAAATTGTTTATATCCTTCTCCCTTCAAGAGAAGCAACTCCTCAAGCGTATTGCCAACGGATCTTGGATGCCATATGTTTTCGGCAAACTGGGTGCAACTGCAAAACCTACATCCATGAACGCATCCCCGAGAGGAAACAATGCCTGTAAACTTTTTTGGTGCAACATTCGCTCCGGCAACCATGCAATGATACTCTGAATCTACAAGTTTTCGATTTGGAAAGGGCAGTGAATCTAGGTCCTTAATTAGCGGGCGCTTGGGAGTGGAAACAACTTCTCTTCCACTTCTAAACGAGATTCCCTTCACTGTTTTTAGCGAATCTCTTTTTTTAATACAACCGGCAAGGTCAACCACAGTGTTTTCGGCTTCTCCCCTAACAACTATGTCCACTG
>DAOVIH010000017.1 GCA_030673805.1 Candidatus Bathyarchaeota archaeon | reverse complement strand
GATTTCAAGGCCTTACATGCTTGGGTACCAGAATAATCGAACTCACAAGCTTGCCCTATAACAATTGGTCCGGAACCAATAATCATAATCTTCTTAATATCGTTACGTAAGGGCATATTCATCTCCACTTTCGATAATATTTATCTCCTACCTACAATTTTGTGTTTTTAAGTTTTACGTTATCGCTGGAGTTCACGGGAAAATAGGACTGGAGAGCTTTTTTCAGGTTGTTTTCAGCTTCTTCAAGCTTCTTGCCCATCTGAATTATATCGGATTTTGTTGAAAACCATTTTTTCTTCCATACATCTAACGCTTTTTTAACCTCCGTTGGGGCAGGTCCGCCCTTGACGTTGCAGGCTTCAACAAGCTCAAGCGGGTCTAAGAGCGCTTTCAGGTCTTCAGCCTCAACTGTTAACTCGATGCCCACAGCCGCCTCAGCCGCTTTTTGCAGCAATTCAGGAGTAGCATCTACGAAAGTCAGTTTCGCTTCTAACAATGATTTCACTAAGGCACCTACTATCTTGTGCGCAGTTCGGAACGGAACATCATATTTGCGAACAAGAACGTTAGCCAACTCGGTTGCAGCCACAAAACTTGCGTTCACTTTTCCCGAGAGATCAGCGGTTACTTTCAGTCTAGGAAGTAACTTGTGGAACATGTCCAGCGAAGCACGCATATTTTCCATGGATGCCCATAGTTTGGGTGTGATTTCCTGAAAGTCAAGGTTATACGTGGACGGCAAACTTTTCACCGCAGCAACTGAAGCCACAAAATCGCCTAGCACATGGCTAGCCCTTGCACGGATGACCTCCAAGACTTCAGGGTTCTTCTTTTGAGGCATAATGCTGCTGGTGCTGGTAAACTCATCTGGAAGCTCCACTACGCCGAAGTCGGGTGAACTCCAGATTATGAGGTCCTCAGCGAAGCGGCTCAAGTTTACAGCTAAAAGCACGAGAACAGCGAGGGGTTCAGTGATGAAGTCTCGGCTACCCACAGCATCAATAGAGTTTTCCGCCAAGCCATTGAAGCCTAAGAGTGTTGCGGTTCGGTCGCGGTTTATCGGGAAGCTGGTTGTAGCTAGAGCTCCTGCGCCGAGCGGGCAAAGATTAACTCTTGCGTAAACGCTTTGGAGCCTTTGCAGGTCACGTTCTAACGCAGAGCAGTGTGAAAGAAGGTAATGGGCGAAAGTTACTGGCTGCGCAGGCTGCAAGTGAGTGTACTCTACTATGACGGTGTTCACGTGTTCTTCTGCAACTTCGAATAAGTGGTCTTGCAAGTGAGATACAGTGCGCATCAGACTGAGCAGTTCGTTTCGTAGTTCCATGCGGATAGCTGTGGCAACTTGGTCGTTTCTGCTCTTGGCAATATGCAAGCTACCACCTACCGCTTCGCCTGTTTCTTTAAGGACTGCTTCTTCCACAGCCATGTGAACATCTTCAGCCGAAGCATCCAACTCTACGTTTGAGAACTTGACGAGTGCTTGCAGAAGCTTGGAGCCGTCTGACTGCTTGAGGATCTTCTGTTCAATCAGCATGACCACATGAGCCATGTTGATGTCAACCACAGCTTTTGATAGTCTCACATCGTCTTTCATTGAAGAGGTAAATTTGGCAACATCTTCCCGCACTGGTGATAGTCGTCCACCCCGCAAAAGTTTCGACATTTACACTTCGCCCTTGGCTGTTTTTTGCCCCTTAATTTTTCGTTTAAGCAAATTATGCATTTTTGTCTGCAGACCCCACAGCTCAATAAAGCCTTTAGAGTACGACTGGTTAAAGCCCGTTTTAATGTTATAATTCACCAAGTTCTGGTCGTAAAGCGACATTGGCGATGAACGCCCCACAACTTGGAGACCACCCTTGTAAAGCTTCACGCACACTTCGCCAGTGACATTCTCCTGACTTTTGTTTATGAAGGCTTCGAGGTCTTCCCGTAGCGGGTCCAACCATAAGCCTGCGTAGACCAAAAAGGTCCATTGAGTATCGATTTGTTGTTTAAAGAGTACTTCATGACGCGTTAGAACCATTTTTTCCAAATCTTTATGTGCTTCCAAGAGGACGGTTGCGGCTGGACACTCGTAAATTTCTCTAGATTTAATTCCCACCATGCGGTCTTCGATGTGGTCTATGCGGCCAACACCGTGTTTTCCCGAGGTCTTGTTCAATTTTTCAATAAGTGAGACAGGCGCCAAAGTTTCGTTGTTTAGAGCTACTGGGACTCCTGCCTTGAATTCTATTGTTACATATTCAGGCGTGTCAGGGGCGTCTTTAGGTGAAGTGGTCCATTCAAAAGCGTCTTCTGGAGGTTCTCTACTGGCGTCTTCCAGAGCGCCGCATTCAATTGATCTGCCCCAGATGCTTTCATCTATACTGTATTTCTTTGCGGCTGTGGAAACTGCAATCCCTTTTGCTTTTGCGTATTCGATTTCTTCGTCTCTCGTCATGTTCCATTCTCTAACCGGCGCAATTATCTTGAGGTCAGGCGCTAAACAGCCGATTGAAATGTCAAATCGTACTTGATCGTTGCCTTTACCTGTGCAACCGTGGGCTAAGGCGGTGGCACTTTCTTTCTCTGCGATCTCGACCATTTTTGCGACTATAAGCGGGCGGGACAAAGTTGTGCTTAGGGGGTATTTCCCTTCGTAAAGGGCGTTTGCTTTTATGGCTGGGAAAATGTATTTGGTGGCAAACTCTTCCTTAGCATCTATTGAATAGTGCTTTAAGACGCCGAGTTTGTTGGCTTTTTGCTCTACTTCCGCCAAGTCTCCCGGTTGACCGACGTTAATGGTTGCAGTTATAACTTCTGCATTGTATTTTTCTTGAAGCCATTTAATCATCACAGATGTATCTAGTCCACCAGAGTATGCCAGAACGATTTTTTCAGTCAATTTTGCTCCCCGTGTTTTTGGAATTGAATTATTCCTTTTACCTTCCGGCCAGTATTTTTAAACTTTGCGACTTTTTTGTAACATGTTAAGCTTTAAATGTATCAATCGATACTTTGTTGTACCATGACGATTGCTCAAGAAGTCAGAAAATACTTGAAAAACAAACCATACCTCCTAGAGGCCTTGGAAAAGAAAATAGTTAATCTCAGTGAGTTGTCAAGACAGATACAAACTGAACTTAAGACAGAAAACATAGTGGCTATAAAAGCAGCCTTAAGAAGATTTGCTATGGATCTGCAAAAGCATAGGAGAAAAAGAGAGGAAAAAGTAATACAACTAATTAGGAGAAGCGCAATTACAGTCTATGATGGAAAGTCGGTGATCATAACCAACAAAGAGCTAACAATAAAAGATGCTATGAAAGTTGATTTGCTGGGAAAAATTGTATACCTACTTGACAGAAATGAACTCCCGAAAAAAACTAACACGCTTGTAAAACATGAAAAGTGCACAATGATCGTCATTAATTCGCCCCAAGAGCTTGAGGCAACACCAGGTGTGGTAGCGTTTCTAACAACTCTCCTATCAGAACAGAACGTAAACATAATAGAGTTCATCTCTTGTTGGACAGAAACAATAATTGTCGTGGAGAAAAAGGACAGTCTCAAGACCTATGAAGCCCTTTCCAACATAATTAGCTAAAGAACAAATTGGCTAGTTAACACATTAATCCTTACAACCAGATCTAACTTCGAATACTGAACTGAAACGGTTTCCAAAAAGAATAATAATCTTAAAAAACCATTTCGTGATACTTCTGATGGTTTAGAGATGAAACAATGCCATTTTAACAGAGTAATCGTTAAGGTACCAGCTACTTCAGCAAATTTGGGACCAGGATTCGATGTTTTTGGACTGGCTTTAGAAAAGCCAAATGATACTGTTGAACTATGCCTAGCCGAAAAAGACATCAAAATTGAAATAGTAGGACTGGGAGCTGAGAGAATTCCGTTAGAACTGGAAAGAAACACAGCAGGAGTAGTTGCACAGGAAATCGTTCGAAGATTTTCACTAAATACTGGTTTATCCATAAAAATTGAGAAGGGAATACTACCAGGGAGTGGATTAGGAAGTAGTGCGGCCTCAGCTGCAGCAGTATCATACGGTTTAAACCAAATGTTTGGTCTAGAGCTAGGTAAGGAACAACTAGCGGCTATAGCAGCGAAAGGGGAGTTTGTTTCAGCTGGATCACCCCATGCAGACAACGTTTCAGCAGCCATTTTTGGAGATTTTGTTATCGTTAGATCTTTCAAACCTTTGAAAATAGTAAACCTAAAAACCCCTTTAGAGATGGGTGTATGTGTCGCGATCCCCAATATTGCAGTCCAAAATGGAAAAACTCAAAAAGCAAGGTCAGTGGTGCCAAAGCAAGTTTCAATGAAAAAACTCACTAGCAATTTAGGTAATGCCGCAGCTTTGGTTGCCGGTTTCGCGCTAGGAGACGTTGATCTCATAGGAGAATCCATCAAAGATTTAATCGTAGAGCCCAAGAGAGCTCTTTTAATTCCAGGATATCAAAAGGTTAAAGAAAATGCAATAAATGCTGGTGCAAGCGGGGTAGCTATTAGTGGTGCGGGTCCAGCCATGATAGCAATCGTTAACAAGCAGAAAGCAAACATAATTGATGTTGCAAGATCAATGCAGAATGCTTTTAAGAGTGTAGATGTAACCGCCACTGCCTTAGTAACAAGACCAGGTAAAGGAATTAGCTTGATGGAGTTGAAATAATGGCTTATCAAGAATGCATAGACTGTGGAACCAAATATAGTATCGATGAAATTGTATATTTCTGCAAGAAATGTGGAGATCTACTGGAAGTTAATTACGACTATGAACAAATTGCTATAGCCCTCAAAAAAAGCAAATGGACAAGTAGACCCCTTTCAGTATGGCGTTATAAAGAGTTTATGCCAGTCAAAAGTAGTACAAAAATAGTTACCTTGAAGGAAGGGGGAACTGGCTTCCATAAATGCAGCCATTTAGAGAAAGATGTTGGAATAAAAAGCCTTTACGTTAAGAACGAAGGAGAAAACCCCACAGGATCCTTTAAAGACAGAGGCATGACTATGGGGGTTACCAAAGCCGTAGAATTGGGTGTTAAATCTGTAATTTGTGCATCTACAGGAAATACATCTGCGTCTCTAGCCGCCTATGCTGCCAAAGCAGGGCTACAGTGTACTGTATTGATTCCTTCAGGAAAAATTGCTTATGGAAAATTATCTCAGGCCATGATACATGGAGCGATGGTCATACAAGTCCGCGGAAACTTTGATGATGCGTTAAATATAGTGCTGAAACTATCAGAAAAATATAGAAACATCTACTTGCTGAACTCAATAAATCCTTTCAGAATAGAGGGACAAAAATCGCTTGGGTATGAAATATTTGATCAAATGGACCAGAATACACCAGATAGAATAATAGTACCTGTTGGAAATGCAGGAAACATAAGTGCAATCTGGAAGGGGCTGACTGAACTGTATAAACTTGGATTCATTGAAAAACTTCCAAAGATGACTGGAATTCAAGCTGTCGGAGCCGCCCCCATTGTTTCAATGATAAAGAAAGGAGAGAAAGAACTAACACCCGTTTCCAAGCCTGAGACCGTAGCCACTGCAATAAGGATAGGAGCACCTGTAAGCTGGAAGAAAGCAGTAAGGGCAATACAAGACTCAAATGGCACAGCTGAAACAGTAACTGATGAGGAAATACTGAAGGCTCAAAAGATGTTAGCTCGACTTGAAGGCCTATTCGTTGAACCCGCGAGTGCCTCATCAATTGCGGGTTTGAAGAAACTCTGCGAAAAAGGTGAAATAGATAGAAACGAGAGAATTGTTTGCATAACCACAGGACATGGACTTAAGGATCCTGATATTGCAGTAAAGTCGAGTGAAAAACCCGTCGAGATCGACGCTAGCTTAGAAGCCCTAGAGAAAGCCTTAGGTCTCGGATCAACAAAACTAGCACGTGTTTTAGTGGAATAAATATGAGAATAATCTTAGTAGGCTACGGAGTTGTAGGCCAAAGCCTAACGTACATTCTTTCGCATAGCCGCTTATCCAATCTGAAAGAGTATGGATTCAACCCCAGAGTTGTTGCTATAGTTGACAGGAAAGGAGCCGCCATTGATTCGAAAGGGTTAAACCTTCGGGAAGTTTTGAGAGTTAAAAAGGAAAAAGGCACAGTCTCTGTCTACCCCAGAGGGGGCAAGCCTGGAATAGGATCATTAGAAGTAATAGAGACGGTTGAAGCTGAAGTACTTGTTGAGACTACCCCTACAAATATCGAAAATGGGGAACCTGGTTTGTCAAATATCAAAACTGGATTCAAATCCGGAAAACATGTCGTAACGACTAATAAAGGCCCGCTCGCAATAGCCTTTCCAGCCTTATGCGAGTTAGCCGACTACAACAAAGTTAACTTAAGATTCAGTGGCACGGTTGGAGGAGGAACCCCAGTTTTGGAATTTGCAAAGAAGTGTCTTTTGGGAGACAAGATAAACTCCATACATGGCATACTGAATGGGACAACCAATTACATTCTTAGCGAAATGGAAGATAAGGGCTTATCATTCCAACAAGCTCTTGATAGGGCCAAACAACTAGGATATGCCGAAACTGATCCCTCAATGGACATTGATGGTATAGACCCAGCATGTAAAGTGGTAATCATGGCAAACTGGATAATGGGAAAAAAAATAACTTTGAAAGACGTGAAGTTCAAGGGTATCCGCAACATAGCTCTCGAGACATTGTCCGAAGCTACTAAGAGAGGAAAAACTGTAAAGTTAGTAGGGTCTATTGATGGAGACTGCAAAGTTGAACCAACAGAATTGCACAGGTATGATCCATTATGCGTTAGTGGTGTCTTGAATGCTGTAAAATTTGTCTCAGAGTTTGCAGGGGAAGAGACCATTATCGGTCGTGGCGCAGGAGGTAAGGAGACAGCCAGCGCTATACTCAGAGACATGTTGGATATAAGGCATAACTTAGCCAACAAATTACTTTCATGATTTATAGTCGAAGGTTGAAAGAATGAAAAAAGTCATTATGAAGTTCGGAGGGACTTCGGTTGCTACCGGAGAGAAAATAAAAAACTTAGCTAGACTTGTAGCGGATTATGCAAGACAAGACTATACAATAGCTATCGTGGTTTCAGCTTTAGATGGAATCACTGAACAACTTATTGAAGCAACTGAAAAAGCTGAGAAAGGAAAAGCAGATTTCATTCATTTGTTTAAGCAACAAATTCTTGAAAGACACTTTAAAGCTGCTAAAGTTGCGATAGAAAATAAAAAAATACTAAAAGAAATTCAAGATGTTATCCAAGCGATTGTTGATGAGCTTGAAAAGGTCCTTATTGGAATATGTTACCTGAAAGAACTCACCCCTAAATCCTCGGATTATGTTTTGTCGTTTGGAGAAAGGTTAGCGGCGCCAATAGTCTATGGAGCTCTTCGAGATGTACGGCTCAAGACACAATATTTTAGTGGAAAAGAGGCTGGAATCGTTACAGACTCCAATTTTGGAGAAGCAAGTCCCTTAATGGACGTAACCACTCATCAATTGAAAGAGAGAATTGAGCCCTTACTTGAAGACAGAATTATTCCTGTAGTTACTGGATTTATTGCTGCAACTCAAGAAGGGGTCATTACTACTCTTGGACGCGGGGGTTCAGATCAAACTGGCACAATTTTGGGGGCAGCCTTAGCAGCGGATGAAATTTGGATATGGACGGACGTCGATGGATTGATGACTGCAGATCCTAGAATCGTTCCGAATGCAAAACTCTTGCATGAGTTGTCGTATCAAGAAGCTGCTGAGATGGCAATATTTGGTGCAAAGGCAATGCATCCGAAGGCATTGGAACCAGCTGTTAAGAGTGAGATTCCGGTCAGAATCAGAAACGTGACTAACCCAGGAAGTCCGGGGACGTTAATATGGAAAAATCATGTAGCTGACAAGGCTCAGGTGGTAAAAGCCGTTGCGCTGATAGGAGACGTGGCGATGATTAATGTTACAGGATCAGGGATGGTTGGGGTCCCAGGAAGTTATGCAAAGATTTTGGAAGTACTTGGAAAAAATAGCATCAACGTAATGATGATATCTACTGCAGTTTCGGAAGCCAATATTTCATTCATTATTCGTCGAAATCTTCTAGAAAGAGCGTTAAGCACATTGGAAATCGCATTGCTTGGAAAAAATGCTTTCACTCAAGTTTCCTATGAAGATGATGTATGTGTAATAGCTACCATGGGTGCTCAGATGAAAGGAACCAAAGGAGTTGCCTCAAGGATATTCACAGCTGTGGCTAAAAGAGGTATTAATGTTCGAATGATTGCTCAGGGGTCTTCAGAATTAAACATTTCTTTTGTGGTTAAAGAAGAAGATGGGGAAGAAACCGTTAGGGCTATTCATGAAGAATTTGAACTCTACGAGAATTAGTCGGATTCTCGATTTTTTTTGTGGAGTTCCACCAATCTCAGAATGGTATTCTTGTATATTTGTATGCTGTCTAAGTATTCGTCGATTTCTATGAACTCATTGGGAGTATGATCTAAACGCGAATCGCCGGGACCATAAGTGACTGTAGGTACGTTCAAGATTTGGCCAAGAAGGTTCATATCACCAGTTCCGGTTTTTCTTAAGAGGGTGGCAGATTTTTTTCGTGTCTTTCTAATTGACCACGATAACGCACGGACAAGGAGAGATTTTTTGTCCACTTCGAAAGCAGGTGTTGACCCCAAAACTTCACTGCTCACTGACACCTGTGGGTTTAAGAACTGAAATTCGCGTATGGTATTGCTGATTTCTGCAAAAACTTGTTCTGGAGTATATCTTCGAGGGAACCTAATATCAATCCGCATTTCACATTTGGAAGGGACAGTGGAGTTTGTTTGGCCACCCCTAATTTTGATCAAGCAGGGTGTTATAGCCTGATATGGACTGTCTAGGTTTCTTATTGGATAGTTGTATTTGATTTGTTCCCATAGTTGGAAGGCTTTTTCGATTGCGTTTTGATAGAGCCAAGGTGCTGAAGAGTGCCCTGTTTGAGTTTTGAAGCTTATCTTTAGGTGAATGCTACCTTTATACCCTATAGTTAAATTATCAACGCCGCTTGGCTCTCCGAAAATTGCATAATCGGCTTCAAGGCCTCCGTTTATTAAATGTTTGATTCCAGTACTATTGCCCTCTTCGTTAACTACCCCGGCAACAATAATTTTTGCTGGAGGGATCATCTCTTTGGTGATAGCGGAGACCGCGAGTATCATTGCTGCCATTGAACCTTTGGCATCTACAGCACCACGCCCATAGACTTTTTTGTTTTCAATCTTTACGGGAATGTTTCCAGTGACTGTGTCAATGTGTCCACACAAGAGTATGGCTATTTCGCCTTGCCCGATCTCAGCGATTACATTTCCAACAATGTCTTTCTTTGCATCAAAGCCTAAGGTACTCAGTTCTTTGACAAGGAAATCGGCTATTCTTGACTCTTGTCCGGAGGGGCTGTATATTTTTAGTAAATCACTTAGAAGGCGAACTGAGTTGTCGTTCATTTTCTTCTTCCTCCAGCACAATGTCAAGTACTTTGATGACAGTGTTAATGTGTTTCTTTTCTATTACGAAAGGCGGTAGAAAACGCAAAACGTTTCTTCCAGCATTTAAAATAAGGACTCCCCTCTCCATGGATTTTGATAGTATGTTTCTCACTTCAAATCTTGTTTCGGCACCTATCATGAGGCCTAAGCCACGTATCTCTTTCAGAATCGTACGCTTGCTCATAAGTTCCTCAAGTTTTGCTTTGAAATAGGCGCCTAGATTCGCAGCTCTTCTGGGAAAGTTTTCTTCTTGGAAAAGGTCTATTGCAGCGCATGCAGCTGCACAAACTATTGGGCTACCACCGAAAGTACTAGTATGTTCACCTACTTTTAGGGAGTTCATTACGTTCTCTTTTGCGATTGTAGCACCAATAGGTAGACCACCGGCTATTGGTTTGGCTATGCACATTATATCCGGGGTTACATTCCAGTGTTCACAGGCGAAGTTCTTTCCGGTACGACCAAATCCTGTTTGCACCTCATCAAGGATTAGAAGAATGTTTCGTGAGTTGCAAATCTCCCTGAGACCGGGCAGAAAATCATCTGGAGGGACACGTATCCCTCCTTCGCCCCTGATTGGTTCCACCAAGATTCCTGCGGTTCTATCGGTTATGGCTTCTTTGATCGCCTTAAGATTATCTGGCTGCACATGTTTGAATTCGGGAACTAATGGTTTGAAGGGATAGCGGTACTTCTTGTTCCAAGTTGCAGAAAGGGCACCCATTGTTTTACCATGATAAGCGCCTATCACAGCTATTATTTCAGGTTTTTCCATGGATTTTCTAGCTAACTTGATTGCGCATTCTATAGATTCGGATCCACTGTTCGAGAGAAAAACTTTATCCAGCCCTTTTGGAGTTATTTGCACAAGTTTTTGCAGAAGTTCAGAGCGTTTATCGTTGTAAAAGGAAGAATGACAGGAAATGAGCTTTTCAGCTTGTGCTTGTATTGCCTTAACAACTTTAGGGTGTGAATGGCCGATCAGGCTAACTCCGTAGCTGCTAGTGCAATCAATGTATTCTTTGCCGTTTATATCCCAAACAAGGGCACCCTTACCCTCAACTAGTACTGTTGGTCGTTTGGCGTAGACATTGGGCATCAAGTCGCTTTCAGTTTGGATGATTTGTTTTTCATCCATTTGTGATCACAGTGCCCCTTTCATGTCTTAATGCACTAGAAATAGGTGACTCTGCCAAGCCTGAAGTGATTAAGACCTCCAAGACTCCTTGTTCTAAAGCTGCTAATGCAGCATGCAATTTGGTGCTCATTCCCATTCCGATTTTTTCGATGTTTGCTTTGACTTCTGTCGTGGTCATGGTCGGAACCAGTTTTCCTTTTAAGAATAAACCCTCAACATCGGTTAACAAGATTAGGCGGTCTGCCTTAATGGCCCCTGCTACTGACGCCGCTGTACGATCTCCATCCACGTTGAGAGGCTCATAGTCTTCACTTGTAGCTATTGGAGTTACTATAGGAACGTATCCTTGAGCTATTATTCCAGATAACAGTTCTGTATTTACGTCAGTTATTTTGCCGGTATATCCGCCATCTATAACCCGTTTTTTACCTCTCTCGTCCACTGTTATTAATCTTTTTTTTCGTTTGGCTTTCAGAAGTTGTCCGTCCAATCCAGAGAGACCTATCGCGGGTATTCCTTGTTTTTGCATTGCTATGACTATTTGCTTATTGATTCGGCCGGCCATAACCATCGTGAATATTTCGATGGTTTCCTTATCTGTGTATCTACTTCGGAACCCTTGAGGTGAAACTACGAATTTTTGTTCCTTTCCTAGTTTGGATGCAATATCGGTTACTTCACTTCCTCCTCCATGGATAAGAACTATCTTGTTGTCTTTAAGGAGTTTTTTTAGGTCTAATACTAGCTCGGTAGAAGGGCCCTTTTTTAGTAGGCTTCCCCCAAGTTTTACAGTAACCAGCATTATGATCACATCGGATGGAAACCAGTACTTTGTAGACCTGTAGTCTCGTCTATACCAAGTAAGATGTTTAGACATTGAACCCCTTGACCTGAGGCACCTTTCACCATATTGTCTAGAGCAGAGAAAAGGACAAGGCGTTTTGAGTGGGGATCCAACTCGAAGCCTAAATCGCAGTAGTTGGTTCCTAGAGTGATTTTCGGGTTGGGGAGTCTGTAAGCACCTTTGAGGTATTTGACTATTCGAACGAATGGTTCATTTCCGTATTGTGCGCGATAGAGTTTCCATAAATCTTTGTTTCTAAGCGGTTTATGCGGGAAAACATGGATTGTAGAGAGTATGCCTCTCACCATATTTACTGCATGAGGAGTGAATGATATTCGAATAGGTTTGTCCACTAGGGCTGACAGTTCTTGTTCAATTTCGGCGATGTGTCTGTGGCCAACTGTCTTGTACGGTCTTACCCCTCCTGAACGTTCTGGATGGTGAGATGCAATTGTAGGTTCGCTACCAGCTCCTGAAGATCCAATTTTAACATCTACGATGATTCTAGCCTCATCTACTAATTCAGCTTTGATTATGGGAATCAAAGCTAGAATTGTTGATGTGGCCATACATCCTGGGCAAGCTACTAACCGAGCATTTTTGATTTCTTTTCTACGTAGTTCGGGCAAGCCGTACACAGCTTCATTGAGGTATTCCGGATTTGAGTGTTGCCAACCGTACCATTCATCATAAGCGTCAGGTCTTTTTAGGCGGAAATCAGCGCTCATATCTAGCACTTTCAAACCAGTTTCTAGGAGTTGGGGAACGAGGTTTACTGATCGCCCATGGGGGGTTGCAGTGAAGACTACATCACATTTTTTTTGCAATGTTGTGATGTCTAAAGGAACGAATTTTAAATTTGTGAGACCCCGGAGATTAGGATGCATGCTAAAAACGTATTCGCCTACGCGTTGTCTAGAGGTTACTGTTGTCACTTCGACTTGCGGATGGAAAAGTAGAAGTCTTAGAAGCTCTCCGCCCACATATCCAGTTCCACCTACTATTCCTATTCTCAATTGTTTTCACCATGAGCAAATATTAAACAGTGCTTTGGGCGCATTTTATTAGGGTAGTTGCCAAGTTGATGCCTGCTATGAGTCTTGTATGTTCCCAAAATTCAGGACATGAGTTGGCTTCGTGAAAGACTATATGGTGTTTGTTCGTTTCTATACTTTCTTCGAGTATGGATTTAATATTTTTATAGGCGTCTGTAGCTTTGTAGTTTTCGAAGCTGGTTTCCAGCTTGTGGTTCCATTTGGAGAAATCCCGAGTTTTGGACTTATCGGCCTTAATTTCTTTAACCGCTTCGTAGGAGAGCGCCGCTTTCCCAAGCTCAGACTCAAGGTATTCGTCATCCACTATTCTGTTCGTGCTATTCTTCATCATAGCATCTAGAGCGAATACCCAAACCTTGCTACCTTTCCCAAGCGCTTTGCCGCATTTGATTGCTAATTCACGAATCTCCTGAGGAAGTTTAGCATCAAATACTAGATTGCCTAGGTAGGTGTTGGTTCTGAAATCTTCTAATCCGCCCCTTGCTAAAGCTAATGGATGACAAAAGGGGGCTTTTCCCTTTTCTTTGAAAACAATTATTCTAAGATCATAGAACCATTTTTCGATAAATTCTTGCGCAAGGATTCCGACAGGGTTTATTATTGAGGGCTTAATCGCCTGAATGTTTTTGACAAGTTGGTCGCGGTTTTTTGACAGCATTATCAACTTTCCATGGGTTCCAGCATCTGGTTTGATCACTATCTGATCGTCACCAATCTCTGCCTGGAGTAGTCCAGCTATGTCTCCTTCATTTCGCACCTTCTTGCCACCCTCAGTTGTTTCTACAGCATCACAAGGGATATAGATGGTCTTTGGGAAGGGAATACTATTTGACCAAAAACACAGCATAGTTCTTAGTTTACTGTAACATATGAATTCAATTGCACTGGGATTTATCACTTTCTTGCCTAATTTTTCCATTAGATATGCAGAGAAAAGCCGTCGGTTTCGACTTTGGGTTCTGTTCAAAATCACATCAAGATCTTCGACTATTTTTGTGTAGTTTTTCCCTTTAGTCTTTGCGCAGAAGCCGACTTTGTCTATTGAGAATGAGATTTTTCGAAATGGAACATAAGTTAAGTCTACTCCCATTCTTTGGGCTGTAAGTTTGATACCCATTTCGTCTGTTTCGGCGCGTTCATACAAAAGCCCTATACTCATCAGATTCTAACTCCTTTGAGAAAAACCACAGTAGTGATAAAACTCCTTTTCTTATGATCTTGTGGAAAAGTTGATGAATTTCTTATTCTCCCCAATCTTCCCCTTCAATTATAAGTTCTTCGAGTTCTACACAGTCGTTACCTATCTTTTTTACCTCGAGTTCAAGGCCACATCCAGGGCAGCTTAGGATTTCCCCCTCAACAGCATCTGCAGGAACGTCTAGTTTGGAATCACAATCAGGACATGTGGTTTTGTTCACGGATTATACCTCGCAAGACTACTAACAATGGTCGTGGAAATTGCCATCTTCAACCACGTTCAATTTCATTCGAAATGCCTCTGTGAGAGCCGCAGTTTCTTTTAAACATTGCGACTTATTTGTAACATATCAAACTTTAAATGTTCCAATTGATACTTTAATCGTCTAACATCGAAGAGGACCCAACAGAAAACCAAGAAAAAGCTCTTTGTTTCGCAAACACGTATTTTGGGGGATTACAGAAGGCAGAAATCGTTAAATTCTAATGCCACATAGGAAAAAAGGACAAAAATGGACGAGATTGACGAAGAAATAATCAAGATCTTGAGAGCGGATAGTAGAGAAGGCTACAGTAGAATTGGCAAGAAGGTGGGGCTGTCTGAAGGTGCCATAAGAAAACGGGTAAAGGCCCTAGTTGAATCCAATGTCATAAGAAAATTCACAGTTAAAATTGGCCTTGGCGAAGGAGCAGAGGGCATCGCGCTCCTTTCCACTGATCCAGGACGTCCAACCAAAGAAGTTTCTACGAGAATACAGGAAATACCAAACGTTGAGACTATATACGAAGTAACAGGAGAATACGATATTGTGGCAGTCATAGGGGGAATGAGCGTCACAGAAGTTAATGAGTGTATAGAGAGAATTCGCCTAGTAGAGGGCATAACAAAAACTAACACTATGATAGTCTTACGCAGCTGGTGATTCAGAGAAGGATTATTGACGATGCAGGCTTTGTAGACAATTCCGTCTTGTTATCAAGTCCTTTCTCAGAATAGGCATTTTCGATCATTATTCTGTCGCCAGGCATTAGGTTGTTGACAGTTTCAGCGTGGTGTCTCCAAGCTAAAACCAAGATTGCTCCAGTTTCGTCCTTCAACTTGAATGTAGCAAGCTTCACTTTTTCGCCCTTATAGGTGTTCACTTCTTTGATTGTGGGCTTAGTTAACACTTCGCCAGTGACGCAAACTTTCCCCAGACCTTCCTTCAAGTTCGCTATTTTGGTCAACCTTTCGTCAGGTGGTGAAGTCGCTACGTATGTTGACTCATCAACATGTATCTCGGGGATTCCGTTCAAGTTCACTTTGACTCTTGCATTCACAAATTGCAATTTCATGTTTTCTTTGAGGTTTCCTTCTAGGAAGTCCGCTTTTTGGTTCCATGCAACCACCGTTATTTTTCCAGTGGTGTCTGCCAAATCCATTCGCATCACAGATCCAAGGCTGAGGTCACGCCTAGTGAAGCTAGAGGCAGGAAAAATTCTGTTTACGGTACCCACTACATGCACCTTCTTGCTTTTGGGAGTTCGAACTATTTCGTTAATTTTTGTAGCGAATTTGAGAACGGTGGGATAATCTGCGGGATCAAGATCGGAAGGATTAAGTTCGATTTCACTCTTGCTCCCAATATGCAGTTCTGTTTTGCCCTCACGTCCTTCGCGGGTGTATCCATGGCAAAAACGGACCGTTTCCCCAGCTTTCAAAATTCCTGAATCCACAAACTTAGTTTGGTCGTTCCATAACATAACCCTGAGGACGTCGTCTTCAGCGATTAGAACACTTGCAAACTTTCCTCGGCTCTTTCCTTTGAAAGCCTTAGAAGGATAAATCGCAATAATCCGCCCGGAAACGGTGACGTCGTACAAACCCGGTACAAGACGACTTATTGACAGCTTTTGATCGTAGACACTTTCCTGAGGGAGATTAATTCCAAGCTCAGCAGCGATTACTTGCAGCAAAATCTCTTCCCGTATCAGACCCCCGGTCTTTTTTTTCGCGTCTCTTAGCCTTTTGCATAGTTCAGTTTTGCCAATTTCTGGATGCTCCGAGAGGATTTTTTCTAGTATTTCATCAGTAGTCATTTTCTAGTTGGGTCGCCGTGAATAAGAGAACAGGATGATCTTAAAGGTTCTTTCGATCATCATGGATTAGGGCTAAGAATTGTATATGCAGAGAGAACGTGTATTGTTTGCAGACATGCTGTTAGAAAGGATTTACGAGGTCAAACGTTGGTCTTTGACCGTCTAAATGTTTTGTTTGGGAATCTTATGCTTTCGAGGCTTTGTGTTCAGGATTGTGTTTTTTCATTTTAACGGCATAATGGAAAGGCTAGAAAAAAGAATTGAAAAAGCAGACTCAAAAAATGAATCCTTAATCGAAACTGAGATTAATGGCGCAATAGGAGATGCATAAAGATAGGTTCTGCAAGTACCCCAGTTTTATTGTTTCCCAAAAGAACTCTGATTATAAATAATACCAGATATGAGTGGGAGCATCAGGTTTTGAGGTTTGTTTGTTCTTCTTCCTTTCCGAAAAAGGCGTAGAGAAAAATAAGAATTAGAGCCACAAATGAAACACCCATGAGAACGTAGATGAGTAAGTTGAAGTACGCGCTTAAGTCCATATCGAAACCTCCATTATATTCAGGTATCTTTTCATGTTTAAGTATTTAAGCAGTAGCTTTTTTCCATTCGTTCATTAATGTATCATGGAGTTCGTCGGTTTCTTCAAGTTGTTCATACCAGTCTAAGTGGCGCGCAATTTTGTGGGCGATTAGGTGATAACAGAGGTGAATCTTGCCATCTAGGACACGAAAGTAGAAGTCGTCACATGTGCAAAACTCAGCCTCTGGAATTACGAGGTAATCTCGCTCTCGGCCAATAACTATCCAGACGTCCCTGCCGCTTGGCTTAAAAGCATATTTTTTTACTCGGTTTTCTTTTAGAGCTTCCAAAGCTCTTATGAAGCGTTTACCGAAAATTTCATAGAGTGCAATCAGGTCCTTGCCGGATAATCTATCTTTTTTCTTTGCAGCCTTGCAAATGGAATTCAGCTTATCGATTTCGGAAATGTCACTCATGCAGGCACAAACTCTTCCCAGAAGATATCCTGTAAAAAAGGGGTTTCAGCCTATGTCTATTGGCTCACCTTTTGGCTCCTTTGGAGCACCGGCTTTTTGAAATATGACTTCTAGTACACCGTTCTTGTAGAAGGATTTAGCTTCCCTAACTTTTACTTTTGAGGGCAAGTTGACTTCTTTGTAATATTTGTAACGTGGAATTGTCACTGATATTGTCAAGGTTTCTTCGGTTCCGTGGAGTTTAATGTCGTTTTTTTCCACCCCTGGTAGTTCTGCTACCACGCGAACTTCACTTTCTGTTTCAAAGACGTCGACAAGCGGCTCTCGTTCTTCTTTAACTTGGGGGCCTCGGAGGCTTTTTTTAACGTTGCCAAATTCCCGAATACGTGGTTTGCCGTCAGGGCCTATGTTCATGCTGTAGCCGTATACAAAAGGGCCCCATTCCTTAGTGGTACTACCGTCCGGGAGTTTTCTTTCCCTAACATAGTCTTTGGGGATTTTTGCGGTAAAGCTTTTGAGTTCTTCTTCCATCATGCGTTCGATTTCCAGGAACATGCTATCGATGTCGCCGAAAAAAGGGTCTCTGAAAATTGGATAGCGCCGACGTTTATACCAATCTGGAAAATCTTTGTAGTTCGATGGCATTTCTTCTTCACCACCGTAAACTTGAGCCGGGGGTTTTCTATAAGTTTTGTGCTGATTTTTCAGTTTAGGTTTATCAGTTGGTTTAATGTTCCGGGGTATGTTTGATCTAAAAGATGGATCTCAGAGGTTCCCAAGTCAACTGTTCTTGAGCGAAGAACTGGACCGATGATCTTGGGGATTTTGCCTCCTTTGAGTGAGGCTTCTTTATTTATTTGTCTACCGCCTAGGAAGCTGTTAAATGAGGGCATAACCAAGATTTGAGATGCCTTTGGATTTGTATTAGAGTACTCAAAGAGAACCTCTTCAGCTGAATTTTCAATTTTTGT
>DAOVIH010000038.1 GCA_030673805.1 Candidatus Bathyarchaeota archaeon | reverse complement strand
GGCTTGTAGCAAAGCCAACATACTTATCGGTGAAAACCGCGATCAATCAATACAGGTGGGCTTGAAAACCCTACAGGAGGAAGGGTGGCTCTCACACGACAAATACGAGTTCTTCCGTTCATTGCTAGAGTAAAGCTTTCTTCAAAATCAGAAACGGGTATCAGTTGATCCTTTTTTTTCTACCTCGAGAACTTGTGGTTACATGCAAAACTCCTGCAATAAGGAAAACTAAACTGAAAAAAAGCAAAATGTAACTTGGCAACGACAAAAAGACTAACTCCACAACTCCCATTTCAACGAGAAGCAATAGTACTGCTAATGATATCCCAACACCTAAATTGATTCCTCCTAGAGCTATCTTTGTACGGTAACGCCCTACCATCCTAAGATAATAAGTTAGGACAACTAACGCCGTTAATCCAATTCCAGAGATTAACGCATCGATTGCATTTACATCTCCAATCAGTAATGGAAAAACTAGAAGTGCAATTGACAAGAGGATGCCTGCAAATGGTGTAACCGGGTATCCGGGGGTTTTAAAGGGCCTTTCCATGTTAGGTTTGTCTCTCCTAAGCTTAAGAAGAGAAAGATTCACCACTGCGAAGACCAAGAGGGCTCCAAAACTCGCTGCATATCCCAAGAATGGTACGACACCGGTAGCACTAAGAAGCATTACAAAAAATGAACCCGAAATAATTGCTACATGATAGGTTCCCAGTCTCGGATGAACTTTAAGCAAAATCTTGGGTAAATATCCATCTCTACTCATTCCGCGTGCGATGCTAGACTGAACGGTTAGGGAGGTTCCCAATGCAGATATACTCGCTACCATCCCAGCGATCGAAAACAAAATCCATCCAGAAACACCCATTATTTTTCCAGCTGCATAACTCAGAAGCGGAACTGACATCTGGATCTCTTCTGGTGCCACAACTCCCACTGCTACGTAGGCAATACAAATGTAAAGGGGCACTATCAGCAACGCAGAAAGAAGTATGCCTTTAGGCAGGTTTCTCCCGGGTTTTTTTGTCAGAGATGCGCTTGCTACTATGGCTCTAACTCCAAAAAACATTGGGAAAACATAGCCTGTAGCCGCAAGAACCCCTGAAAAATTCTCTAGTGTAGGCTCTGTCGGGAGTTCTATTGGCCCAAGTCCATAAATTAATCCTCCAACTATGAAAACTAAAAAGAGGGCTATGAGCGCAACAACTATGACACTTCCAAGTCTTTTTGTTCCTCTAATCTCTAATGCACCAAAAGCGACGATCACTAATACTGAGATTAATGGGATCTGAGTCAAAATGAGGCTTTGGGCTTCGGGAGCGATAATTGCCAAAAGAAAAGCGAATTGTATTGTAAAAGTCACTGCAGCTAGAGCGGCCATGAAGACACTTGCAAGCCACCTGAAACAGCCTGATATGAAAGCTACGTAGCCTCCATAAGCGGTTTTTATGTAAGTGTATTCACCACCCACTTCCGGCATAGCCGCACTAAGCTCGCAATAGCTGAGCATAATGAGTAGGTTTACCACGCCAGCAAATAACAGAGCCCAAATAATGTTTGGTCCGGCCAAGTGAAAATACGCATAGTCTAGCAAAACAAAAACTTCAAACCCTATAGCCCCGCTCAGTCCCAACATCACAATGTTGAGCAATCCCATCTCTCTTTTCTTCTTCACGTATCCCACTTCTTGCTATCTTGATTCTACCCATTCAACAATAAGGAATAAGCCGCTGGAAACAGAAAGAAAGCTCAAAGTGAGAAGACCAAATACGTATAGATTTAGTGATTCTTGTGTTTGGCTTAACAATGACTGACTGTTAAAAAAGTCTAAATAGAGAACACAAGCCAAAACCAATGATGTTATAGCCAATAGCGTCTGAGTAGCCCCAACTACTAAGGCTAGAGTCTTCCTACCCCTCATTGATTAAGCGCCGAATAGACTTTCTAATCCGTCTGGATATTTAATTGATATGTATAAGTAGCCAAGTTACTCCAAGAAACCGAATACTGACTCTGTTGAACTTTGTTAGGGCTGATAAGCCTCTTCACTGAAAACCCTTTGGATGGTCCATTTCTATTCTGAGACAAGTTTTTGAAACTGGTTAATTGCGTAATTAACGATCTCCATGGCTTCTTTTGCGTCTTTCCATCCCTTGGTTTGGGTCCATTTATGTGGCTCCAATCTCTTATAGGTCTCAAAAAACTCCATGATTTCTGTCAGACGTTGTTTGTGAACATCGGAGATGTTTTTGTACCCTTCGAACCTTGCATCGTTTTCAAGCACTGATAGAATTTTTGTGTCCATCCCTTTTTCGTCTTCGATTGTCAATGCTCCTATGACTCGGACTTTTACTATGCATCCAACTTCTAATGGTTCATGACTCAATACCATTACGTCCAACGGATCTCCATCATCAAACCACGTTTGTGGAATAAATCCGTATTCAACGGGAAAAACCACTGATGATGGAATTACCCTATCCAGCTGAAAGGCTTCCCATTCAAGATTGTATTCATACTTGTCTCGGGATCCGCTAACGACTTCAATAACCATGTTCAGCAATTCTGGGGGGTTGTCTCCAGGGGGAATATCTTTCCAAAAGTTCATTTCTGCTTTTCCTCTTCGAAGCAAGACTCAACTTGCTAATTAAAGTTTTCTCGAAATGATCTACCCATAAGCTCTTGGATTAAATCTTCCGGATTTGTTTATGTTCGTCAGGACAAGTGTCAAAGAATTAGTTCTTCTCGTTGAAAAACTCTTCAAGTTTCTTGTTTTGGGGTTTTTTAAGGACTCCCGCGCACTTTCTCGGATCCAAAACCTTGAGTTCTAACCCTAGAGTCTCCAAGAGTCTTTGCATATTCTTAGCAAAGCTTGGAGCAACTAGGATCCCTCTTATTTCCCGATTAGACCTTTCTCTTATGGCTTTGAGGTATTTTGTGAGTTGAAGCGCGGCGTCTTTCCCGGCTGTTTTCCTCTTGAGTTCGACCACAACAAGTCTTCCTTCTGTATCCACTCCATAGATATCGACAAATCCCGGCTCAACTTTTTTCTCAAAATCTACAGGTTTAAAGCCTTCTTCCAAAAGTGAAGGCTTAAGAAGAATTGCTTTTTGCATGTCTTCTTCACTGGCGTGAAGCAAAAACTCTCCAGAATCCCTGAGGTGAATTGCAGAAACTAACAAAAGTTTGTCGAAAGTAACTTTAACCTTCTCACGAGGTTTTTGTCTTACAGAATGAAGCTCCAGTATAGAGTCTCTGATTTGAACCTGAAATATGCTTCCTGGAGGTTGCCAGTTAACGGGCTCATAGCCGGTTGGACGATGAACAAGGAGGGACCCATCTTCTTTTATGATAACTATGCGTTCCCCAATTTCAAGTCTTGACTTAGCTCGCCCATCATATTCCACGCGGCATCTACCAACTACTATGAGGGTTCTTCTTTCTGAAAATGCCTTCTTGATGACTTCTAAAGCCTCTGCCGGTTTTGGATTTGAGATATTAACGAATTTGTTTGATTCAAACAATATCTTCAGCCAATAATTTTAGAAGATAGGTGGATACATAAAGTTCACTGAAGGATCTTCAGTGAAAGCATGGATTCAAAAACGTCGAATGATGCAACGTTACGATCTTACCGTGGGACTCTATGATAGGCTTTACTCCGAGGAACAAGAAGCCAAGTTCAAAGCAGCTCTGAGCGAAGTCCAACTTAACTGCTCTGACTTTGTTCTTGATGCTGGATGTGGTACTGGACTTCTCTTTGAGCACATCACTGATAAGCCCGACGCTATTGTAGGGCTAGATATTTCCAAGAAAGCGTTGCTTTTGGGGAAAGATCGTGCAGGAAAATTTGGGAACGTCCACTTTGTTCAAGCTGACGTGGATTACCTACCCTTCAAAGATCGTTGCTTCAGCGTTGTTTTTGTCTTTACGGTGTTTCAGAACTTGCCTAGCCCGCAGGAAACCTTGAAAGAGATCAAAAAAACTGCAAAAACTGATTCTTTAATTGTCGTGACCGGATTGAAGAAAGTTTTTTCGGCGACATCTTTCCAAGAGTTGCTTCAGAAAAGCGATTTGCGAATTGTTGCTTTTAATGATACTCCTACTCTCAAGTGCTTTGTTGCTGTTTGCTTTTGAATGCACAGAATGATTTGTCCACTTTTAAGGTGTCTGTCTCAATTTGAATAAGAAAACAGTTAACTGCAAAAAAAGGCGAGTACTGAATTTGTCGTAGTGTCTAGTTCCAGTTGCTTCGTGTTTTTGCTAAAAAAAGGGAGGGGTACTAAGTAGACAAATATGTTTTCTATAGAAGTTCTTCTATTATGAATTGTACTAGAGCGGCTAATGCAACCGTGGCTTGAGCGATTAGAACGTATTTGTTGTCTCCTAATTCGTAGATTGTGTCTATTCCAAAGGCTTTTTTGAGAAGTTTGGCGTCTCCTTCTGAGACTCCACTAATTGCATCTACCGGCTTGTTGGCAAGGCCCTCAAACTCTTTTAATTCAAACTTTTTGTCTAGTATGTCCGCGGAATACTCTGAGAATGTAGTTAGTGCCTGAGCTAACAACACATACTGGTTAGTAGCTAGATTTTCAACTGTGTTGATGTTGAAGGCTTTTTTCAGATACGCTGCGTCTGCTTCGCTTACTCCGCTGATAGCGGCTACAGGTGCCTCAGCTAATTCCAAGATGCTTTTTCCTTCGTAGGCTTTGTCGAAGAATTTTGCTATGAATCCAACTTCTTCTTTTTCCGCCATCAAATCTACTCCATCATTAATGTGTCGTGGATTTACCTAATTAAAAGAATTGCTACCCGTTCGATATCATGCGCTTTTGTAGCTAAACTTGGTTCGGTTGATGTCTGCTTCTAAAAGAGTTGGTCAAGGGCAACCAATAAGGCAGCGTGTTAAGAGGCCCTACAGTAAGGTCCTTAATTAATTTGGGGCATCTTTGAAGCTCTATGCGCACACTTGCTTCTTTTTGGGTTGGATTTTCTGTTTTACAAAATAGTAAATTGTTCCAATTAACAAAATGGCTACTGCAATTATCCAAGATTGGGTTGAAGAGAAGAGAAATAGCGCCAAAAGCGATAAGCAAGAAATCAATCCTAGTATTGGTATGAATTTTGGGTAAAGTCTACGTTTCGTTTCAAGTTTAAAAGCTGCTAAATTCGCTAAAGCGTAGTAAAAAAGAGATGCAAAAGTGCTTATCACTACTACTCCCGCGATGTCAGCGAACAAAACAATTACCGCTATTATGCCGCCAATAATCCAAATTGAATAATGTGGAGTGTCGTACTTAGAGTGGATTCTGCTGAGAATTTGCGGGAGATCTTTTCTTCTCGCCATGGAGAAAGTCATGCGAGAAACTCCTAGAACTGAGGTTAGCAGAACGCTTGCCATCGCCAACAATCCTCCGATGGAGATTATTTGAGCTGCCAACTGGCTTCCAGTGGCGCTCATAGCATCTGTTAGTGGGGAAGTCGACATTGAAAGCTCTTCTGGTCCTATGAGTCCAACTGCTACAATCCCGACAAAAACGTAAAAAACTGTTGAAATAATCAACGATAAAAGCAGGGCTCTGGGAACATTCCGTTTTGCATTCTTTACCTCTTCTGATACCACTGCTACTCTTCCAAACCCACAGTAAGCGAAGAAGATTACGTAAGCACCGTAAAACACTCCGCTCCCAACTGGGACAAAGGGAACAAAATTTGCAGCGTCAATGTATAATGCACCAAAAAGGACAAAGAACGCTAATACCAAAAGCTTGGTTGCCACGAGAACATTGTTTAGAATAGCCGATTTGCGAATTCCAACAATATTCAACAGTGTAAACGTCAACACCATTATAGCTGCAACAATGTTTGGTGGTAAAGCTGGAAATGCAGCGTTTAAGTAGTATCCAAATCCCAATGCTACAGCTGCCCCGATGAGACTATTGGAGATCACCCACATCCAACCAGCCAGAAAACCAGAAAAAGGTGAGATGAGTTGGCATGCATAGTCATATACACTTCCTTCAGCGGGTTGCCATCCGGCAAGTTCAGAATAGCTCAAGGCTGAAAACAATGCGATTGTTGCAGCAATAAGCATCGAAATCACCATTGCCGAACCTGCTAAACCAGCTACTATACCAGTTACGATGAAGATTCCTCCGCCTATTATGGCCCCCACACTTATAGCGGTAGCACTGAACAGACCCAGCTTGGGTTTGAGTTTGTTTTCTTCTTCTTTTCTTTGAGTCTCTTTCATCCTTTTTTAACCAAGTAATCATTTTGTGTTTCAATAATCTGCAGGGTGAACCTCACTCAATCATTTTTAACCAGTTGTTTAAAGCCAATTTTTTTCTGAGTCAGGTCTATAGTTGACTGATTAGATCCATATTGTTCCTTTATTGTCTAAAATATGTTTTATTACACGTTTTTCTTTCTGCTGGGCCAAAGCTAAATCTTTCTTTGCATAGATCTCTTGCAGACTTTGAAGACTCTTTTTCACACTATCCATTTCTCCAGCAAACTCCTCAAGGCGGATTTTGAGTATGTCACTGAAGTTGGGGGCTTTAAACTGTTTAGGAAACGGAAATAAGTTGGTGTGATGCTCTATAGTTTTGGACGATGAAGAGATCGAGGTACGAAGACGCTTAGCGAATGACATCCTTTTCCGCTCCTGAGTCCAAGTCTATGCTAACTTCCAAAAACGAGTTGAATTTACGTTTAGATTTGTTGCGAAATCAACTGTTCCCAGTTTGGGTTTTGCCGGAAGTGAACGATTAAACATTTTAGCTTTTCAGATACCAATAGGCAGAAACTGAGGCCCAAAAAACCTTTCTGGTTCAGGCCATCTATGAGTAAATTTAGTATAGACTATCTAAACCTGAATCTTTAAGACTAGAGATAGACTGGGAACTAAGAAGGGAGAAGGGAAGAAACGCAAAAAGCGTTTTTCACCGATCTGACGGGACTGTTGCGTACACCCACACACTTAATAAGCCAAGCGTTAGACAGGCACCAGCAAAACCTGCGACCAGAAATTTAATCTGAACAAGTTCTGGTACCACTGCCATCAACCACGGAAGAAGATAGTCTGCTGTTAACTGCACCACTATTCCAGCCAAGAACCCCAAGATTGCTACTAAACCGAATACTTTGAGTCTGTCACCCATTTTGGTTCACCTTTGTATTTAATCATCTGATAAAGCTTCTTTTTAGTCTAACTTACACCTTTATGTCTAATTTCCGAAAATTGCTTATATCATCTTTTAATTTTACAATTAAAGCCTAAAACGGCTTTTAATAGCGCGTATATACCTACGTATATACGTGCATATTGTCATCATATTAACAACGTATAAGATAGGTTACCGTACCTTTCTTTTTAGGAAGAATTATTATGTCTGAAAGGTTCGCGAAAAAATGGGAGAGGAAAAAAGTAGAACAACCTTTCTCTAATCGACTAAAGGATGCAGTTAAACCACCGGGTCCGTTGAAGCCACGACTTGACTTCGCTATTAGACGCATCGAATTGCAGGTGCAAAAGCTTGATCAAGCCACAGAACGATTCAGTCAAAGAGACAAAGCAATTTTTGCCAGAATTGTTGACGCCTACACCAAGCACGATACCGCCCGCGCAAACGTCTTTGCTAATGAATTGTCAGAAGTCCGCAAAATGGAAAGGCTGATAATAAACGGCAGACTTGCTCTTGAGCAGATAACATTAAGGTTACGAACCGTATCAGAGCTTGGAGACGTAGTTTCCACACTTGGACCAGCAGTCGGCGTTCTTAGATCTGTGAAAACAGGATTATCAACCGTTTTCCCTGAAGCTGAGAACGAACTAGGCGAAATAGGCAACATGCTTAGTGGAATAATGCTGGAAGCAGGCCAAGGCTCAGGTATGACTCTAAACTTTGACACTGTAAACGAAGACGCACAGAAGATTTTGAATGAAGCTTCAACAGTTGCGGAACAGAAAGTGAAGGATAAATTCCCAGAGCTCCCACCAGGTATGCCAACCATACAAACTGCCCAAACAGAACAAGCTAAAGCCGAAGGCTACTACACTAAAGGAGAAAAAAAGCAATGACACAAAAATCCAATCTTTTTCTTTCTATTGGAAAACCAGTTAAAGATGAATACGGTCGTTCACTTGGAAAAGTCGCTTCTTTTGCTCTAACCCCTAATGGAAAATTCGATGCCGTATTTATTGAACTAAATGATGGAAAATTCGCTCGGAATTCATTAGAAAATCTGAAATTCAATGGTAGCGAAGTCACTTTGATCTCAAAGATAAAGTCCAACGTAAACGTTCTTTGTGATCAGCTACCTCTGATATGGCGAAAAGATCAAGCTCTAAAGAATCTGGCTGAAAAAGGCAAGATCTCTCCAGATCTATACAATGAGATCCACAACAACTTTGAGGGCGTTTTAAATCAGCTAAAGGTAGATGCTCAGTCTCTCTCAGAAGACATTGACGAAGAACTTGCTCGTTGTGACGAAGAGATAAAGACCTTGAATTATGCTGTAGTCCATCTTGAACTAGAGCATGAAATCGGAAAGATCGCAGATGAACATTACAGAGCCGCTTTTGGGTTGATTCAAGATAGCATCAAACGCATGAACACAGAGAAGAGTGATCTAGAGCATACAAAGAGCAAACTTTCAAACGTCTTGCTAGGGGATTCTCCAGCGCCCGAAGAGGAGATAGAGATCTCTAATGAGCCGATTGATGAAAAAACGGCGTTGCCAGAACCTCCCGCTCCCGAAGCACAGCTAAAAGTAACCGATGAACCCACCAAAGTTATAGAAGAACCAACTGAAGAAAAAGCCAAACCACAAGATCCCCCAGTTGTTGTATACGTTAAAGAAATCGGAAAAGCCGGATTGTAAAACAAACATTGAAGTGGCGGGTGGAGGGGAAGAATCATTAAAGGTTTAATCCGCAAAAGCCCCCCACCGTTGCGAGAAGTCGCCACAAAAGCAATGTACACACTTCGAGTTCAACAGAACAGAATTGAACAAGCCAACTACCGACTGAAAGAGAGAGACAAAAGGTTATTTGGATCCTGCATACGTTCCCTAAAGGGCAACAACAAAGAACGCGCAGCAGTATGGGCCAATGAAATAGCCGAAGTTAGGAAAATCATCAGTTTACTCTACTCAGTGCAACTAGCTATTGAACGTGTTATCCTTAGACTCGAAACAATAAAAGAGCTCAGCGACGTTGTTGTAAACCTTAGACCCGCCATAGGGCTTCTTAAAGACGTTTCACAAGAACTATTTCAGGTACTACCTGATGTTTCAGCCGAATTAACAAACGTCAACGACACCATAAGGGAAACCCTTTATGCTACAAAAGTTACCGCTGACGAATCATTGATACCTGTCGGCAACAAGACGGAAGGAGGCGAAGAAATACTAAAAGAAGTTTCAAGCTTTCTTGAGCGTGAACTCAGCAAAACCCTTCCGGAACCACCAACACCATCTGAGTTTTCAGAAGAAGCAACGAAGGTAAGAGAACTAGTTACTTTGTCAACGAGTTGCTCACAAGCTATGGGCGGCGAAGCTGGAGATGGAATAACTGAAGACTCCTCAAAAACCCTTTTTTCTTTTAAGAAATCAGAGATAAAAGAGTTCTCTCTGAAAGTTGAGAAGCCTTCTTTGGAAGACATGCTTCTCGAGTATGTTAAAAAGAGCAACGGCAAACTGGATATGCTTCGTTGTTCAAATGATTTGAAAACCTCTAATGAGGAAGTCGAACAAGCCCTTGAAAGCTTAGGTAACAAGGGACGAATAAAGATCGAACTAAAATCGCCTGAATAAAGGGGTGAAAAAACATGAGTGCATCAAACGAGCTTGAGAAAGCTGCAACGGCGTATGCCTTGGATGCCGTGCGTTTAGATAAACAAGGGACAAAAGGAAGAGCGATAACCTTGTACCAGAAGGCAATAGAGAGCTTACTGCAGCTAGTTCAACTCTATCCTGAATATAATCTTAACAAGGTCTATATCCAAAGGGCGATCTCCTATCAAGAAAGAATAAAAGTTTTGCAGGTTAGTGTGTCTCCCACTCAGATACGAAGAGAAATCGACAACGACAGTGCTGACCCAGAAAGCTCCACCGAAGGCGGAAAATCGAGCTATGGTGAACTAATCCAGTCTGAGAAACCACAAGTCAATTGGGAAGAAGTCGTTGGCTTAGAAACCGCTAAAAGGGCAATCAAAGAGGCAATTGTCTATCCAGTTGAAAGACCTGATCTTTTCCCTTTAGGCTGGCCCAGAGGAATTCTTCTGTTCGGCCCACCTGGCTGTGGAAAGACGCTCTTAGCTGCCGCGGTTGCCACCGAGATAGACGCTACTTTTTACTCTATAGATGCAGCGTCAATAATGTCTAAATGGCTAGGTGAAGCTGAAAAGAAGGTTGCAAAACTCTTCGGTTCAGCCCGGAAATCATCAAACGATGGCAAACCTGCAATAGTCTTCGTTGACGAACTCGATTCTTTAATGGGCAAACACTCAAATGAAGTCGGCGGCGAGATTCGGGTTAGAAATCAGTTCTTAAAAGAGATGGACGGGATAGTCGACAAAGGCAAAAAATTTCACGTTTATGTTATCGGTGCTACGAACAAGCCCTGGGATTTGGATTGGGCTTTCATTAGACGATTCCAAAAGAGGATTTTGGTACCCCTTCCAAACCATCACACACGTTTGATGATGCTGAAGCTTTACACAAGCAATCTTCAACTGGAACAAAGTGTGGATCTACACGAGTTAGCAAGGCTCTCTGAAGGCTTTTCCGGAAGTGACATCCGGGATGTTTGTCAATCAGCCCAGCTAAAACTCATCGGTGAATTCTTCGAGTCCGGTAAAGCAACAGACAAACTGGCAAAACCCAGACACATAAACATGAGCGATTTCAGAGCGACACTGGAAACGAGGAAACCAAGTGTGTCACTTGACATGCTGTCATTATATAACAGGTGGTTTGAAGCTTTCAAAGCACTGTAAAGGAGAAGACAAATACAAGACTGTAAAAGCTTTGAGTGGAAAGGTTTGGAGATAAGTTCTTTTACTCGCTCTCCCTTCTCCCCCCTCAATAACAAATCTCCAAACCCCACAATTCAAAATCAAGTCAAATAACAAAGCTCAAACCCGTTTGAAATCCGATAAAGAAATACTCACCTAATACAAAACAAGGAAAACTGGAAAGAAGCCCACTTCTATTCTCAACGGCAGTTTCTATCGTTG
>DAOVIH010000055.1 GCA_030673805.1 Candidatus Bathyarchaeota archaeon | reverse complement strand
GACATTTCGCTTCACAGGGTTTATGACCTTATTTATCTTTTGTCATCACCCAAGACTGTTTTTGAGGGGGAGTACCTAAATGCTTACTTTAGGGTGAGGTCTGTCAAGGTGTTCTTTTTTACTTCACGGGCTATTTTTTTGTCTACTAGCCTTTCTGCTAGTTTAAGTGTGAATGGAAGAGCTGTTGCAGGTCCTTGGCTGGTTATGATATTGCCGTCTTCTACAACTAAGAGATTTTTAGGTTTTCCTCCGCCGCGTATGAGTTCGCTTTCCATGCCAGGGTAGATTGTGCATTCTTTCCCGTTGAGAATTCCAGCCGTTGCTAGTACGGCTGGTGCTGCACAGATAGCGGCCACCAGTTTGCCAGAGGCAAAAGCCTCCTTGACTATCTGCAGAACTCTCTGGTTCTTTTGTAGGTTCAGATACCCTGGAGCTCCACCAGGGCATACAATGGAATCGAAATCCTTTCCCGATACTTGGTTGATAAACTTGTCTGGGATAACCTTAATGCCATGGGCGCCTTCAACCAGCTGAGGTACTAAACCAACAACCGTTACGTCTACGTTGCATCTTCTCAGAATATCTATGATGGTACAGGCTTCGATCTCTTCAAATCCTGGAGCAAGAAAAACTAACGCTTTAGCCAATTTCTTAGCACCAACCTGCATTATGCTGACAGGTATTTAAACTTCCCCCGGGGGTTTAGTCCCGTCATTTGTCTATCTTCTCAACTGGGGTAGCAGAAAATGTTCTCTGCTAAAACAAAACTGGCTACAAATATGGTTACTAGTGTCAAATACCGTGATAGGTAGCCAAATCTTTTAGTCCCGCGTTAGTGTGCGTTCTATGCTTGTCTGCTCTTAGGTGTGATGAAAATAGAGTGACCTTTTTCAAGGTGAGCCCTGAAAGCTCTAAAGTTGATCTCTTCTACCTCTTCAACTCTGACACTCTTTGTTGGGTCATCTCGCAAAAACAGCAGTTGAAAGGGCCATTTGTGCTTATTAGGTTTGTTTTTCTTAAGAATCCCCCTCATTAAATACCCTTTTAGTTGTACTGTAGGACTAAATAATTAAAGATTTGTGACTGTGGCCTAGCAGTAACAGTCCGCGAATTTTCAAATTAAATCAGGTTTAGGGGAAGACCCGTGCTAAGGAAGATTTGAAAAAAGGGTTAGAATAGTGAAGCGCGTTAAGTATTAATATGGAGCATTGTCTTTTGCTTTGTTGTTTAAGCTACTGACTTGAAAAAGATGGAATGGTGACCGAAGCTGTCTGTTCAGAAGGAAAAAGAGCCATCCTTGGCGTTCGGTGGACAAGCACTTATAGAGGGTGTAATGATACGCTCAAGAAACCATATGGTGATGTGCGTTCGAAAACCTGACAATGAGATTTTAACAAACGTTGAGGAGATTAACTCTATAACTGAAAGACACAAGCCCCTTGGAGTACCTTTTTTGAGGGGGATAGTGTTAATGTTTGAGAACTTATACCTTGGGCTTAAAGGCATTGTTTTTTCTGCAAACATTTTTGCTGAAGACGAAGAAGGGGAAGAATTTGGTTACAAAGAATTTGCAGTAGTGGCAGCAGGAGTCATTGGGCTGCTTGCTTTCTTTTTTGTGGCGCCTTTCCTCTTAACAGAATGGTTGAACTTGAACGGTGTGGCTTTCAACGTTGTTGAGGCTTTAATCCGTCTCTCCTTCTTCATAGCTTACTTGGCGATTATCTCTTCGTGGGGTGAGGTTAGGAGGGTGTTCCAATATCACGGGGCGGAGCATAAGGCGATTAATGCGCATGAAGCAGGAAGTTCCTTGGAGGTTGAAGATGTTAAGAACTATTCTAGGCTGCATCCAAGGTGTGGAACCTCCTTCTTGGTTATTGTCCTCATAGTGAGTATTGTGTTGTTCTCAGTCATGCCGGACCTAAGTTTTGCTGTGAGGTTATCCTACAGGATCCTTCTAATTCCGGTAATAGCGGGCATATCCTATGAGCTTCTAAGACTCAGCGGAAGATATAGAGACTCGGTTGTTATGAAGATTATTACTTTGCCAGGGTTGGGATTTCAGCTTTTAACAACTAAAGAACCAACCGAAGATATGATTGAAGTGGCTGTGAAGGCGGTTCAAGAAGTAAACAAGCTGAGCCATTAAGAAGCTACGCATTTTGTTTTTAGTAGCATGTTGAATTGGGGTTTTACTAGAGGTGAGGTAAAGAAATGATGCGGATTTTCCTCTCCGGCTTGCAAAACATGATCAACAAGGACTCTGCAGATAATTGGAGACTGCTTTCACACAAAGTATTTGAGGCCAAGAAAGTCTCCAAACGCAACTATGTTTATTTCACACTAACATTTCATAATTCTTTGAAGTAAGATGGTGAATCTAGCGGTTATAGGCGCGGGAATTGGGGGATGCTCTGCGGCATATTTCGCGCGTAAGTATCTTCCAAGGTCAAAGGTTACTGTTTATGAAACTGAAGATAGGGTAGGTGGTAGAGTCTTTACTAAAAGTGAGGGAGAGATGAGAAAGGAGCTGGGCGCAGTGTTCTTTAATCCCTCAAACCGAACAATCTGCTCATTCGTAGAGGAAATGGAGCTTGAAGTTGTCAAGAGGAACAGAGAGCCTACTGGTTTTGCTGTATGGAACGGAACTGAAATTATCTTCAAGTCAAGTCAGTCGATGTTTTATGAAATGCTAAGACTCATCGCTAGGTACAAACTCGGTTTACTCAAACTACGTCTAATCATTAAGGAAGCTAAGGGAAAAATAAGAACCCTTTATTCAAAAGAAGGGGAGAGGCCAATGGAATTGTGGGAGCTTTTCGAGGGAACTAACTTGGATATGTGGTACAAGAAACCGTTTGATCAGTGTCTTCTTGAGATGGGAATTGGCAGAAAATTGATCGATGAGATAATTACACCAGTCATGCGGATCATCTACTCTCAAAATGCTAATCTGGGAGGATTTGCTGGGCTCTCTTCTTTAATAGGAGTCTACGGAGGATCAACCTATAGTCTCAAGGATGGCAACATTACTCTGCCAAGAAAACTTCTTAAAGACTCTGGGGCTAAGGTCGAGTTAGAGAGCAAAGTAGAGAGTATAGAGAAGACACCTGAAGGATCTTTCAGGGTCTTAGTTGGGGAGAAAGCCTCGGTTTTTGATGCAGTGATTATTGCCACGCCTCTTGAGGGGGCAGGATTACAACTTGACGGAGTCTCAACTTCGCAATTGCGGCCTCGGGAATACCAAAGCGTCTTCATAAACGTTATGAAGGGGATCATTGACCCAGACTTTTTCAATCTTAAACCGAACAAACTATTGCCCACCATACTTACTTCCCCGGGCGCGGACCCAATAACTCATATTAGTGTTCAGAAATCGAAGAGTAACCAACCATGGGTAACGGTTACTTCAAAGGAACCATTAGACACGGATTTTTTGGGTGATATCGTCAAAAATGGTAGAAGCATTTTGAATCATTCTTGGAGTACAGCATACCCGATTTTCAGGCCTATAGAACGACTGCCTCCAATTTGTATTGATAAAGGACTTATGTATCTTAACTCAATAGAATCTGCGGCCGCAAGTTTGGAATCATCTGCCTTCGCTGCCTTGAATGCTACTTTGATGTTAAGAAATGATTTGTCGTGATTTGAGCCTCATTACTACTTATAGATGTTGGAAGCTCAGGCCTTACAGTCTGGGCTGTCGATTCGATTTTAGCTCATGCTAATTTTTTTGCTAACACATGTTTTTTATAAGAAGTTACTTGGTAACCTGTCTATTATGAAGATCAACGAGTTTAAGCTTGAGAAGTACCTTGAAAGATACGAGTTGGCTACAAAACTCGTTTTGTGCGCGTCAGATTGTGAGAGTTTTGAAGTGGAGGAACTCCTTTCTGATCAAGAACTTTTGGAGCTTGGTAAGCTGAGGCTTGGTTACTCGCAGGCTCAGGGAAGTCAGCCTCTGAGAGAGGAGATTGCGAAGCTTTTCGAAAGTGTGCTTGCCAAGGAGATAGTCATTTGTGTTCCCCAAGAGGGCATATTCGTTTTGATGAATGCGTTGTTGGATGCCAAAGACAAGGTGATAGTGCAGGTTCCATGTTACCAGTCTTTGTGTGAGGTGCCGGCAGCCATAGGGTGTCAAGTGACTAAATGGGTGCCAAGCCTCAGCGGGGACGAATGGTATTGGGATGTGGATTTTCTAAGGGAGAACGTTGACGAAGACACGAGACTTGTTGTGGTGAATTCTCCTCACAATCCTACTGGGCACCATTTTAGCCGAACAGAGTTTGAGGAGATCATTGAAGTTGCTGCAGAGAAGGGGTGTTTTGTGTTCTCAGATGAAATGTACCGGATGCTAGAGTATAGCGACAGGGAGCGGTTACCCAGTGGTTCAGACATCTACGAGAAGTGTGCGTCTTTGTCAGGCTTGTCAAAGACTTTTGGGCTTGGAGGCTTAAGAGTCGGATGGCTAAGCATCAAAGACAAGAATCTTCGCAAAAAAGTTATGCAGCTCAAGGATTACACGACTCTCTCAAATAGCACCGTAAGCCAGTTTATTGCCCTAGCATCCTTGAAGAGGATGGACCACATAGTTTCTAGGAACCTCAAGATTATCAAACGTAATTTGAGGCTGCTCAACTCTTTCTTTGTCAGGCACAAAGACAAGTTCGGATGGTTTAAACCCAAAGCGGGCTCTGTAGCTTTTGTAAAGAAAAAATTTGAGGGGGAGATCGAGGAGTTCTGTGAAGACTTGGTTAAACAAAAGGGAGTATTGTTGATGCCGGGAACAAAATTTGATTATGAAGGTTTTTTCAGGATTGGCTTTGGCAGAAAGAATATGCCTCGCGCCCTAAAGCTGTTTGAGGAGTATCTAGAGGAGTACTGCTAAAAGTTCTGAGGCTAGTCAGTTTCAGTTTTTGGTTTGGTGTTTGTCAATAGGTATTCGGCTATTTGGCTAGGGAGAAAAATCCCTTTATCTGTGATTATGCGGGTAACGTACTTTGCGGGGGTTACGTCAAAATAGGTGTTTCTTATGTTTGCTCCAAACAGCTCTTTTGGGTTGATTATTTCAGAGGGCGGCTTCTGGTCGATTGTTACTGGGTCAGCATAGTTTGTGGCTTTTGAGAATTTTAGTGTGTCGCAAGCTACGTAAAACGGTTTGTTCTGGTCATAACAGGCCATGGCGAGAAGGTAAGTTCCGACTTTATGGACTAAAGAACCGTCATTTTGGATTGTGTCTGCCCCCACTATGGCGAGGTCTGCTTCTTTGGCAAAGAACCCCATTGCAGCATCCACTATGAAAGTCACTGGAACGTCAAGCTTTAGTAGCTTATTTGCCATTCTCAAGCCCTCCAAGAGTGGCCGCGACTCAGCTATAATGACTTTTAACAGTTTATCTTCTGCCTTTGCTTGCTGCAGTATCTCTAGAATGGTTCTGCTTTCGCTGAGGGTGATAATTGCGGCGTTGTCAGGAATAAAGTTGAGGGCATGCTCGGCAATCCGGCTTTGGGCGTGGGTGATTTTTGTCTTTAGATCTTCCAAAGAATCCAACAACGAGTTTTTGAGTTTTTGCAAACTGAGGGTTTTTGCCTTCAGGTCTGCTTGTGTGATAACAAGCTCGACGACATTGCTAATCGGGATCATCGATGGTTGAGCGGTTCCTAGTAGATTGCCCAGTTTAGACAAGTCATCTAGGAAAAACTGTTTTTTTGAAACCGTTGAGTTTTCAACATAGGTTTTGAAAATGTCAACAGCTTTTATGGAAAGTTCAGTTGCACCTGACCGCTTATCCCTTGCTATCGCTTCTATAGCTTCTTCTAGTTCAGAAGATCTCATACTACCACCAAGGGATGGGATTAAAACAGTGAAGTGCTGAGATATCGTTCTCCGGTATCCGGAAGAATAACTACTACTAGTTTTCCTTCGTTTTCCTTTCTTTTAGCGACAGTTAACGCTGCATATGTTGCTGCTCCAGAGGAGATTCCTACAAGTAGTCCCTCTTTTGCAGCGAGTAGTCTGGTTGTTTGTCTTGCGTCTTCGTCTTTCACTTTGACTACTTCGTCGATTAGTTCTTTTTTTAGGACTTCTGGGATGAAGCCTGCGCCTATACCTTGAATTTTGTGGGGTCCAGGTTTTCCTCCGCTTAGAACTGGTGACGTATATGGTTCAACGGCTACGGCTTTAAAGCTTGGTTTGAGGGGTTTTATGTACTCTGATATCCCGGTTATTGTTCCTCCGGTTCCTACGCCTGCTACTAGAATGTCAACTTTGCCTGAAGTTGCGTCCCAAATTTCGGGACCTGTTGTTTCTCTGTGAATTTTAGGATTTGCCAAATTCTTGAACTGTTGGGGAATGAATGAGTTTGGTGTTTTTGATACTAACTCTTTGGCTTTGATGATGGCGCCTCTCATTCCGTCCTTTCCAGGGGTTAAGACAAGTTCGGCTCCATATGCCCTTAAGAGCTTTCGTCGTTCTTCGCTCATAGTATCGGGCATAGTGAGTATTAGCTGATAGCCTTTCACCGCAGCAATCATAGCTAGTCCGATTCCTGTGTTTCCGCTGGTTGGTTCAATGATTACTGTGTCTTCATTGATGATCCCGCGTTGCTCCGCCTCATTTATCATGCTAAGGCAGATTCTGTCTTTAACCGAGCCTCCGGGGTTTTGAGATTCGAGTTTTGCTAGTATGGTGGCTTTTGAGTCGGTTGCTATTTTGTTGAGGTGAACTATAGGTGTTTTTCCGATTGTTTCTATTATGGAGTTGTATACTTCTTTCAAATCAACCACTATAACATTGTTATTCTAAATATTGTTAGTAGAGTTACTTATAAACCTAGCTACAAAACGTAGTTTTCCCTAATTGTATAGCACAATTTACAAAGCCTAGTCGTTATTTCAGCTGGGTCCAAGTTCCCATCAACGATGTCTTGCGCAGTTTCTTTGGCCAAAGCCTGGATGACAGGTAATTGTTCCTTTAATTCTTTTACCCCCTTGCTTGCTCGCTTTGAATTCATATATTGGCTAATGGCGGGTTGAGTTATTTCCAACCGTTTTGCAGCCGCGGATTGAGTGAGACCATGTTCTAGAATT
>DAOVIH010000058.1 GCA_030673805.1 Candidatus Bathyarchaeota archaeon | reverse complement strand
TTTCTATAGTTGATTTCTTGAAGACACTACCCTGTTTGGTGTTTTTTCTCCAACAGATTTTCTAGGAATAAGGACTCCCTCCTCCCTTCTACCTCGAAGATCTTAGAAATCTGGCTTATCTGGAAACAGGAGTCAATTAGGACTCAGGGCTGGGCGAAGCTCGTTTTGCACTTTTTGAGTTCCTCATTAGTCTTTCATTATCCCACTCATGTTTATTGTTGTACTTTCTATTAAGTAGACTAATCCAAAGGGAAACGATTTGAAAGTCAACGAGCAGAGAATGAACCAAAAGATTAAGTTAGAGGGATAATCCTTACAAACCGTAATGGATGTTTGAGAATACATGCCCTCTCCTCTGATCTTTTCCCAAACAATTAGCCAAGACTTGTCAAGAGTCGAGGAGGAATTAAAGAGATTCGCATCCGAACCAGGGATATTGGGCGAAACAATAAATCATCACATAATTAAAGGCAAAGGAAAGTTGTTGAGACCCGCTATCATGCTGTTGGTTGGGAGACTTCAACACTCGGTTAGTCACGCATCAAACTGGGATACGAACAGTCTTATTACACTTGCAGCATCGATTGAGCTTTTTCACTCAGCTACCTTGCTCTTAGACGACGTTATCGATAATGCTAAAACAAGACGCGGGATCCCCACAGTAAATTCGATCTGGGGAAACAAAATAGCTATTCTAGTTGCGGATTACTGTCTTGCTAAGACATTTAATTGGGTGATCGAGACAAAAATGTTGAAGGTTACATCGATTTTTTCCAAGATTGCCCTAGAAGTTTCTAAGTCAGAGATTTTGAAGGAAGGTTCAAATTCTCCGTGTATGAATAACGACCTTGAGGCGATCAAAAAAGCATATTATTCCCAGATTGACTCTCGAACGGCTAGTCTTTTCTCTGCAAGTTGCCAAATTGGTTCTATCATAGGTGGTGGTAGCACCCAAGAAAGGGGAAGTTTTGGCAAGTTTGGCCTATACTTGGGACGGAGTTTCCAAATAGTTGACGACATACTTGACTTTGTTGGTGAAGAGGAACAACTGGGAAAACCTATCGGAAATGATCTGCAAAACGGTAGGGTTACGCTCCCAACAATTCTTACCCTAGAAACACTTGCCGGTGACAATATCCTCTGGGGAATAATGCAACCAAAGAAGCTTAATCCGAGCTTTGTCAAGGAGGGATTACAGATAGTAAAGTCTTCTGGAGGAATCGAAAAAGCTTATTCTGAGGCCCAAAAATGGAAAGAAAAAGCCATGTCTGTACTGAATATTCTCCCCGATAATGAGTATCGAGAACATCTGAAGGGCATTACAGAGTATTCTGTTCAAAGGAAAAAGTAGTCATTATTCTGATTTTTGAAGAATCTTCTCTTCAATAAGCCCTGCTAGTCGTTTAGCGTCTCGAAACGTATTGACATAGGGGATTTTGCATTTTAGGGATTCTGTAGAATAAGAGCCACTGAAGGCTAGAATCGGCTTATAATGCTCTAATGCGTGTATTGCTTCAGCCCTAGATTTCACAACCACAATTTTAGGCAATTTTTTCTGGCCGACGATTTTCTTAAGCCCTTCTATGAAAACTAAATCATTGCCTTCACATTTCTCCAAAACATCTTTAAGTGTAACACTTTCCAAAGAGACCTTTTCTATTGTTGCTGTTTCATTCGACGCCAAGCTGATTATTGTGTTTGCTCCAGATTCTGCAAATTTCCAAGTGTCCTTTCCAACTGTATCAATTGTGAAATTCGGCTCTGAGACATGTTTTACAGCGGCAATCCTGTAGTTCCTTCTTTTTAGTTCCCTAATCAGATTCGTTATTGTAGTCGTTTTTCCCGACTTCTTTGTTCCCACCACTGCAATGGTTTTTAGTGTCAAGTCTCGTGTCAGTACCCCATTTCTTCATCAAAAATTCTTTTGAGCAGTTCCTTTTCCACATTCAGCCTTTCGGATAAATCCTTAACCCATTTGACATAGTTTCTGAAAAGGTTCTCCAGTATCTGGGCCTTCTCATCCTCAGGTAACTCAGTTTCTTCCGCTAATAACAAAGCAAACCATTTTCCAATGTCTGTGAGGTCGTAGACTTTCAACCAGACAATTCTGCCTTCCCTGTCGTTTTTCTCCATGATTTCATTTAGAATGCCCAGTTCAGTTAGGGTTTTCAGGTTCTGAATGATTGTCTTGTTTGAATAATCCAGTTTCTTAACAAGTTCACGTTGGTAAATCTTTTCTGAGACACCCCGTTTTAGAGAGAACCTTAAAATGTCGACTGCTGCTCTCGAACCAAAGATCGCACTGAGCATCTTATTCTTGTGCTCAGCCGGAAGAAATACTACATAAGGGTGTAATTTTTTGCTCAAGCACATCCCCTTTCTGGAATCATTAGTGAAATAATCATTTAAGAATTACGCTCTTCTACAATAGATTTTTTAGTCTTTGGCTTGCTCTTAATCGAGGTGCATTGAAACGACTATGAAGAATTGGATTCCTGCAGACGGAGATACCTTTGTAACCAAAGAAGGGTTCATCTTCAACACCTTCGGCTATGAACATCCCCCAAAAAGAATTATTGCTTTTTTAAAGTACATCCCCTCGGAGTTCAAGGCACTCTTCAATGTTGAAATGCTAAAGAGAACTTGGAAATACAAAGGAAACAAGCTTTTTCGTGCTGAAAAACTATACACAGCGAAAAACTACCTTTCATTCATAGAAACATTTCAAAAAAACTTCTCAAATTACGTTTACTCTTGTCCGTTCCGACGCAAAAAACTCATAAGCTCTCCCCTGAGCTCCATAATGAGCGTCTACGTTCCAAGAGAATGTTTGAAAGCGTTGGTTCAGATTGAACAACCAGACCGACTGCAGCAGAAAGCTTTAGACTTCATTTCCCTCTTGTCAAAAGAATCGAAAGTTGGACTTGACAATCTTGGAATTCACGGATCAATAGCTCTAAACATGCACGCACCAGAATCAGACATCGACTTCGTGGTTTATGGCTCCCAAAACTTCCGCAAAATTGAAAAAACGATAGAACAACTCGTTCATACAGGGGTATTGAGTTACATTTTTGGAAACCGCATAGACAAAGCTAGGCGCTTTAAGGGTCGCTATAGAGGTAAAATCTTCATGTACAATGCTACCCGTCAGCCCGCAGAAATCAAAACTAAGTTTGGAGACTTCAAATTCAAAACCGTCAAACAGGTGAGGTTTAGAGCCATTGTTGAAGATGACAGTGAAACCATGTTTCGCCCCGCTTCATATCGAATCGAAAGATACAGGCCACTTAACCAAGCTTCAACCCTTGAAGAATCAGAAATCCCCCATATCGTCATATCCAATATAGGGTGCTACCGAAACGTCGCTAGGGCAGGCGCGGAAGTCAAAGTCTCAGGGACACTAGAGAAGGTTGAAGAAGTTAAAACTGGAAAAGTGTCCACTCAAGTGGTGGTTGGAACTGCGACTTCAGGAGACGAATACTTTTGGCTCAAGTGAAGCTTAGAGATCGCGATTCAATATTGACTGATGAAGGAATAATCTTCAGAGTCTTTGGGTATTCCCATCCTCAAGGCTTCTTTGTTTGTGACGCTGAATATGCTTCAGCAAAGATCTTCACCTCCATTGATCCTAGAGCTCCAAGAACAGGAGGTCGCCAAACTTTCTACAAGTTCTACAACGATGAAGGATGGAAACTCATTTTCAAAAAGTTTCCACAATACACAATGTTTCATGAAATGCTTGGAACCACCGTAGTTGGAATACAAAAAGATAAGATAGCCCAAGTCAGAAAACCCCAAGAAAGATTGCAGGTCTTGATGGGTAGAGCCTCAGAAGATGAACTCCAATCAGCTATGAAACACGTCTTGGAAACAGCCTTGCAAAGTTCAGGCTTATCACAAGAGAGTTTTGGTTTGTTTGGATCCCTGCTCCATGGGTTTCATCACCCAAAGTTTTCAGACATAGATTTTGTGGTCTATGGAAGAAAACCAGTTGGGCATATCCGTGCAGCATTGAATACTTTATACACAGCTCCGTCATCGAATTTTAGAAATGAGTTTGAAACTGATACACCAATAAAAGGGAAACTTTGGCGATTCAGAAATTACAACCAAAGAGAGTTTCTTTGGCATCAAAGAAGGAAGCTCATATACGGGATCTTTGATGATCCGCAAAGTGGTAGAAGCATTAAAACTGAGTTTGAACCTGTAAAAGAATGGACTCAAATTGTTCAACAACCCAATCCTGGATCGCAAATACTGCAGAAAGGTTGGGTCAGACTCACTGCCCTAGTTACGGAGGACAAAGACGCCCCTTTCATTCCCTCAGTTTACGGAATTGAACCCGTAGAAGTTCTAAAAGGAACCAACAAAGCCCTTGAAACAAACACCTTAATCTCTTACATGGAAGAATTCCGATTACAGGCACAAAAAGACGAAAAAGTAATCGTTGAAGGCAACTTAGAAGAACTCGTAACCCCCGAAGGTAGTTCCCACCAGGTTGTCTTGACCTATTGCCCTAGGTACTATGACCAAGTACTAAAAGTGATCATCTGAGCTCGTTGTTAGAAGCTTCATGTAATCAGAGGGTTTATTTCCAATCAAAATTCTGAAATACTCTTTTCCGAGTTTACTATCGACCACTTTTTCAATTTTTCCTTGAACTAAGACCCTCTCGCCCTTCATAGCTTGTTCACAAAATCTTCCGCGAAAAGACGCGATTTCCTGTATTGGGTAGACATCGGGACCATCTATTACAATAACCTTTCCTATTGTGTAAGTGCACGGTGTGAAGATTGATTGGGAATCGTCCTCAATAGTGGCTTTAATCTTTGAATACCCGCTGTTTTTGTAGTGTATGTCACCATAGGATTCACAAACTTCATTCAGGCCCTTCACGAAACGAATGAAATAGTCCTTCCCCAGGAATTTGCCTTGGAACGCCTTTCTAGACTCGGTTGATATGAAGTCTTCGAAGCTCATTAAGGTGTCTTTCGAACGAAAATCGAAGAGTTCTTGTAACCCTTCCTGAGTGTAAGGCTTAAGAAGTGAAGTTTCATCTTTCAGCATAAACTTCAATTGAGTATTAACGCTTCTGCAATTTGCAGAGCCGTAAATAATCGGATCAATATCAGACGATGATGTCTGGATTCCAACCAGCAAGGAACCTGAGATTCCTATTGAACTCCACGAAATACCTGTCTCCTCTTTCAACAGTTTTGCCAACAACAAGGCGATTCTATCAAGACCCCTGACTTCTTTATCCTCACGTAGTCTTCGAAGTTTTTCAACTGGTTTGAAATGATTCTTAATTGCCTTTGATGGAACTTCACACAACAGTTCATCGTAAACAGGATCGTGAACTAGATAATCAGGGAAATTCATTTTCAAGAATTCAACCCGCTCAGAGAGACTGTAGATCTTCCTGTAAGCGTGTTCTTCACTCTTCCTGTCACCTAGAAGATCTGGAATGTAGCGAGGAAAAGCAACAACTTTCTGGGGAGGATGGACGATACCTTTAACATCGAAAACTATTCCATTTTCATCCTTGATTAGATCCCCTTCAATTGGATTTCTTTTCTTTGTCAACATGGGTTTAACCGCTAATAATTTCGATTTAATAACTCCTTTGTTGTCGTAGGTAACCGCTTGTCACCACCTATCGCAAGTCTTTTATTTATTTAGACTGCACACATTTGGTTCGGTGTTGCTTTCGGGTGACATCTCCTCTGTGGATGGGATGCAAATCACCACCGGTCCACTGTACTTTATCGCTATTTTGCGAAAATAAGCTGTTTTTTAGAGTTTTGTTGTTTTTTGAATTTAAAGTATGAATAAGTAGTATTAGTAAAATATTTTATATATGGAGGGAGAGGGGGCGCGTTTGCCTTTTGAAAGTGGCAATAGTTAAGGGTAAAGAGCTGGAAAAATATGATTTTGGGCCCGGTCATCCTTTTAGGGGTGATAGATTTGAAGATTTTTTTTCGTTTTTTGAAAAAAAAATTGCTTTAGATGGTAGATTTGAAATTGTTGCAAATAATAACCTTGCAAGCGATAGTGATTTGAGGCTTTGGCATACAACGCAGTACATTGATGCTATGGGGAAGGCGTCTTGTGGGATTGAGGTTTCTGATTTGTTTAGGTTTTTGAGTGGTGATAACTTAAATCCTCAAACAAGACGGTTTCCTTTAGGTATTGAATCTGCTGCTAGGGTGATTGTTGCTAGTTCTATACTTGCTTGTGATCTTGTTCTGGAAGGGAGCTTTGAGAAAGCGATTTCGATTGGCGGAGGACTTCATCATGCTAAGTCAGGTTATGGTGAGGGTTTTTGTGTTTATAATGATGTGGTTATTTGTGTTAAACATGCTATTCGTAAGTTTTCTTTGAATCGTATTTTGGTTTTGGATACGGATGCACATGCGGGAAATGGTACATGTGAAGCTTTTTATTCTGATCCAAAGGTGCTATTTGTGGATTTGCATCAGGAGTATATTTATCCTGGTACAGGATTTGAGGCTGAGATAGGAGAGGGTAAAGGTCGGGGATTTACTGTTAATGTGCCCTTGCCTCCAAGTGCTGGTGATAAGGCTTACAAATTTGTGTTTGATGAGCTAGTTTTTCCTTTAGTGCAGGAATTTAAACCTCAACTTATTATTAGAAATGGAGGTTCTGATCCTCACCCTTCTGATGAGATTACCCAGTTGGGATTGACTCTGCAAGGATTCAATTATATTGGAAAAGCTTTGGCAGAATTATCCAAGATTTGTGATGGAAAAGAAGTTGATTTGATATGTTCAGGGTATAAGCCTGAGGTTTTATCAAGAGCTTGGACTGCTTTGATCTCAGGTTTAGCTGGAGTTGATGTTAGTCTTGTGGAGCCTTTTCCTTTACGGGAAAATAAAAGGCAAGGGCTTGAAGAAGTTAAAAAGGTTGTTACAAAAGTGAAGACAAATCTAAAGCCATATTGGAAGGACTCGAGTTTTT
>DAOVIH010000010.1 GCA_030673805.1 Candidatus Bathyarchaeota archaeon | reverse complement strand
CAGTTGACCATAATGCTAAAGTGGCAACTCTTATCGATGTATTAGGAAAAGACTTGGCCCTAAAGAAGGGACGAAGCGAGATGTTCAAAGTCGGAATGAGATTGGGAGAAGAAGCTCGATTAGAGCTTAGTGTAGGCGATTCCACATCAGATCTTTTCAAAGCTGCAAGAATCCTTTACAGAGTACTAGGGATCAACTTTCAAGCCCAGCAGATTAGGAAGGGAAGAGCTGTTATTCACATTGACAGATGTACATTGTCGAAGTATTATACTGAGCTTGCCTGCAAAATGTTATGTGCCATAGACGAAGGCGTAGTGTACGGCCTCAACCCCAGAGCCGAAATGACCTTTGAAGCACATATGACCTCTGGAGCCCAGAATTGCCGGGCAACAATCAATATTTCAAATTAGATGGTGAACAGTATGATTTCAACAGCTATAGTCGTAGGCTCTGGCGCCGGTGGAGCCACGGTCGCCAGAGAGCTTGTAAGGCATGGAGTTAAGGTCAAGATCCTTGAGGCCGGAGCACCTTTTTCACCATTGAACCGTCGGTTGTTGCAGGTTTATCCTCTAGCCCGCTTGGGTTTTTTAGGCACTGAAAAAACCATAACACGGTTTTTCCCACACCTGAAGACTTCAAGGCTTTCTCAAGATCTGGTTATGGTCCGCGGATTGACCACTGGTGGATCCACAACGATTTCATGCGGAAACATGGTGCGGGCGGATCGTGGTTTGCGAGAGATTGGGTTAGATCTTAGCGCTGAATTTAAGGAGATAGAAAACCTTGTAGGCATAACTACAATACCGCGGGAGAAGTGGACCCCCATAACCCAACAATTGTTTGACGCAGCCTTCGATTTGAATCTTAACCCAGCCCCAACCCCAAAAGCACTAAACATTGAAAAATGCATTTCTTGCGGATTATGCGAACTCGGTTGCCAAGAAGAGGCCAAGTGGGATGCCCGGAGTTTCCTACGTGAAATCGTTGGCAAAGGGGCGTCTCTTCACACAAAAAACAAGGTGAAGAACGTGATTGTTGAAGGAGGCAAGGTTAAGGGGGTTGAAACCAAAACCCCAAACGGAACCACCAAAGTTTTTGGTGATGTTGTAGTGTTGGCTGCTGGCGGAGTGGGCACAGCCCAGATATTGAAGGCTTCTGGGATTCCCACCAGGGATGGGCTTTGGATCGATTTAGTAGTGACCTTGGGGGGAATTTCTGAAGGAGCCTATCAACTGAAAGAAGCCCCCATGGCTTGGTATGCAAAAAAAGAAAATTACATTATTTCGCCCTATCCTGATGTTCTTTCCGTTTGGTTCCACAAGCCTTGGCGGAAGGTGCCCGTCAAGAACAGAGTGGGAGTGATGGTTAAGTTAGCTGACGCTTCTAACGGAAAAGTGTTGGAAGACGGGAGTATATCTAAAGAGCTCACATCCGGAGATATTGAAGAACTTGAAAAGGGGTTGTCCATAACCCAGAGGTTGATGGAGAAGGCTGGGGTCGGAGACCCTTTTCTGAGGGGTATGTTCAACGGTGGCCATTTGGGAGGCACAGTCCCTTTAGACCCCGGTGATGTTGACTCCATGAAACCTCAACAGTTGCCTGAAGGGCTTTGGGTAGCTGATCTTTCTTTAGCTCCGAGCTCTCAAGGCATGCCGACCATGCTTCTAGCCTCAGCCTTAGCGCTACGAGTAGCTCGAAAAATGTTAGAGGTGTGCTAGAAAACAGTACTTTCCCATTGCCACCAACTTGAACCAGATTTATGATCCTAAGCTGGCCACTTGGAGTTACGGAACGCCAATGCCCAGACTAAATCCCTATGCAGTTGCAGGCGCAACCACCTGGGCTGTCCAAAATGATGTCGGTGGCGCCGGGAGTGGGATTCGAACCCACGCGGCCCCAAGAGGCCACAGGCTTTCTGGGAACAAGCCCACTCCAGGCCTGCTCCCTACCTGGCTAGGATACCCCGGCTCTAGCTGACTAATTCGCGCTTCTATTACTTTTTTTACTGGAATTAAACCTTTATGAAAAACTTCTACAGGGCTTGCCTTTAACGCAAAAATTCCAAGTTGTTTCTACAATTATCTTTAATTGTGAAATAGCACCTTCACTTTTGAAGTTGATTCCTTTAGGCCTTGTGGTTTTGCATTTCCGTTGTTCCCCAACAGAGTTTTTTGCTGACTGAAAGTTGGTCTAGGAGAGTTCTTGTTTCTTAGCTAGTAACACTCGATAGCCCTTTTCTCTTCCCAACACTTCAAAACCTCCAAAGACTTCGGTGAAGATGGAAGTTAATCTCTTCCCGGCAATTTTTGATTTAACAACCATCTGAAAGACTGCTTCATTTTTCATTATTTCTTTGGCTTCTGTTATGATGCTTCTAACGATTTTCATGCCAGCGCTAACCGGTGGATTGGAAAGGACACAGTTGAAAGTTAATTCTTTAACCGGTTCGTACAAACTGCCGTATCTAACCTCAACGTTGGTCACATTGTTCCTAGCTGCGTTTTGTTTTGCAAGGTTGACAGCCCGTTGATTCACATCTGTCAGGACAACATACAACTCTGGTTTGAAAGCTGCAGCCGCAATTCCCACCGCACCATAGCCACAACCCACGTCTAAGACGTTACCTGCATCAGGAAGAATCATCTTTTCTATTAGAAGTCTGCTTCCAAAGTCGATTCGTCTCCTAGAAAAAACACTTGAAGCGGTAAGAAACTCGAAAGCCTTGCCACGCAGGTACGTTTGGATTAAACCGAATTCTGCTTTGGACTTTGGCCGATCAACGAAGTAATGCTCAAAGACGCCATCATCTTTTCTATCCACTCTTCCACACCTTGGGATAAGTGGATCGAGGCATCAAAACCCTCTTAAGAACTGCAACCGTTCCATGGTCAACCTCCAAAACTTCCATTGTAGGGAGCGTGGCACTAGCCAAGGCCACTGTTTCACCTTTCAGCGTTTGAATTGCCACCATTGACCCTTTTACGACTCCATTTTCGATTGATAATACCCCTGGAGCCGTTAGGTTCGCTCCATGGCATACAGCATCAACCGCTGAGTCTCTAACGTAAATCTTGGGAATCAAAGCTAACCCATTCTCCATTGGCTGGATAAACTTTTGCAAGATCCCCCTCTTTTTATCCTCCTTCCATTTGTCAAACCAGAAATAAACCCCGTGCAAAGTCACAAAATCTTTACCTTCTTCCACGAATGGTCCTGACCGTGTTCTTCGCAACTCTTGCATGTGGGCCCCACATCCAGCTATCTCGCCTACATCATAACATAATTTACGTATGTAAGTTCCGCCTTCACACCCAACTTTAAAGAGAACATTTCGTCCTTTCATCTCAAGAAAATCAATGTAGTAAATACGTCTGATCCGCAGCTGTCTCTTAACTGAAGACCGCAACGGGGGTCTTTGATAAATCGCGTCTTCAAACTGTCCCAGAACCTCTTTAACCTTGCTCTCTTCTATATCCCCGTGAAGTTTCATCACACAGACATATTCTTTGCTACTGTGAAGGAGGACTTGAGAGATTTTTCTGGATTCCTCTAAGGTAATGGGTAAAACCCCTGTCACTTTGGGATTTCTCTGGCTTACAATCTTAAACCTCTAGAGTCCCGCCGTGCCCCACCTGCGTTAACCCCAAGATCCGCTTGACCCAAGCTGCTACTTCGTGGCTTGATGGTCCCGAGGTCTTATCTAGGTTTATTATGCCGTACCGAATGTACTCTTCTGCAGGCCTTTCGTTAGGTTTATGCCCATATTTTGGATCCGTTGTGCCCTCTGCTTTCACCAACAATTTACGTTTGATCTTCCAAGGTGGTATAGTTCTAGGCAATTAGACTCGAAACTCCTTGGGTGTAGAAAAGCAAGGTTGAACGTATAAGAGTTTAGATACAATAAGTTTGGCTACAGTTTTTGGGCCATTTCTTCCAGTTTTCCAGCTGCTTTCAGAGCTTCAGCAACCACTTCGTCAGATGCTCCTCTCTTTATCTTTATTGTGTCTTGTAAGGGGACAACATGATTAGTGTTGACTCTTCTTCTCTTGACCCCCGTGACCTTTAGGGGGCCTGTCACTAAAACAAAGCTTCTGTCCATCACATCAACTATAACGCACTTCTTTCTGGCCTCACGACCAGCCTGTTTTACACATATTCTTCCAACTTCTATAGCCGGCATCCATATACCCTCTATTAAAACGCCAATAACAAAACCATCTAAACAGATATTTAAAACCTTAGGGGCGATTTCTCCCGCACTTCTCCCCTTTTTTATTTTAACCTAGTTTTTCAGCCAAAAAAATATAAAAGAATACGCGTAACGGATAACGCATGAGGTAACTGAATTGTTGATTCTGGGAATAAATAGTTGGGATAGAGATATGCCCAAAGAACTATTGATTAAGTTTGCATTAAAATTCGCTGAAGATGTGAAAGCTCAAGAAATTGCAGAGTTACAAGATTTCTGGCTTGCCCACGATCGGAAATTACTATGGTGTTCTTGGCAGACAGAAGACCTAAAGGCGTTAGAAGCAGCATTTGCCAAAATGAATGAGCAATCAGGTTTAAAATCGGAGTTAATGCCATTCGAGAAAGTGCCCCTAAAGTAAATAAGATCAGCAAAAAATTCTCCCTTACGGTGTCAGTAGTTTTTCTAAGCTCGGTATACCTAAACATTCAGACTTTTGTAGACTTTATCTCTGATTTTAGAAAATCTCATTTGTACCAAATCTCTAATTTCATCAATTTCTTCGTCTGTTGGCCCTGGAACTTTGATTTTTTTCTTTTTAGGCACTTTCCCTTCAAGTCCAACTTTTGAGTAAAATTCCTTAATTTTCTCACGTTCATTATATTCAAACACTTTTCCATGAGCTACTCTAACCATATATCCAATTACGTACCCCAAAACAATATCAATAACTGAAGGTTGACGAAATCCCATATCAAAAAGCACAGAATAGGCTTCATCTTGAAGAAGCCAATCACGAATATTTTTGCAATCCAAATCCTTAATCATATCATCAAGCAGACAGACTATTTCTCCTTTTAGCTCTTTGTCCATTTCCTTCGCTCTCCAAATGCTATTTCAACGTAAGTCGAATAAAAAAGGTTGCACCACTGTCAATCTATCTAAAAGGTGAAAAAAAAAGTCTTTTTATGAAACAGAAAAATAGGCCAGAAATAGATTTATTGAGACAAAAATTCGGAACAAGTGCATTGTTCAGTTTTTTTTGATTTTTTCCCTTGGACAACCTCCAAACACCATAGTGGACTACTGGGAGAGAAACCTCTTCACAATCTCATAAAGTAGGCTAGTTCCAAAAACTAGGTTTTGTATGGAGATTCGCTCATCTACACCGTGCATCATCTTTGCAAGTTCGCCATAAGGGAGGTCTGGGCACAGCGGTCGAAAACCGTAGCATGTACTACCCATTTTCCTGAAGAAGCGTGAATCAGTTCCTCCAGTCATCATTATTGGGGTTACCCCACAACTCGGTTCAAACTCCCTAGTAACTGTGGATATTACCCTGTAAAGAGGAGTATCAACAGAAGATTCGGAGGGCTCTTGAACTTGGATTTTCTCGAACTTAAGTTTTTCCAAATCCGTCTCTTCCAAGAGCCCCATCATCTCTTTGAGGGTCTGCCCTGATGTCTGTCCCGGGAGCATTCTACAATCAAAAACAGCTTCACATTCCGACGGGATCACATTTTCCTCAACTCCCCCTTGAATAATTGTGGGCGTTGCTGTCATTCTTATCCTAGGCCGAATTTCCTCCACAAGATCATCCCTTGTCTTACCTAGCTTGTCTAGGATTTGGTCACTGAGCTCAGGATCATCAAGAATACGTGAAAGTTGCTCAAGGTTCGAATCTGCATTTATAATCTCTCTAAAAAACCTTTTCATGGTGGGAACAAGAAGAACTTCAGCTCGGTGGTTACCAAACTTTTCAATTACCCTACTCATGCGCATTATCGCGTTATCCGCGGAATCTGGTTTTGAACCGTGACCAGGAGTACCTTTTGCCCTAACTTTTAACCAAAGAATACCTTTTTCGGAAGTCTGAACTGTGTAGATATTTTTTTCTTTGGTAGGAATAGCCATTCCTCCGCCTTCATTCAAAACATATTTAGCATAAATCTTCTCGGGATGTTTTTGTAAGAGGAAGTTTGCGCCAAACACTCCCCCTTTTTCTTCGTCGGCCGTAGCAGCCATTATTAAATCACCTTTCAACCTCACGTTATTTCTTTTCAATAGTTTCATAGTCATCATCTCGATTGTTGTCATGCCTTTCATATCTAATGCACCGCGCCCCCAAACGAAACCATCTTTTATCACTCCTCCAAAGGGATCAACACTCCATTCTGTGGGGCTAGCTCCAACTACGTCCAAATGTGAAAGCAAAAGCAAATTGGGCTTCTCACCTGTGCCTTTCAAACGTGTAATTACACTACCTCTTCCCTTAGTAGATTCAATAACTTCTGGCTCCAAACCCTCTTTGCGGAAATGTTCAGCTATGAACTTTGCTGCTTTTGTCTCGTTACCAGGGGGGTTAGTAGTATCGATACGGATTAAATCACTCAAAAGTAATGTTACTTCTTCTTCAATCTCTTTCAACAAATCAGCTGGCAAAGCACAAACCTCCTACTCCAAACCTTAATAACCATTTTCATATTAAGAATTCCTATTTTTTGGTCAACAGCCAAAAATGAAACCGCAGTGTGGTTTTATGCTTAAAACATTTTTCCATAGCGTTCGTTTAAGCAAATCTGCCTTCTCTTTCTTACTTACAACTTGAAATGCTTATTATCCATAAACTCATAACTTAATCATGAAAAAGGCTACTGAAGAGGTCAAGCCTCATGCATATTGAACCAAAGCAACTCTCGCGTGATTTATCTGCCGGTGATGTTGTAAAAACTGTGGGGTTAATATCCGATACACATGTACCTGTTAGAGCTCGGAAAATTCCACAAGCTGTTTTTGAAACTTTTGAGAAAGCGGATTTTATTGTGCATGCAGGTGATTTGGTTGAGTTAGCTGTCCTGGACGAACTGGAGGAACTTGCGCCTGTTTTGGCAATTCGAGGAAACATGGATAGACCTGAAGTATCAGGGGCTTTGCCCAAAATGAATTCTTTGAGGATTTTTGATTGGAAGATCGGTGTTATGCATAACCCTAACGTTCTATATGGGATGAGCAAAATGAAAGAGATTGCTAAAAAGAAAGGATTAGACGTGTTCATTTATGGGCACACGCACAGATCCAGCATTAAGTGGGTGGGAAACACACTGTTTATTAACCCTGGAAGCGCAACAAACCCCATCCCTCCATTTGCAGGCCAGGCCTCGGTGGGGTTGCTAAGGGTAACTACGGAAAAAATATCGCCTGAGATAATCAAGATCTAGACTATCAACGATCTTCACCAAAAAAAGTCAGGTAGCTTCATCTATGGCGCCAAAACATTTTCATTTTAACTCCCCTCTCTCCTGAGCATGAGTAGGTTTCTTCACAAGCAGTTTTAATAATTCTTCTTTTCATCAAGCTAAATACGAGATACACTAGGAGGTTTGTTAAGTTTGGAACGCTGTGGAAACCCTTGGAGAAACCAATGTGAGAATGAAAGCATTAAACTCTACATTCTCTTTAGGGGCGAAAAACTGCCAATATGCAGGAATTGCTGGAACAGAATAGCCGACAAAGAGTTGGAATGGTGAAAAATGGAACATTTCAGTCTTAATAGCGCTAAATCTTTCTTGGGAAAAAACGTGAACTTACACCTTAAAGACGGATCAGTAATAATAAACGTTCAATTAACGGGGCTTAGAAAAGGCGAGTTCGGAAAATGCAATTTTGTTGATTACGTCCCATATGGAAACCAGAACGTTATGAGTCTGCCTTTAAAGAGCGTCGACAGAGCCAGACTATTGAACATGCTTATGTTCCAACCAAACGGCTGAAAAAACGCATTTCATGTTTTTCCATAATACTGAAATAAGCCACAGAACAACAATTACGCATGTATTGTTCTCGTTGTGGACTTTGTTGTCTAGCTTCAGAAATGCTCCTCACTAATTCAGATGTAAGACGTCTGGAGCAAAAGGGGTGGACGCGAGAACTTTTCGCCAAGTATGACTCAGAAGGTTACATCTGGGTACGAAATCACGAGGGTGTCTGCTTCTTCTTCGACGTAAAAGAACAACTCTGCAAAGCCTACAATGATCGCCCTTTAGGCTGCCAGCTTTACCCTGTGTGCTTTGACGAGATTGACGGAATAATAGTGGACAGCATTTGCCCCGAGCTCAAGAGCATAAGCAAAGAGGAAAAGAAGCGCAAAGGACGAGAGATTACAAAACTTTTGAAGAAGATAGATGCTGAAGCCAAAGACCGTGTTCTTCAATAGTTTTTTCCAACAATTTTAAATAACTCTTGAAGAGTTCTCTGACCTGTGAGCAATATGCCTTGCACCGTTATTGTGGGTGCCTTCTGGGGTGATGAAGGCAAGGGAAAGATTACTTCCTATTTGGCTCTAAAAGACAAATTGGACTTTTGTGTAAGAACCGGATCAGTAAACGCTGCCCATACAGTTTGGATAGGCGGAAAATGCTATGCGCTTCATGCAGTCCCTGCTGCATTCGTAAATGAGAAATGCCGTCTGATGGTAGCACCTGGCTCGAATGTTGAAGTGGCAAAACTTCTAGAGGAGATAACCCTCACCAAGGTCCAAGATCGAATATTCGTGGACCCACAAGCTTCCATAATAGAATCCAAACACTCGCTTCAAGACAGGACAAGTGCCCACTTGAAAGGCATAGGAACAACCGGAAGAGGCGTTGGGCCAGCCATCGAAGAGCGAGTGAGAAGAACAGCAAAACTTGCCAAGGACATTTCTGAGTTGAAACCATATTTAGCCGATACTGTGACTGAGATTAACGAAGGCCTAGATTCTGGGAAGAAAGTTTTGCTAGAAGGCACACAAGGCTTCATGCTTTCCCTTTATCACGGAACGTACCCTTACGTAACAGGACGTGATACTGGCGCCGCCGCCATATGCTCCGAAGCAGGTGTGGGCCCAACAAGGGTGGACGACGTTCTAATAGTATACAAAGCATTCATAACACGAGTTGGAGCAGGTCCAATGCCCGGAGAACTAACCAAGGCTGAAGCCATACGGAGAGGATGGTTTGAAACTGCCGCTGGAACAGGTCGAGACAGACGTTCAGCTCCATTCAACTTCGAATTAGCAAAGAAAAACGCAAGAATAAATGGGGCAACACAGGCAGCCGTAACCAAACTGGATTGCATGTTCGCAAATTGCCAAGGAATTACGGTTTTTGATGACCTCCCCAACGAGGGAAAGCAGTTCATAGGAAAGATCGAGAAACAAACTGGGATCCCAGTCACGCTAATAGGCACAGGACCGGAAGCTAATGACGTAATAGACCGAAGACCATAATTTTTTTGAATCACACCAGATTTTGTCTCAATTACGGTTGCAAGTTCAATATCGCAATTCGAAAAGAAAGCAAAAAGAGCCCAAAATCTGCGAGTCAGAATCTAAGGATTGTCGATGGGTGCTTAGATTGACAGTTTGACCAGTTAGCTTTCTTGTTTGTATTTCCACTTCTGGCTTATTGAGAGATAATTGGAGGCAGACTACACAACTTTTATTTTTAAGTCTGTTTTGATTCTTGTTCTAAGGGTGGCTGAGATTAGCGAATTAGATGAAAGCTACAAGAAAACTTCAACAACTCTTTTGGTGCTTTTGTTTGTTGCTGGATTGCTTGTAGGAGGAATAGTTAGTTTCTACGTAACCTTCGAAGAGATTAACCAAGAGACTAACCTGCTACGAGCTGAGATTGGACTTTTGCAAAGTCAAGTGTCAAAGCTTGAAGGTTTTCAAAGTGGAGGCGGCGACAGCTTCAACATCACAGTCTACCAGAACGCTACCGCCCTTTCCGAGCTTTATGCAAGCTTGCGTGATTCGATTGTGTTGGTTCAAGGAACCACCAGTAGTGGAGATGTTCAAGCTTCCGGTTTCATCTACAATTTTTCAGGCACTATGGTCGTAATAACGAATTACCACGTTGTTCACGATACAAACAGTCTAAGTATCACATTTTCGAATGGGAACGGTTATTTTGCATCAATCCTCGGAACTGACCCGTACGTAGATTTGGCAGTACTCAACATTACTGCTCCAGCCCACGAGTTCCAACCCATCGAAATTGTGAGTTCTTCCAACTTAAAGGTTGGTGACCAAGTAATAGCTATTGGAAATCCCTATGGCTTGGTAGGTTCTTTGACCACCGGCGTAGTAAGCGCACTCGGAAGAACTCTAACTGAGGAAGAATACGCTGGAGATTTTTCAATAGCTAACATCATACAAACCAGTGCACCCATTAACCCCGGTAACTCAGGAGGTCCATTGCTAAATCTTGCAGGAAAAGTGGTTGGAATCACAACTGCTATAGTTTCTAACTCGCAGGGTCTGGGCTTTGCTGTGTCATCAAACACGATTCTGAGGGAAATTAGCGCTTTAGTCACTACTGGCACCTTCCAAGGGCACTCATACTTGGGCGTTTCTGGCTTAGACATGAACTACAAGCGAGCTCAAGAGATAGGTCTTGATATCACTTACGGATGGAGGATTGAAAAGGTCAATAACGGAGGCCCTTCAGATGGTAGACTTCGCAGTGGCGATGTTATTTTAGCACTTAATGGCACCGCCATAAGAAATAACGATGATCTTGCAAGTTACCTTGCAGAAGAAACAATGCCGGGGGAGCTCCTAGTTATAACTATCCTAAGAGACGGATTAACAGAAGATGTGAACGTAATACTTGGGGCAAGACCTCCACCACCAGTTTAGCATTTCGGTTACCACTTCGCCTCAACAACTTGAATGGAATTCGGTATTTTCTGCTACTTGCTTTAGATTTTGCTGTGAATGCCTAAGTTTTGTATTGTAGCCTCTTTAATTCTACGTGCGCTTTCTTTAATTTCATCAAGCATTTTCGACATTTTTCCTTGGTTTTCACTGATTATGTTTACGAAAGCACTTCCTACTATAACGCCTTCAGCCCCGTTTTCAACTACCACTCTGGCGTGATCCGGCTTCGAAATTCCAAATCCCACTGCAAGTGGTATTCGTCCAGTTGTGAAAGGAATAACTCTTTTGATCATCTGAATAGTTTCTTCTTCAACCTTTTCTCTTTCTCCTGTTACGCCAAAGTGAGAGACCAAATAAAGAAAACCTGTTGTACATTCAACAATTCTTCGCAGCCTTTCTTTGGAGGTTGAGGGTGCGGCAAGGAAGATTGTGTCTATACCAAAACTCTCCGCAACTCTTCTATACTCATCTGCTTCCTCGATTGGCAGGTCAGGGACAATAACACCGTCAACTCCACACTTGTAGGCTAAGCTGAAGAATCTATCCAGTTTCATTCTGAAGATTGGATTGTAATATGTTAAGATTCCCACCGGGATATTATGTTGATTCTTGATTTCCCTCACAATTTCCAAAACTTTACGTGGCGTCGTTCCAGCTCTTAGAGCACGTACACTGGCAGCTTGAATTGTTGGGCCGTCGGCTATGGGGTCAGAAAAGGGTATCCCAATCTCTAGTATGTCTGCTCCTCCTTCGATCAATGCCTGAGCTATTATTGGTGTGTATTTCGGTGCTGGATCTCCTCCTGTGACATAGGCTACGAGTGTGCCATCTCTGTGGTTCTTTAGTTTCTGGAAAGTTTTGCCTATCAGTCTCATTTTTTCACCTCAAGGCAGTTAGCTACAACCTCAACATCCTTATCTCCACGGCCAGATAGGGTGACAACGATCGATCCTTTGTTATTAGTCTTATGAGCGTGTTTCATGGCAAATGCAAGTGCATGTGACGATTCCAAAGCTGGGATTATGCCTTCTTCTTCTGATAACACTTGAAAAGCGTTCACAGCTTCTTCATCAGTGGCAGTGACATATTCAACTCTCTGAACAGTTTTTAGGAAAGAATGTTCTGGGCCGACTCCTGGATAATCCAAACCAGCTGAGATACTGTGGGTATTTTGTATTTGTCCTTCGTTGTTTTGAAGAACGTGGCTCAGCATGCCATGAAAGACCCCTTCTGATCCTGCGCTAAGAGACGCTGCGTGTTTCTGAGACGCTAATCCTTGGCCTGCAGCTTCAACCCCATACATTTTGACCAGTGAGTTATCCAAAAAAGGATAAAAAGTGCCTATAGCATTGCTTCCTCCTCCGACACAAGCGACTAATGCTTCCGGGAGGGCTCCTTCTTTCTTTAGGATCTGATCCTTCAGCTCGATCCCGATGACACTTTGGAAGTCTCTAACTATCATTGGGTAAGGATGTGGCCCCACAACAGACCCTATTAAGTAGTATGTTGTTCTCAAGTTGGTCACCCAATCCCTCAACGCCTCGTTTATGGCGTCCTTAAGTGTCTTAGAACCAGCGTTCACAGAGTGGACTTCAGCATTCAACAGTTTCATCCTGAAGACATTGAGTTTTTGGCGTTTCATATCCTCGCTACCCATGTATATTTCAGCTTTCAATCCCAATGCAGCGCAAGCCATAGCCGTCGCAACTCCATGTTGCCCCGCTCCGGTCTCAGCAATAATCCTTTTTTTTCCCATTCTCTTGGCAAGCAACGCTTGCCCAAGCGTGTTGTTTATTTTGTGGGCTCCTCCGTGTGCCAAATCTTCTCGTTTCAAGTAGATTTTAGGACCCCCAAGTTTCTTTGTTAGGTTTTCTGCATAATACAAGGGTGTAGGTCTTCCAGCGTAATCAGAAAGATAATGCGCCAATTCTTTCTTGAAATTGGGGTCTTCCTTCATTCGCTGGTAAGTCTCTTCTAGCTCTCTAACTGCTGCTATCAATACTTCAGGAACAAACCGACCGCCATATTTACCGTATTTCCGGTTAACTGGATAATAACTCAATTTTTTCATATGCGGGCATCCTTTGCGTTTTCAATAAACTCTCTAACCTTATTCTTGTCCTTTTTTCCCGGGCTTATTTCAACCCCACTCGAAACGTCTACAGCGTAAGGCTTAACCTTTGATATTGCTTCTGCCACATTTTCGGGATTTAGGCCTCCCGCTAGAATCAGCCGTTTTGGGTGTATGGCTTGCTTAACCCTTTTGCTCAGTTCCCAATCATGAACTATGCCCGTTCCACCAAGCTTTCCTTTTACAAATGAATCGACGAGAACAGTGTCATATTCTTTTGATGCTTGAAGGGCTAAAGCAGTTGCTCTGTTTGGATCTGCGTTTATTGCTCTTATCAATAGCGTGCGTGGAATTTTCGCTCGAATAGAAGCGTAGTCAGACAAGTTGTCTCCATGGATTTGAAAAACGTCTGGGGCGAGTACTTCTTTGATCTTAACGAGCTCGTTGATGCTTGTGGGAACCACAACTGCGACATTCTTCACGAAGGGTGGAACTTGTGCAATCAGTTTTTCAGCCTTTTCTAGCGAGATGTTTCTGGGAGAGAAAGGAGTGTTTACCACAAATCCAACAGCGTCAGTTCCGGCGGTTGATGCTGCCTCCAAATCTTCTTTTCGGGTGATTCCGCAGATTTTTACCTTAACGGTTCTCATAGGGCTGATACGAACTCCTTAACTTTTTCTTCAACATTGGGGGCTGACACTACTGCTGTCCCGATCAAGAACGCTTGGGCCCCAAATTTACTTAAAAAACGAATATCATCTGCTGTCCTCAATCCACTTTCGCTAACGATGATTTTGCCCTCAGACTCGTTTCTACTCAAAACTCTCTTGGTTACTCCCAGATCCACCTTCAATGTTCTAAGGTCACGATTGTTAATTCCAACCAGATCCGCATCACCTGCTATTGCTGATTGGAACTCTTTTTCATTGTGGGTTTCCAATAAGACTTCAAGGTTCACTTCGTGAGCTTTCCAAATCATTTCCTGAACTTCGCATTCACAGTATCCTCTTTCAAAGAGGGATTGTATCAACAGTACTGCATCAGCACCGATTCTTGAAGCTGTTTTCAACTGTTCAGGATTTATGATTATGTCTTTCATGAGAACTGGGAGTTTAACTGCTCTTCGAACTTCGACCAAAGAAGATAGGGACCCTTTGAAGTGTTCCGGTTCAGTTATCACTGATATGCCCACAGCTCCCCCTTTCTCCATGGCTTTTGCCAACTTTCCTGCTTCCAACTTCTCCGTAATTACGCCCAACGCTGGCGAAGCAGCCTTAACTTCAGTGATAACTGGAACGTCTTTGCTTTCTAGAATCATTTTTCTGAAGCTAAGGTTGGAATAACTTCTTCGTTTTTCAGCACTGTAATAACCTTTGGAGAAAGTTTCCTTTGCATCGTATGCGAGTAGGTCTAGGAAGTCAGTCAATCTATGATTCCATCCCCTCAAGCTTTGAAAGTTCTCCTCCTGAGAACTCAATTAACTCCTCCAGTTTCTTGTAGGCAGCTCCGCTTATGATTGATTCCCGTGCTGCTTCCATCCCTTCCATGAAGTCATCAGCTTTTCCGCCAACCATGATTCCAGCAGCAGCGTTAACGAGCACTATATCTGTCTTTGGGTTACCCGCTTTTAGATTATCGCCTAAAATGTTGTAGAGGATTTTTGCACTTTCTTCGGCGGATGCTACTTTGACATCCTGAACTATAGCCTTCTTCACCCCAAAGTCCTTTGGCGTGACCTCCAATCGCTCGACTTCTCCATTTTTCAACCATGAAATAGCTGTTCTACCTAATGTTGATATTTCATCCATTCCATTGAGTCCATGAACAACCATTGCTTCTTCACATCCAAGATCCTTCAGAGCGTAGGCTAAAGGCTCATTCAACTTGGCATCGTAAACTCCAAGCAGTTGAGCCGTAGCACCTGCAGGGTTAGTCAAGGGACCAAGGACGTTAAATATTGTCCTAATCCCCATCTCCCTTCTAGGACGAACAGCGTGCTTCATTGCTGGATGAAAAACCGGAGCATACATGAACCCTATTCCAACTTCTTCAATTGCTTCTTGAACCTTCTCAGGTTCCATTTTGAGATTAAGACCGATTCTCTCTAACGCATCTGCGCTTCCACTTTGACTGGTCACCGCTCGATTCCCATGCTTTGCTATTGCAACTCCTGCCCCCGCAACCACAAAAGCTGCTATGGTGCTGATATTGAAGCTCTTTGTTCTATCTCCACCGGTTCCACAAGTATCAACAAGTCGCCCTGGGACGGTGGGATGAATTGAACGACATTGTTCTTTCATCACCTTCGCGAAAGTCGTTATTTCGGGCACTGTTTCTCCCTTAATTCTTAAAGCGGTCAAGAACGAGGCGATCTGAGATTCAGTCGCTATTCCCTTCATTATTTCTCTCATAGTTTCCCTTGACTCTTTACAAGTCAAGTCTGATCCTTCAACCAGTTTTTTAATACTTTTTTTAATCATTCCTAGTCATCAACCCTCAAGGAAATTCTTGATAATGCATTTTCCCTCTTCGCACAGTATAGACTCGGGATGGAACTGCACTCCCTCGATAGGGTACTTGAGATGTCTAATTCCCATGATTTCTCCATCGTCAAGAGCCACCGAAGTTATTTCGAGGCATGAAGGAATTGAGTTTTTTTCTCCGACTAGAGAATGATACCGCGTTGCTGAGAAAGGATTCTTAACACCTCTGAAAACACCCTTCTCATCATGTTTTATCATACTGGTCTTTCCATGCATCAGTCGGTTTGCGGAGACTATTTTGCCGCCAAATACACTTATAATTCCTTGATGGCCTAGGCAGACACCTAATGTGGGAACTTCATAGCTGAGGGTTCGCAGAATTTCCGTGCAAACACCGAAATACCGTGGTTCTTCAGGGGTACCTGGACCTGGGGATATCACTATTCTTTGGGGGTTGAAATCCTTCAGCTTTTTCAGAGAGACTTTATCATTTCTGTAAACGACTGTTCTTCCTCCTAGTTCTCCTAGGTATTGGACAATATTGTAGACAAAGGAGTCATAATTGTCGATAACTAAGACTTTCAAGCTTAATCTCCTCCTGCAATACTTAGGGCCTTCATCAATGCCCCAGCCTTATGGTCTGTTTCAAACCACTCTCTCTCTGGAACAGAATCAGCAACAATCCCAGCTCCGACTTGAATGTGGGCTTTCTCTTTGTCTGCAAACAGGGTTCTGATGGTTATAGCGAAGTCAGCGTTGCCATTGTAGGAGAAGTACCCTACTGCTCCCGCATAGGGTCCTCTGCGGTTGGGTTCAAGCTCCTCTATAATCTCCATTGCCCTTACTTTTGGTGCCCCTGAGACTGTGCCAGCTGGAAAAACTGACCGTAATGCATCGTAGCATTCATAGTCCTCTCTCAAATCTCCGATCACTCGTGAAACAATGTGTTGTACGTGACTGTATTGATGAACTTTCATAAGCTCTGGAACTCTGACGCTTCCAAACTTAGCCACTCTTCCCACATCATTTCTTGCTAGATCTACCAGCATAACATGTTCAGCTCGCTCCTTTGGGTCAGAAAGCAGCTCCTCTGCCAACTTCTTGTTTTCGCTAGGTTTGTCCGAACATGGTCTGGTTCCAGCTATAGGGAAAGTTTCTACGACTCTATTGTCAACTCTAACCAGCATTTCTGGGCTTGAACCTACAATTTGTTGGTTGCCCATCTTTAGAAAGTACATGTAGGGTGATGGATTTATCCCTCGTAGGTTTCTGTAAAAACCTATCAAGTCGCCCTTTATGCTGAAATCGAATCGTTTTGAAAGAACAACTTGGAAGATATCCCCAGCTGTTACGAACTCTTTTGCTTTTTCTACTGCTCTCTCAAAGTTTTCTTTTTTAATGTTGACTCTTGGCTGCTGGTACGAAAAACCTTCAAGGTCTTCTGGTTGAGCAATTACTTTCTCAATTTCAGTTAGGCGATTCTTTCCTGAATAATAATAAAACGATTTGCTTCTTTTGTGGTCAAAAATTATCCCATCGGTAAAGATGCCAAATTGCAGGTTAGAAAAGTCTAGGTCGTTATCACACTTTTCAGGGAGTTTCTCCCAATAACGAACTGCATCGTAGGCGATGTACCCAACTGCGCCGCCTACTAGTCTATGTTCTTTAAGTGAAACGGTTTGATGCTTTACAAATCTTTTAATGACTCCCAGGGGATCACTAATTTTTTCTCTGTTTTCTTCTCCAGTTCTCTCGTTACGAACTGTGACCTCTTTTTTCTTTACTTTTATGGTAAACTTCGGGTCAAATCCAACGAATGAATACTGTGCTAGATTTCTAGGTCCTTCCATAGACTCAAGAATGTAGGCAGTTTCATAGTGGCTTTGAAGTTTAGAGAAGACCTCAAGAGGTGAACGTGAGAAAGAGAGTTCTTTAAGCTTTACTTGAAGATCTGTTTTAAGTGCTGTTTGTGAATCCTTTGATTCATTTCCAAATGCAACACCCCATTTTACAGTTCTCCATAGAGCTCTGAAGTTTACAGCAAGGTATTATTTAAGGCTTTTGAGTACTAAAATAAACATTAAAGCCTAAAAATGGACTAGAAATTACGAACTTTCATCTTCTCAAGATGTGATTCTTCATTTGAGCAACTTTTCTAAAAATGTAAGTGGGGCTGCCCGGATTTGAACCGGGGTCTAGAGAGCCCAAGTCTCCAAGCCTAGACCAAGCTAGCCGACAGCCCCTTTTTGCGTAGTCTAGAGCCTTGGGGGGTTGTAGAAAAGATAATTTCGCTTGCATCATAAAAACTTTGGCTACTACAGCGCTTCAGGAGGGCAAACAAGAAGGCAATCTGTTATGAACTTGCATGTCTCACCGAACACTCCCGTTTTAGGCTCAATTTCAAAGAAGCTTCTCTTTTTGGAGCCTCGGCCGGGCTTTGATCCCGGGGCCTGCTGCTTACGAGGCAGCCGCTCTACTTGGCTGAGCTACCGAGGCGAGATGATCCCGCTACACCAGTGAAACGGAACCAATTCTTAAATGTTAGGAACCAACCAGCAAGCCTACAACACCAATCTTAAAAGCTGAGAGCCTGATAACCTTCGTATCAAACACTGAAAGACAAGACCCCTTGAATTGGAGACTGAAGGGTTGAACCGTGAAGAAACTCAAAATGGCGACTCATTCAAAGTCAGTAGCTCTCTTGGGGAAAGACAAATCATCGAAATCATACGAGATCATCTTGATATTATGCCTAATATGCCAGTTCCTTTTGGAGATGATGTTTCAGCCATAAACATTGGAGAGGGAAAACTTCTGGTCCTGAAAACAGATATGCTCGTAGGCAAGACTGATGTTCCGCCAAGCATGAGTCTCTGGCAAGCGGCTCGTAAAGCCGTGGTTATGACCGTTAGTGATTTTGCTTCCAAAGGCGCCAAACCCCAGGTGGGTTTGATCTCTTTAGGGCTGCCAAAGAACACTAACGAGGGGGACATTGAAGAGATTGCGGAGGGCTTAAACGAAGGGGCAAGGGAATACAACACTTACCTTGTTGGTGGAGACACTAACGAAGCTTCAGATCTAATCATCGCGGTTTCCTTGGTCGGGATAGCTGATGGGCCACCATTGATGTTGCGTAACGGGGCTAAAGCAGGTGATATTGTTGCGGTCACCGGATCTTTCGGGCAAACAACTGCTGGCTTGAGGATTCTTCTTGAGGATCTAGAAGTCACGCAGGATCTTCGTGATGTATTGGTCCGCTCCGTTTTCGTGCCTAGGGCAAAACTGGACGAAGGGATAGCTTTGCGTAATTCCAAGGCGGCAACAGCCTCCATTGATTCTAGCGATGGATTGGCATGGAGTTTGCATGAGATCGCCGAGAAGAGCAATGTTGGATTTTTCATTGATAAACTTCCAATTTCAGACGAGGTGAAACGGGTTGCCCAGTTAAACCGAGTTGACGCTGTGGAATTGGCACTTTACGGGGGAGAAGAATACGAACTTGTGGTCACGGTAAACCCCAAGCTCTGGGTTAAAGCAGTTAAGGCTGTAGAAGCGGCTGGTGGTAGCCTTTTCCCAATTGGGAAAGCTACAAAGAACAACCGACTCGAACTAAGCGTTGATTATGGAAAACGCGAAATCGAGAAACGAGGTTGGGAACACTTCAAGAGCAATTGACCGTATTTTGGAATGGTTTTCGTTGTAGACTAAGAATATGATGATAAGAATATAGACCATCCAAAAGGACTAGCTTTGAAGATATCGAATTACTCCTTATTTCTGGTTTTTCTTAAGATAGTATTATTCATTTACTTTTGATTAGAAAAAAAATTGAAAGAGGATATTTTGGATTGCTGTTGCTGCAACTATGCTTCTGGTTCTTCAGGGCTCTGCCATTTTTCGATGGTTAGTTTGTTGTCTCCTAGACTAAAAGCTACCTTGAGGTATACAGAAGCTTCTTCCTTAAATGGAAACATGCTATCTTCTGCTAAATCTTTTGGTAGGTAGATCAAGTATTTGCCATCCTTTCTTCTAAATAGGCGTCCCCGTCCTTCGCTTACCATTTTTCCACCTCGATTGAATTCTAAGTTATAGCAATAGACCAACGATTTTCTATTTAAACCTATTTCAAAATTTATTCGGATTTTTATTCCAAAAACCCAATTTCAGTTAACGAATTGGAAAATTGAAAATTGGTCTTGAAGGGTTCAATCCATAGTGGGGCTAAGTCCCTTTCTCTTTTCAAATATTAGTTTTCGTGCGAATATTTTTTTTGATGTGTCCCCCACGTTTGTCATTTCCTCAAAGCATTTTCATTTTGTTGTTTTGCTTTGAAGGTCCAAGACATAATTCAAAATGGTGATGCAGGAAGCTGCCAGATAAGGTATTCTCCCAAGACTAATTTTCATTCCGTAGCGTAGTGCGAATATTTCTGCTTTTCTAGGCAAGCCGACGTGATCACCCAATACAAAGACCGGATTTGCACTTATCTCAGTTTCAGCAATGTCTTTTCCGCCTTCTTCAAGAACGTATATCTCCGACTTCTCTGCCTTTGCTCTTAGTAGTGCCTCGAATCCAGTTTTACATAAGCTTACACCAGGATGATTTCTTCCTGATAGGACCCTCTTGAGAATCTTATGCCATGTGTGTATGTCTGTACGAACATCTCTGAGATATTCACCTTCAATCTCAAGATGCAATGGAGGTGAGGGTGGACCGTTTAGAACAGCATGAAAAACCACGTTTTTTCTTATTCCATGTGACAAAAATAAGCTACTAATGATGCACTCATGTACAATATCTAAACGACCACCATCATGCAAATTCTCAAAATTCGAGTTAGTCCGACCCAAACGGGAGTACAGGATAAACTCTCTCAACAGACTCCATCCAAACTATCTTTTGCGTCTTTTCACGAAGCTTGTACTAAAATCTGTGTCATTTCTTGTTTGCTTCAGTTCTTTTTCCCCTTTTTTTACTTCTTTTGAGTCTTCGCGAAGCAACATTATAGTTTACAGTAAAAGAGTGCATTTGCCCTTGTTTTGTTGTTCCCTGCAACAGATTGTCTTCCATAGTGTTTCAAAGTAGTTATTGGCTAGCGTTACTATGCACGGATTGTTTGACCATATAGCTGAACTGTCGGCCAACCCGGTTTTGGCCGAGGTGTTTATGATCGTTTCTTTTCCGTCAACTATGAGTGTGTGCGCCTTTGCCGGCCTCGAAATGTACTTAATCTTGAGTTTTTGTTCTTTGCCTGAATAATATTCCACCAAAGTTTTGGCTATTGATGATCCAGCTTTTTCTGTGACCATTTTTATTTCCACACCTCTGATTGTTGCTTGGGTTAGTACTTCGGCAAAGTCAAATAATGCCTTTGAAATTTTCTGGGCCGCCCCCACACAATACACACTCTTTTGCGCTTTCTCCAGCATTTTTTGTGTCTTTAAGAGAAGGACTCTGCTCTTGGGTACATACACT
>DAOVIH010000009.1 GCA_030673805.1 Candidatus Bathyarchaeota archaeon | reverse complement strand
ATGGGGATCGTCTACCAAGTGCTCTGGAGGAATTTGCCCTTGAGCGCAATTTGAAAAGCGCCTTTTGTGTCTTTTTGGGTGGTGCAAAAGGAAACGGTCGTGTTATCGTAGGTCCCGAAGAGGATACTTTTCCCCCAAAACCAATCGTTAGGCTTCTTGACGGAGTCCACGAGATATGTGCTGTTGGAACAATTTTTTGCAACGACGAAGGAAAACCAAAGTTGCATATGCACGCTAGTCTAGGTAGAGGCGGAAAAGTCGTTACAGGCTGCGTGAGATTGGGCCTTGATATCTGGCAAATTGGAGAAGCCATATTGTTGGAACTAGTTGGAACAGACGCTCATAGAGAAATAGACCCAAAAACTGGGTTTGAGCTTCTAGCGCTTTAACCTCAAGGCAACCCCACTCTTTTCAATATAAGGCTAAAAGATTTTTTAAGATTTTTCTAACACCTTATACCTCGACTTGACGAAACTATCATGGTTTAATTAGCGTGTAAACTGTCTGTTTATTGGACAAAATAGCTTCAATTCGCTCAGGTTTATTTCCATTTACAACATAACAATTTACCTGATTTTCTATGAGAAATCTGGGTAGAGCATTGTCAACACTGGTCCTCCTCCCCAAGTTCAGCAATTCTTTAGCTGACAAATTCCTTATCAGTTTAGCATCTGAATAATCTTTAGGGTTCTTGTTAAAGACACCATCTACGTCGGTAGCCAGAACTACCATCGGAAAAAACAATCTTTTGGCGATGAGGGCTGCTATTGTATCTGAAGTGACATCCCAAGAAGGCTCCAAGGAGTCATTCTCAAACATTGATTTTGATGGCAAGAGGATCGGTGTAACCTTAGTTTTCGAGAGTTGTTCTGCCCTTTTGAGCAAACTGACTGTGCAAGAATTGGGGATAAGATGCGATAGCACTAAACCAAATTGATCCATACCCAGAATTGCCATTCTATGCCCAATAAGTGATGGTAACAAGAACCTTCTGTCAAACTCCCTAGCAACATCGGCAAATTGACCTCCGCCGGGAACTACAACAATTCTATGTGTTTTTGAGAGATCACCCAGTTTATTACACAAAGCTTTTAGCCTCATCGGGTGTTCAGCTAGGATTCCTCCAACCTTTACCACTGTTTCCATTTCACCGATTCACCTATAAGTTCGCTTGCTGCCATCAAAGCCGCTCCTAATGCCGGGGAGGCCTTGGCTACGTTCATTGCTGTTACTTCCTCTAGATCAACAATTTTTTTAAAGCCCACTCTTTCTGCTGCAGTTCTAGCTAGAAAATCCTTTCCAAGGCCAGTAACTAAGGCTATGATCTCTGTATCAACCAGTGATTTGATCCGGGAATAGACTTGGCTTAGTCCTCCCGAAACCTGCTCAATCTGTCTATTAAGTACATAACTAGCGATTTGAAGAATTTCCTTTTCTGTCAGCATTTCCGTATCTGCACATACAACCCGGGCGAGTCTAGCCATGGCTTCCTTTCTAGTTTTTCCTTTTCCATCGGCTGTTTCTGTTGTGTATTCGTTTTCTTTGATATTCCCTAGAATCAAATGAACATCACCTGATAGGGCAAACAGTTCGGCTGAAACTCTAGCCAGGTCCCCTCTAACTGGGATTGAACTCACAATAGTAGCGATATTGGTCCTCAAGCTTCCTGTGTAAACGAGTTCCCCACTTATGAGTTTCTCTAGATCAGTTTTGCCAATTGCCTCTAATTTTCCTTTGACAACTGGGATAATACTGGTGCTTGTGCTTCCAACATCAATAACTATGCAGTTTTCGATCAGCTGTGATACCATCCACCCAGTTGCAGCCCAATTGGCCGCGGCTACCTTTAGCGGTTCGGATTTTGCCTCCTGAATTAGTCTCACCTTTGCTTCAACATCTACAACAAAAATCGGTGTGTCTGGGAAGACTCTAGCCACATCTTCCAAGACTTGGCAAACTCCCTCTCGCTTAGTTAGAAACGTATCAGATAACTCAGCGGTCATAGTAACTCCTACACATTCAGCCTTTGAATAATTGCTGACTTTCTTTTGTAGCTTCAGAAGTAAAATTCTTAAGTCTTCGCTGTTTTTCTTCCATATTGGGAAATAATCAGCTGCAATATTAACTTCATTTATCAGCTGTTTACTGGTGCTTATGAAGGCTGCTTTTATGTTTGCTCCTCCAATGTCAAAACCAATCGCTGTGACCACTAGCCTTCGTCCCCTCTGCAGTTGTATAGACGTTCTATGGCTTCATCGAATTTTGAAATGGCTTCTCTCAACGTGGCGCCGTGGGAAACGAAAAGTGAATAATCTATACCATCTGCTGAAACTGGAAAAGGCGGTGAGATACACTCTTTGATTTCTGAGATTCTTCGATGAGCTATTGTTGGAAGTCTGGGGGTTCCAATCTTTGAAAAGAAAGCCACACCTGAGTTTTCCACGTTCTCAGGTAGTTCATTCCTAATAGCAGCTTGAATCAAGGCTTCGGCGAGATTCAAATTGGTAACTTCCCTAAGTCCAATACATGATGTGGTAAACCTTGGGTTAACCTCCAAAACCACCGGCCTGTCTTCTGTGAGAACCAAATCAACTCCAACATAACCTCTTAACCCCCCAACTGACTTAACAACCTTTTCGGCAACCTCAAAAGCTTCTCTCTCAAGTGGATGGACAAGAGGAACAATTCCGCCATTATACTCTGAAGTGGAGTCTGGTGTTGCTAAAACAAAGTTTTGTTTATTCAGACTGATGGGTAGGACCCTATTGTTGGTGCATATCAAATTTACACTTGCAGCTATCCCGCGTACAAACTGTTGAGCAATGAAATATTCATTCATTGACACTTCAACTATTTTGTCAATTGCGTCAACTAACTCGTTCTTGCTCCTAACAAAGCTGACTCCGCAACCGCTCACCCCATCCAAAGGCTTTAAAATCAGTGGGTACTCCAACCTTCCACTAATGACGCGTTTTTGTTCTTCCAGATCAGCAGACTTGCTGATTGCTACTGTATTGGGTGTAGCAATCCCCAATCTTTCTAACAATTCGTGGATGAGTGCTTTATTAGACGCTTCCTCAATGGCCTTGACTCCACAATTCAATGAATTGACGCCGGTTTGTTCAATACGCTCAACCAAATTCTTCAACACTTGCTCAGACTCTGGAGCCACTACAAACGCTGCATCAACCGACCCACAATTCTGCTCAAATGCGTTTTCAAACTCGTCAAAGGAAGAAACCGGAGTTATACAGTCCACCTTAAATTGAGGTCTAAAAACTGCAAGCCGTGAATCGAGCAAAGTCACAACATTATGTCCAGCCGAATGAAAATCGGAAATCAAGGTTTTCAGCATACCGTATCCTTCGCAAAGGATTTCTGGTGGAATCGGCTTGTCAACGAAGCCACCCCCAGAAATATGTTCATAGACAAAAAGTTTCAAGGCTTCTTCTCACCAAAACCGTTGAAAAGCCAAAACTCTTTAAATCTTTTGCTGGGTCCAAAGGACATCACACTTTACTAACCGAAGATTATTGCAGCAACTAATGGTTTATTCTTCTTTGATCCCATGAGCTTTTTCAATCGACATGGTCCGAATTCTGCCAATTCATGCTACTTCTCTTAGGTCCTTTAGTTCGCATTGTATTTTCTCTTCAATTTTCAAGTTTTTCTTGAATCTCAGCAAGCCTGACTATATCAACTAGTTCACGTACCTTTTCGCGCGTAATTCGACCTTGAAATCTATCTCCTTGCGTGCAGGCTGCTCCTCTTATGCCCGCTACATCAGTTCCCAGAGAGTAAACCAAAGGCAAATCTTCCTTCTTGAGAGCTCCAGCAAGGGCTGCCTTTAATCCCAACTCATGAGTTTTGTTAACAAAGTTTCTGGTCTGGTCAACCGTTAGAAAGTCGAATAGGTTTTTCCCATCTTTTATTGCCGTATCAACCATGGCTAGATCAGCTTGAGCCTCTTGGGCAATCTCAGGTATGAGCAAAGGGTGAACTGATCCAACTCGGTCTGCGTCCGCATATCCAGCAGCTACAACCTTGATTGTTGGATCAAACTCTTTAACTGCCCTTACAACATTACTCATAAGGTATACTGCATCTTTCTTGTTTCTCAGTCCGTAAAGGCCTGTCTTGATGTAATCAATCCCTGTAGTCGCTGCACCCAAAGCAGCTAGTGCAATCGAACCTGGAAGGTTTGGAACATCACCTATTGCACAACTTACTTCAACTTCTTTAGGAGTAATCTCTCTAATGTGCTTTATAATCCATGGAAAGTCAGCTCCTAGAGACCCCTCTATAGGGTTCTTAACGTCTATTATATCAGCTCCGGCAGTGAAAGCCTCAATGGCTTCTTTTTCGTCTAATGGGCTTATTAGGAGTTTCAATTGGGTACACCCCCACTCTTTTTGGATTAGAGTGAACCTATCCTCTATGGCGAGGCAGGTTCAGCAACAAATTCTGCAAGGGTTGATATTCATGCGGAATTTCTTAACCTTTAAACTTTTTGTTGTTTCATTAATCTCGATTTAGTCATTGGCCTTTGATTTTGTTTGAGAATAGACAAGTTTTTTTAACGGGTGGCTGTCATCCATCTCACGGAGAGGAAAAGACTGAGGATCATCCCTGTGCTTGACATTCTTAATGGCCGGGTTGTTCGAGCATTAAGAGGGAGACGGAAGGAGTATCGTCCACTTACGAGTGTGCTTTGTTCATCTTCCACTCCTTTGGATGTTGCTATAGCGTTTAAAAAATGTGGCTTTACCGAACTCTACATTGCAGATCTAGACGCTATCACGGGCAAGAGAGCCAATCTCTCAACACTGAAACGTGTCGCTAGCATTACTGGTCTAGAGTTGATGGTTGATGCAGGTATATCCTCACAAGAAATGGCTGAAAGAGTGATGAATAGTCAAGTCTCAAAGATTATAGTTGGAACTGAAACTCTACTAAATCTTGGGTTTGTCAAAGAAGCCATACGCATTTTTGGAAAGGACTGTGTTATCGTTAGCTTGGACCTGGTTGAGAAGAAGATTCTCAGCAGAATCGAATCTATCAAAGCTAAAAATCCCACAGTTTTTTCAACTGAACTTCAGGAAATGGGTCTAACCCAAATCATTATCTTGGATTTAGCAAGAGTGGGGGGTGGAGAAGGCGTTGATTTGTTATTTTTGGAGGAATTGATGCAAAACCTTAACATGGATATATTCGTTGGTGGTGGAGTTAGAGATATTAACGAGTTGCAGGAATTGAGAGACATTGGAGTTTCCGGTGTACTGTTAGCCTCTGCCCTGCACTCAGGAAAAATCTCCATTGAGGAGATCGAAGAGGCTGGATTATTTCACTAGTTTGATGTGATTAATTTGAGCAAAGGAATTATCATCACCTAAGAACCCAAAACTTTCCTGAACAAAAGGCAGATGCTTATAGCTGTCATTACTAGTAGATTTGACAACAGTTTTTTATTTGAGGGGAATGGTGGTTAATAAACCGAAAAAGGATTCAATGGTGGGTTTGTTAGGTTGATTTGGGATTCTCACGTTCACATTGGTGCTCCACCTTCAGAAGCTGACCCAAAAAACTTTGTTGAACTGATGGGGAAAAGTGGTATAGACAAGGCGGTTGTGTTCAGGTATTTCTACAATGAAGACACCATAGTTGGCAATCAATTCATAAGGGCAGCTGTTCAAGGATATCCTGAACATTTGGTGGGTTTTGCTTGGATCGACCCAAACGATGAATCAGCCAAAGATGAATTGAGGACTGCAGTATTAGATTGGGGTTTAAGAGGGGCGAAAATACATCTGGAGATGACTCCTTCCCCAATTGACAAGTTAAGGGTAGTTTTCAATATGGCAGAACAGCTCTCCATTCCAGTAATTGTCCATTTGGGCGCAGACTTCGGTTCGATTGACGTGCTCTGCAACGAATATAGCGTAAACATAATAGTTGCCCACCTAGGTACTGGTGTTTACAACTTAGACATTTTGCGTCTGAAGAAGGCTTTGGAATTGGCAAGAAAGAACAATATTTACTTGGAGGTCTCGGGAAACACTTTTCCCTTCATTGATTACACGGTTAAAGCTTTGGGCCCTTCCAAAGTGATTTTTGGATCCGATTTTCCCCATGAGCATCCCCTTGTTCTAGCTAAGACAGTGGAGCTTCTGGATCTTTCAGCGAGGGATAAGCAATTGATTCTTGGCAAAAACTTAATGCGTCTTATCGATATTTGAGGCTAATTGAAAACTGGGAAATAGATGAAAACCTGCAGAACTTAGTTTTTAATTCTTTCCAGTTTGGCAGGTAGTAAAGGATGCAATGTTCCTCTATCTAAGATTACTTCCACGGCTTGAGTTGGTCCTCTGTCAAGGAGTTCTGCTAGTGCTGAAGATTCCGATTTCCTTCCCTCTTTGAAATTCGGTTGGTTTTCTCAGCATAGGTCGATTGGTATCCAAATAGAAGAATGATCAACTGGCAGATGTTTTCTGATCATAGAGGGTTGAAACTGACTTGGTTTGCTCATTCATCTGTGGAATTGCAAAGGGAGAGAAGTTGTTTAAGGTCATTTTTTAAAAGGTCAATCCAGCCATGCTCAAAATGGAATGATGCATTATCACTTATGGCTCTAGTCCTGCAAGAGTGGTCCTGTGAATGGTCTTTACAATCTGCCTCTGTTTGAGGGATTTTGCCGCAGTTTTCCTCGCACATTTTGTTGACGAAATCATTTATTCTCAAGTAGATTCTTTCGGGTTTGAAAGGAGGCATATACTGCTCCGAAATTCGCTGGATGTTGTTCTCGATCATTTCCTTTTTTGCTGCATCAGTGAATTTCTTCCCAATCATAAACCCTCTATCGTATTCAGCTAGCTTCATGTCTTCTAACATCTTTCTTACAGCGTCCACTCCCACCAACCCGGTCTTCGATTTTGATACTATCACTCGCAACAATATCCTTTCGTCTGATACCGAGTTTAGGGCGGTGAAATCTATACCATTGTCCCCCCTTTCTCTTCCTTCACATTCGAAATCTCTTATAGCCATAAATAATTCTGCTTCATCTTCCATACTCATCTTTCCATTCCCCATCTCAACAAAGAACTTGAAGAAAGGCGAACCTATCAAAAGCCGTTAGACCTTCTAGGGCCTGAACCTTCAACTACTTCCATCTATAGTCAAGTGGGAGCGTTAATAAAGGCTTTCATAATAACAGAACACGAATGAAAATAACATGTATCCATGCAATCTGGCAAGGCAGACAAGTGTTTTGTCTTCGAAGAAATGACCCAATAACTTTTGTTCGGAATATTTCTATCTGCAAAAGCACAGAAAAGAATAGTATAATTCTATTTGAGATACAAACAAATTAAACTTGTGGATTTTTTCTTTAATGTATGCCCAAAGTGTATCTTCTTGGTGGGGAGAACATAGCGAAAAGGGATGCTAAACCAGTCAATGAATTAGCATTCGACGATGCTGGTCAGAATCCGTCTATTCTAGTTTTTCCATGGGCTTCGAAATCGATTGGTTGGTCTGCGAAAAATCGAGAACTACTAACAGAATACTTCGAAGACATTGGTGCAGGAGCGGTCTTTTTTATTGAGTATTCTTTTTCGTTCAGAAAAATCGCGAGAAAAGCTGATGACTCAGATCTAATATACCTTCCTGGGGGATTCACAACTTTCTTAATTGAGCGTTTTAGAAACAAAAAGATGGACCTTTTGTTGAAAGAATATGAAGGAGTCATCGTTGGGAGAAGCGCAGGAGCTTTGGCGTTATGCAAAAGGTGTGTCTTGACGAGGAAAGGCAAAGACCCAAAGACTTTTGTCATTGAAGGTCTTAATCTGGTGAGTCTAACTGCAAAAGTTCATTACAAACCCTCCAGAGATGTTGAGCTTAAAAGCCTATCTCAGGAAGAGGCGATTTATGCAATAGCCGAACGTTCCGCCCTTGTTTGCGACAAAGGTGTTTTATCCTCACTTGGTAACGTCTTTCTGTTTGAAAATGGAAAGAAAAAACAGGTTGGCTAGGTGCTACACCTACTTGATTTTCTTGAGTCTTGTCCGATTGATGTCTAATTCCTGTTGGGTTCAACGATGATCTTCAGTGAATTGTCTGCCTTTTCTACGAGTCTGAACCCTTGAGCAGTTTCTTGTAAGCTTAGCTTGTGAGTTATCATGTCATTAACGTTTATTCTTTTCCGCGCTAGGATTTCTAGAGCTTCCTCTAAGTCTTGAGGGGCTGCCCCGTAGGAGGTTCTTATGGTTATCTCTTTCCTCCAAAACTTTGTCACAGGGACTGGAATTCGGAATTTTGGATCGGGAACGGCAAAAAAGAGTATTGTTCCTCCTTTTTCCACACATTCTAAACTTGCTAAGGTACCCTTCATAGCTCCTGTGCAAACAAAAACTTGGTCCGCTTCTCTTCCCTGGTTAATCTCTGCTAGTTTTTCTGGAAAGTTTTTCCCTTCAGCATTTATCGTGTAGTGGGCTCCAAACCTCTTAGCCATCTTCAAGCGGGAGGGTTTTATGTCGGCTGCGATTATCCTCTTTACACCCTTAAGTTTAGCTAGTTTGATGTGAAGTATTCCTGAAATTCCGCTGCCAATCACTAGTAACGTGTCTTCTTTCTGGATTCCTGAAAGTCGTTGTCCTCGAATTGTACATGCTAAAGGTTCAACAAAAGTTCCCTCGTGAAAGGACATGTCTGAGGGTAGTTTGTAGATGCCCTTTTCTGCGTTTATCCTTGGCACTTTTATGTATTGAGCTAACCCTCCAGGATAGTAGTTAGTGGTGTGAAGTGTTTCGCATGCGGTGTGGTGTCCCCTCAGACAATACCTGCACCTGTTGCAGGGTACATGATGCGATACGAAAACTCTGTCTCCAACCTTGTATTGCGATACTTTCTCTCCAGTTTTCTCTATGATTCCAGTTGCTTCGTGGCCTAGAACCCGTGGTGCCTTTGGAGCTCTGTACCATTCTATGACATCGCTTCCACATATGCCGCAGGCCATAACCTTTAGCAGGATTTCATCAGTTCCAATTTCCGGTTTAGGCATTTGTTGAATCCGGATGTCCTTGTTGTTGTGGTACATCGCTACAAACATGGATTAACCCAATGCTGAATAGGTTTTATGCCTTTTCTGCTCTGATTTGTTCAAATAGGTTCTGGGCTTCTTTAGGAGTGTAGTTTTCGTGGATTATGGCTCTTATGGCTCGTATCATTCCAACTGGATACTCCGTTTGCCAGATGTTTCTTCCAAGGTTAACTCCGATGGCGCCTTGTTGAAGTCCATCGTAGACAAATTCGAAGACTTCCTTTTCAGAGTCCACTTTGGGACCTCCGGCGATTACAACTGGTACCGGACACCCTTCAACAACTTTGTGAAATTCTTGTTCACAATAATACGTTTTAACTACCCTAGCACCTAGTTCCGCGGCGATTCGGCAACATAACGCCAAATATCTAGCTTTCCTTTTTTCCAACTCTCTTCCTACCGCGGTTACAGCCATCACTGGAATTCCGTAGTCTTCACAGCTGTCCACAAGCTTTGTCAAGTTTAGGAGACTTTGATGTTCGTACTTGCTTCCTATGAAAACTGACATGGACACTGCGCTGGCGTTGACCCTTAAAATTTCAGTGATTGAGGTTATTAACCCTTCGTTGGCTAAGTTTTCTCCAACGACACTTGCCCCCCCTGAGACTCTTAGAATCACCGGTTTCGTGTTTTTTGGATCCACGCAGTTCCTTAGTACCCCTCTTGTGAGCATTATTGCGTCTGCGTAAGGTAATAATGGCTCAATTGTTTCTCCGGGCTTTTCCAGTTTATGGGTTGGCCCCTGGAAATATCCATGGTCTACTGGTAGAAAGAGGGCTTTACCATCCTTTTGAATTAATCTAGCTAGCCGGTTTTTCATTCCCCATTCCATTTTTTATATCCTCTCGGAAGCTGTTGATTTCAGAGTTAAATAATCTTTTGTTATTGAAGTCAGCCATAACGTCATTCTCAACTGGATACCTTCAACATATGTTGGAACTAGTCGATAAACACAACTATTTTCTTGTTTTCCCTTTTTTGTTGGAGAACCGCACTAGAAAGGGTGGTGGAGGGGACAAGAATCTCGCAAAAAATTCCAGCTCTGAGTTAGTCTTTCTCCCATTACTTTCTATCCTCTACGTATAGAGTTCCAACAAATTCTCTCAACTTGCGCCAATATCGAGGCAGGCTAAAACCCACTAGCACTATTTCCGCTTAAGGTTTTAGTTTCTCATGGGTCGAATGATAATATATCCATTGTCTATGAGCCAATGGTGAAACTGCCATGTTGTGTACCTGCAATTGGCCCTACAGGACTGCCTGACTCTCTCATACTCTTCAGTGTTTTCCTTTTGTTGGTTCAGTTCAAGCTGAACAGAGCATTTCACACTCTTACAGAATTCCCTGCGTTTATATTCAACGAATTCTTCTGTGGACATTCTTTGTCGTGCAATAGTTTCCAACTAAAATTAATAAGCATTATCAGCTAGTTCAATTAAGCCTAAAATTCACTTACTTGACACTGGAAACATTGATGTAGTAGCCCGGGAGAGATTCGAACTCTCGTCAGCGGGTCCAAAGCCCGCTATGCTTGTCCGCTACACCACCGGGCTTCATTAACTGAATGCAGGAGAGTCCTTTTAAATAAAACTTTTTAATTATAAGCTTTCGTGCTGTCTTCTGCGAAAAAAACCTATTCTCTTATAGCTCTGTCCTTGGGAATTTCCGCTTATTCTTACGGAACAATGGTTTTGAAAGCCACCAAAAATGCTGATTGGGGGGTCCTAGCGGGGGCATTGGCAAATCAACCGTTCTTAAGTAGATTAATCAGTTTTTGAGGCAAGTGTTTCTTTGACATTACTCAAATCCTTCTGTTTAAACCATAAAATTTATATATTAGTGTTGATGCACTTTTTAGTTTGCGCGGGCCGGATGGGTGTTTTCTCATAGCAGAAGGGAACGACTAATTTAGTTCACGGTTCTGCGCGAAATACTGAATTTGGTGAAGTAGTTTGAGTAAAAAAGGTGGTAAAACGCATCAGCGTTTGATTGACAAGTGTCCAGAGTGCAATAGCGATAACCTTATTCACGATTATGATACTGGAGAAACGGTTTGTGGAGATTGTGGACTTGTTTTGTTCGAGCAGATGATGGACAAAGGTCCAGAATGGCGTGCTTTTACCCAAGAAGAAAAGGCCTCAAGAAGTAGAGTGGGGGTGCCAACTTCGTACTCCGTCCATGATAAAGGTTTGTCCACAGCGATAAGCCAAGTAGATAGAGATGCCTTTGGGAGAAAACTGCCGCTTAAAACTCGCCTTCAAATGTGGCGTTTGAGGAAATGGCAGATTCGCTCTAGGGTGCACTCTTCCATAGACAGAAACCTAGCCCAAGCCATGGCGGAGCTGGATCGCTTATCAGACAAAGTCTACATCCCGCAACCAATCAAAGAAAAAGCTGCAGTCATCTACCGAAAAGCCTTGGACAAAGGTCTAGTTCGAGGAAGGTCAATCGCGGCCATAGCTGCTGCTGCCCTTTATGCCGCTTGTCGAGGTACCGGTACCCCACGGACCCTTCGTGAAATAGCGGAGGCAAGCTTGGTGGATAAGAAAGATGTAGCTCGCTGTTACCGACTTCTTCTCCGTGAGCTTAACATACGTATGCCCATTGCTGACCCATTGACATATGTTTCAAAAATTGCCGAAAGAACTGGAATCTCCGGTAAAACCCAGGGGATTGCTGTACACATCCTTCGTGAAGCTAGAAGACAACGGGCATCTGCAGGTAAAGATCCGATGGGTTTGGCGGCTGCTGCTCTTTATATTGCCTGTCTACAGAACAACGAGAAGAAAACGCAAAAAGACATTGCGGAAGCTGCTGGAGTTACCGAAGTCACCGTAAGAAATCGATACAAGACATTGAAAAAACAACTGAAGCTGGAGCTACCTGAATAGTCCCCGGTGACTTATTCATCTTCCTTTTTTTCTAGCTCCATTGCTATAGGGCCTACATAGCCACATTTCTGGCACACGTATTTGATTGGCATCAACCAAAGATCAAAAGGACTGAAATTAGATATCTCGGGGTCGCCACATTTTGGACAGAAAATTCTCATTGGTTTTCCATGCTCTAAAGTTCTAAGCAAGTCACGAGTGTTTTCCAAAAACTTCAATTAAACCTCACTCCTTTGGTTGAACACTATTGCAGTTCAATGTTAGCTTCGGGATACCCTGACTTAACTAGGTATTCACGAACTCTCTCCCGGTGGTCTCCTTGCAACATAATCTGGCCGTTTTTTGAAGTTCCACCGCACGCACAAAAAGCCTTCATTTTCTTGGCTATGGCCACGAGATTGGAGGTACGCTCGTCCATACCATCGATTACTGTTGTTGGTCTGCCGTATTTCCTTGTTTCAGCCCTTATGCGAATCCTTTGTTGTTCCTTCTCTATCTCTCCACAAACGCAGATGTCATTTGGAAGCCCGCATGTTGAACAAACTGCCGCCATGAGTCTCATCGTAAGATGAGATGTTGCGGTATATAAGAGTTTCAAATCAATTCTGGCCTATTTGCGATTTGATAGTTTTGTCGCTTGTTGTTTTTCAGGGTTCTAACTTGGAGAATTGGCTGAAGGCTGATGTCTTTATGTAAATTCAGAAAGAATTAAATTTTCTCATTATCAAGTATAGCGTATGCACTCTTTTTTGGATTTTCTTATTGAAGAAAACATGAGTATGTTAACCGATTTTTACGAGTTCACTATGTGTGCCAGTTATTTTGACAATAAAAAGTTTGAACCAGCTACATTTGATCTTCTTATTAGGAGGCTACCTAAGAATCGCTCCTATTTCCTTTTCGCTGGCTTGGAACAAGTTCTTCTTTTTTTGAGAAGTATGAGATTCACAGATAAACATATTGCTTTTTTGAAAGCCCAAGGATTCAAAGACAGGTTTCTGGATTATCTCAAGGAATTTAGATTCACAGGCGATGTTTGGGCTGTCCCTGAAGGAACTGTGGTTTTCCCAAATGAACCGTTGATTAGAGTTACCGCTCCAATAATAGAGGCTCAGTTGGTGGAAACTTTTCTACTGAACACTGTAAACTTGCAGACCATGTTGGCAACAAAAGCTTTCAGGGTTGTACATGCTGCTAAAGGAAAGTCTGTAGTCGAATTCGGCTTAAGGCGGGAGCACGGTGTCGATGCGGGAATGAAAGTTGCGCGCTGCAGCTACATAGCCGGGTTTAATGGAACTTCCAACGTTCTCGCCGGGTTGACGTATGGTATTCCATTATTTGGTACAATGGCACATTCTTTTGTTATGTCTTTTGAAGAAGAATTAGCCTCTTTCCGATCTTTCGTAAAGACATTCCCAAACAAGTCAACCCTTCTGGTTGATACTTATGATTATTTAGAAGGTGTTAGAAAGGCCTCAGTAGTTGCCAAAGAACTCGAAAAGGAAGGTTATTGCTTGGGAGGAGTAAGGTTGGACAGCGGGGACTTGGCGGAAACGAGCAACAAAGTTAGAGTTTTCCTAGATGAACAAGGCCTAGGGTATATTCGTATATTGGCTAGTGGTGACCTTGATGAGTACAAAATTGCCGAACTAAACAGCAAAAAGGCAAAGATAGACGTTTTTGGAGTGGGGACACAATTGGGTACTTCAGCTGATATGCCCTATACTGATGTAATCTACAAGCTTTGCGAAAGAATGGGGTCTAAAGGGATTTTTCTGCCTGTAATGAAATTAAGCGAAGGCAAAGTCACCCTTCCGGGAAGAAAACAAGTTCACAGATTATCAGATAGAACTGAAAATCTTGTTAAGGACGTGATTACATTGGCAGATGAAAGTACTGAAGGTGAGCCTTTGCTTGTCAAGATGATGGCGAAGGGTAAGATAACCTACGATCTTCCCTCTTTAGAACAAATAAGACAAACATGTTTAGAAAACCTATCTCGCCTTCCCCAAAAATACAAGAAACTCAGAGGTGCCCCAACATACCCTGTAGAAACTAGCAGAAAACTGAACTCTCTCATCGAAAGCTTGAAACTTAAGCTGAAGAACTAGAATAAGCTGGTTCATAACGATAGCTAATGGATATGTCTTGAACAGGTCTAGTTCAAAATCAATCGGGTGAATAAATGAAGTATGTGATTGTTGTTGGGGATGGAATGGCTGATTGTCCCGTTCCTGAACTGGAAAATATGACTCCTCTACAAGTGGCATTTAAACCTAACATGGATAAAATAGCAGCCAAAGGCCAAAGTGGTCTTCTTAAGACATTGTATGAGGGTTTGACGCCGGGTTCAGGTGCGGCAATCCTTTCGGTTCTGGGTTATGATCCTAGACGGTTTTTTACAGGTAGAGGACCTTTTGAAGCTGCTTCTAGAGGTATTCGGCTGAATGCGAATGACGTAGCGTTCAGGTGTAATCTGATAACAGAAAAGGGTGGAATTCTAGTTGACTATTCTGCTGGTCACATTACAAGTAGTGAATCCTTCAGATTAATAGAGTCATTGAAGAAAACTTTGGAGAAACCCAATGAAATCGAGTTTTTTCCTGGACTAGGCTATAGACATTTTCTAATCTTAAGGAATCTTTCCGGTTCTCTTTCTATTAAATGCACTCCCCCCCACGAGGTTATAGGGGCTGATATCTCGACGGTTTTGCCAAAAGCTATGTCGGTGGAGGCAGAAAAAACAGCAAATCTGTTAAGAAAACTAATTCATGATTCTATGGGGATTTTAGAGTCACATCCTGTTAATATTGATAGAAAAAAAACCGGAAATAATCTTGGAAATATGATCTGGCCTTGGGGTGGTGGAAAAAAGCCTGTAATGCCGTCCTTTGGGAGAAAATACGGTTTAAATGCAGCAGTTATATCCGCTGTGGACTTGGTGAAGGGAATCGGAATTTGTGCAGGAATGAAAATTGTTGATGTTCCTGGGGCCACCGGTTTGTATGATACAAACTATGAAGGAAAAGCAGAATTTGCGTTGAAAGCTCTTAAGGAACATGATTTGGTCTTTGTGCATGTTGAAGCACCAGATGAAGCAGGGCATTCCAAAGACTATCTGCAGAAGGTTAAAACTATTGAAGACTTGGACAAAAGACTGGTGGGAAGGATTCTTGACGGCCTGAAAGAAGAGAGCGTTGTTGCCCTTTTACCCGATCATCCCACTCCGATTAGACTTGGAACACACTCAAAAGACCCGGTGCCTTTTTCGATTTGTTCTCCTTTCCTGCCTTCTGACGACGTCCAAAGGTTTGACGAATTCTCAGCCGAAAGAGGCGCATTTGGTTTAGTTAAACATGGTTGTTTCATGCCACTACTTCTTTCCTCCACTCCGACCCGCAAGTAATCCTGCTTTGCTTGAGAGGTTAGAAGGTGTTCGTAAAACCAACCTCCGTTGTGGATGTTTCATAGATTTAGCAAAGACTTAAAAGCCAATTAGAAAAAGGATACTTGCAATCTAGAAGGGAAAACCAAATGAGAAATCTTCCTGCCATAGTTGCCGTTGGCCGCACCAAGTTTGGTGAGCACTATGGAAAAGAACCGGAAAAACTGATTGAAGAAGCTTGGCTAACAGCTTCGAAAGATTCTGGAATCGAAAGGAGAGGCTTAGAAGCCTGCTATCTCTCAGATTGTTTTCTCCCTATTACAAACAAGTTAGGTCTGGAAGAAGGATTTCTCTCTGAACTCACCGAACTTCATGTCCCTATGGAGGTTACACGATCTGTCAGCGCCGCACTAGTAACCGCTTGTCACGCTATTCAAGCTGGAGTGTACAAGACCGTTCTAGTAGGCGGTATTGAGAAAATGACCGATCGGTGGGACAAAATTCGTGATGACCTAATGCTGCTTGAAGACCCATGGAGTTACTACGCAGGAGGAACTCCTGAAGCAAACCACGAACTGATGCTTCGGGCTTATATTCGAAAGTATGGACTGACAGGCGAAAACTTGGAGAAACTAAAGATTGCCTTGGCGCAGATTGCAGTCAAAAACCACGCAAACGCAGTGAAGAATGAATACGCTCAGTTTCAGAGAGCGATCACTGTTGAACAGGTCTTCAAGGCGCGAAAAGCATCAAGGAAGCCTTTGGGACTCTACGATTTTGCCCCGATTTCTGATGGGGCTTCGGCCTTAATTCTCACCAGCGATGAATTAGCGAAAAAGATAACCGACAAGCCCGTTTACGTTTTGGGTCATTCTTCCGCTACTGACTTTCTGAATTTTCCAGCAAGGGACGATTTGACCCATTTCATTGCCTCGAAAACAGCGATGCGAAACTCCTTTTCCAGGGCAGAAATCAGTCCAAAGGATGTTCAGTTACTCGAGCTATACGATCAGTCTACATTCATGGAACTGATAGCTCTTGAGGATCTAGGCTTTTATGAACCTGGAACCGCTTGGAAAGTAATCTATGATAGTTGTCAGGATTACAAGACATATTACGCACTAAATGGCAAGAAGCTTTTTGTTAACACCGACGGTGGATTAAAAGCAGACGGAAATCCCCTAGGAGCTACTGGCGGTGCTCAGATTTTTGAGATCTTTAAGCAATTGAGGGGCGAGGCTGGGGATAGGCAGATTCAGAATGAAAGAGAAAATCGATTTGGTTGTACACATGAATTAGAAGGGTTTGGCACCAAAGCTTATGTGTGCGTTTTGGGGAAGGAACAAAAATGAGCAGTGGACCAATAGAACGAAGAATTTCCTATCTGGGTGACAGATTAAGAGCATCTCGATGTCAACTCTGTGGGAAAGAGTACTTTGAGCTCAGAGACTACTGTGGGGTCTGTGGGCGGAAAAGCTTCGGAAAAATGGATTCGCTGGATCTATTTTACGAAAAAGGTAAACTCGAATTATGTACATTAATCACTGAACCAACAAACAAATTTGCAAAATTGGAGAGTTATGTTTTCGGTTTAGTCTCCTTTCACGATGGGCAAATAATGGTTCCTGGGAGGATTACAGATCAAATCGTGCCACAAGCAGAAATGGTTGATTTTTCAGCCCTTGAAGGAAAAGAGGTTGTTCCAAGATTTCGAAGACGCTACTCCGTAGGCAAATGTGACGTAATCCCTACAATATCTTTAGCATTCACATTTGCCGATGAATACTACCCATATCAACATTACTCGGTTGTAGAGCCGAAAAAAGAGTATGTCACTCCAGGAATTGTTAGCTACGGAGTCTATACATCAAGATTCAGAATCAAAGAAGGTTCAATTGAACGCTCAGTACCATTTATTGACGAGGACGCAATAACCGCTGCCGTTGAAGCAGGCAAACTAGCCTTAATACACGCAGGTCTTGACAGTTCATCAGTTGGAAAAATCTACGTGGGTTCAGAATCCAACCCCTACGCTGTAAAACCTATAGCGTCAAAAGTTGCCCAAGTTCTTAAGCTAGGAGAAGAGGATGAAGATGTTCAAGCAGTGGATGCCGTAGATACTGAGTTTGCATGCAAAGCATCTTCAAGCATGTTTAAAGACGCGGTGTCACTTATCAACTACCCAAAATCGGGGATACCCGCAGCTATGGTCATAGGAACAGACAACTCTCAATCGGCACCTAGGGGCTGTCCGGGCGGGGAACTAGATCGGTTTGTCGGCTTCGGCGCGTCAGCATTCATCTTTGGAAAACATGACGTTATCGCAGAGATTGAAGGTTGGTACTCATGCACTTCTGATACTCCTGACTTCTGGCGGCGAGACGGAGAACCTTTCCCGATGCACGGCGGCCGATTTACTGGTGAACCTGCCTACTTCAAACACGTTAGAAAAGCAACCAAAAAACTGATGGAAAAACTCAACCTAAGATCAAAAGACGTAGACTATTTTGTTGCACACCAACCTAACCCTCGGTTTCCAGTTAAAATCGCTAAGGAGCTGGGCTTCAAAGAAGAACAATACAGAGATTCCCTCCAAGTGTGCAATTTTGGAAACACATATTCAGGCTGTTCCCTTTTGGGGTTAGCCGCGGTTCTAGATGTTGCTGCGCCGGAAGAGCGCATCATAATTACAAGCTATGGCTCTGGTGCCGGAAGCGATTCATATTCAATTAAAACAACAAGACAGTTAACCGAAAAGAGAGCCCGCCAGAGAATGACAGTCAAGTACCAAGCTAAAAACCCTTTTTTGAATTACGTGGACTACACCACATACCGACGCCTCAAGATGGGAATGTGACTAACCTTTTAATACGTCAAACCTGATGTTTTACAGACGGAGCACAATCAATTGTCCCTTCGCCAGCTTCTCAAAGTGATCTACGCCCCTCAAAAAGCCTTCGCAGAGATCATTAAAGAACCAAAATACTTGGGGTCATTATTGGTGATGCTGCTTTTCGTTGGGGCTCAAGTAGGTTTCTACTATGCTGTTGCCTCCAGATCATATTTTGAACTGACAACGCCAAGCTTGAACGAGATGGATGCGTGGACGGAAGATGCAAAATTGTGGACTGGAAACCCCGGTATATCCATCATCGACAATAATGATGATTACATCTATGGAAACAGCAGTGTCGAATTTTCAATTTCAGACAGCAATTACGTTATTGCAGAGTTAAAAACTTTTGATTCAGTCGACTGCGGTGCTGACGGCTACAACAATCTGTCAATCCGAATAAGAATTTTAACTCCTGAAACCAAACCTGAAAACGTGACAATATCTTTGTACTCCCTAAATTCTTCCAACTTCTTTTACAGAGATATAAGCGAAGAGTTTTCTGTCGATTCAGCCACCCTTTGGAACAACATAACCATCCCCATAGGGACTGGAGATTGGTCTAGCAGCGAGGCTTCTGCAAGATGGGAAAACATCACGGGTTTGAAACTTGAGTTTGTTTGGCCTACTGCTTCACTGATCTCCCTAAGACTCGACGGTCTCTTCTTCAGAGGTAATTTTCAAACTCTAATTGAAATTGGGGGTAATGAATACTTGGCAGCTTTCACGTTCACTGCTTTCACAGAGTTTATCTTTAATTGGATCCTGCTGGCCGCATTAATGTACTTGTTGATTAGACTCCTTAAGGGACAACTGGTTTGGAAACCCCTTATGGTGGCTGTTGGAATTGCGCTTTTGCCATTAGTATTCTACACCTTGATAAGCATTGTAACCTATTCAAGTGTCTCATCTCTTGTTTACCCACTCGAATTATCAGCAGGTATTCCTGGAGAGGCAGAACTGATATCTCAAGTTAATCTGGAGGCTTTGGCCCTTGTCACGCAGATCGGCGCATTGATTCAAGGGGTCGCTTACGCTTGGACCGTAGCCTTATGTGCAATAATTACCCGTACACTTTCAGAATTCTCATGGATGAAAAGCCTCATAATATCCGCTGCGAGCTTCTTACTGATGATCTTACTCGTGAGCTTAATCCTAGGATTATGAAATCGGTACAACTTCTCTGAACTCCATCTTCTGAATAAGAACTCATCTTATGTCGATGGAAGACTTATTTTGTAGCAGTTGTTGTGTTTGCCCAAACGAATCCTGACAAACGAAAATTCTCTTCGTACTACCTGTGATCTTAGATAGCTAGTAATGTTTATATGGTTGAAACACTGAGTGCAAATGAAAACTCTTAGCTAAACCAATGGAGAGTACCGGATTGAAGATTAATGAATTGGGGGATGGAATGAAAAGAGTGAACGTCGTGGCAAAAGTAGAGGAAAAAGAAGAAACCCGGGAAGTCACGTCTAGATACAAAGATGAAACTTACAACGTTGCAAACGTCCTTGTCTCAGATGAGACAGGAAACATAAAACTGACATTATGGAATGAACAGATAGATCAAGTCAATGTGAATGATATGATCAAAATTGAAAATGGTTATGTGACCAGCTTCAGGGGAGAAATCCAGCTTAACGTTGGAAGATACGGGACGCTAACTGTAGAACAAACTGGTACCACAGCAACAACTTTGGCAGATTCAAAATCAGAATAATTTTGTCTCAGAGTTTTCTTTAATCTTATTTTTCCAGCTGGAGAGCAGCTCTTCCCCGCTTTCCTATTTATGTTTAAACTAGAAATGATATTTGGCATATTTTTTCAAAAACATTAGGTGCGATTGGAATCTTCAAATCCACTTTCAGTTCAAATTCAGCTGGACCCCCAGAGCAGGACACACACTTCAAAGAATTGGTATATTCCAGAGTAGCATATGCTTGGAACTTTTATTCTCGGGATCGCAATCTTGGTATTAACATTGGCACTTTTTTCTTGTAAATTTCATACTCTTTACCAAATTCTTTAGTTAGCTCTTCTTCCTCTTTCCTTGAGATGAGATAAATCAGTATAACCATCAAGGGAGTAATAAGTACCGAATATGTTGCAGATAATAGAATGGAAATCCCTACATGCGCCAATAAAGCACCTAGATATTGTGGATGTCGAACAATGGAATAAACACCTGTGGTGACAATTCTCTCGGTTTTGTGCGTTTCTGCTACTTTTAATGTTACCTCTTTTACTCCTTTGATTGCAATCCAGGCACCTAGCACAATGATGGGCATCGAGATTATCAGATGAAATAAAGGAATAGAAAAATTTGCAACTGGAACCAAGACCGACTTATTGTGAAGAATCTGAACAGCAAATCTGGGTTGAGGCGAAACCCAGATTCCTATCCAAAATAAAAAGAACCCCCATCCAGAAATAAGAACAAGGGTCTCACCAATTTTAGTTCCTTTGTTCTTTCCATATCTTTCTTGAAGTTTCAGATGCTCAACTGACAAAAAATGAAGCGGTATTACTGCAATCACAGCTAAAACGCAAATTAGAAACCAAATATACATTTTACCACCTTTGAAGTTTCCGTTACTTATCTAATATAAAAACTCCTAATCTTTCTCCTTCTCACTTACTTTAGACAGGTTCTATATCCCTTTTCAGTCCTAGCTATACACTTTACCGACTATAGTCCAGATAGACTAAAAATATGTGACAAAGCTAAGCTAAAGATACTCTCCTAATTTCCCTCTTTTTTATATTCTAGTCAATCACATTTTCAGTTGATTGGTTCTTGATTGTTTGTTTAAGAAATAATCTAATGTTACAGTTTTCTGGTGAGAAAGAAAAAGAGGAGATTGAGTATTTTAAATTTCAAATGGTAAGATCTTCATTAAGAATGAGTAGTCTAGAAGTTTTGATGTAGAATTATTGATTTTTGTGAGATCTTCTTAGTAGGAAATAAGTTGCTGCAAGAGTGATGACTACGCTAAGTATGATCCAAGCTAAAAATATGCTAATTAGCAACCTGAAATCATTTTCTGTAATTTT
>DAOVIH010000027.1 GCA_030673805.1 Candidatus Bathyarchaeota archaeon | reverse complement strand
CAGAAGAATTCGGTTTAGGGGCTGATTGTCGATTTGGGCCTTAATCCTAACTTGTCTGGTTATCCTAAAGCCTGCTTTGTCAGGTAGAACCACCGCTGGGTCAGATGATCCACTAGCAAAATCCTAGTTTTTAAAAGCGTGGGGGAAGGCCATTTTTGGCCGTGAAAGAGGCCGACCTCATCTACGATAGTCCTTGTTGTGGAGAGAAATTGTATGCTTTCTGGAAGCAGTTGTTCGAGATTTGTGTCGTGGTTACCACGGACCTCGCTGATGTTAACCACATGTTCTTTGAGCTTTTTGAAAAAAGCGGATATTAACTTCCGTTCGCCGGGAGCTTTTTGACTACGCTGTATTTCACAGCGCCTAATATTGGCAGGGTATCGGGTTTGTACTTTGAAAGCAATATTACTATTTTCTCAAGCAATTTTGGCGTTTGGTTTGGAAGGTGTATGCCTTTTGTTTGTAAGGGCGTTCCCCACCCTATGTGTGGATCAGCAATTTCAAGAGTTTTTTTAGGTCAGCCTTTATTAGGACAGCTGGATTCGGAAGTAACAACTTCAACATAATTGGCCCTATATGGCAGTTAAATAATCGAGAATAGTGTTGTGAATCGAGTGGTTTCCAGCTACTATGAAAGCCACCCGTGTCTTAGGGCTTAATTCAGCATCGAATTCGCTTCCATTGGGCTTGGTGATTACTCCACCTGCTTCCTTCGCGATTAGGTAGCCTGCTGCCATGTCTGTTGTTCGGAGTTTTCCTCGAATATCTACGAAGGCATCAGTTGTACCGTCAGCTACATAGCAGATTTCAAGGGCGTTTGCACCGAAATGCCGTATGTGCTTGGTGTTTTGAATCAAGTTGGTGATTTGGGGAGCAATTTCCCTTACTTTGAGTGTGTTCAGGTCTAATCCGATAACTGCTTCTTCCATAGACATAACTTGGGAGGTGCCAATTTTGGAGCCATTGCGGTAGGAACCTTTACCGGCCATAGCGGTATAGGTTATATCGTGAAAGAGGTCGGTTACCAAAGCTGAGTGGACCGCAGAAATTGTTGGCTCATATGAAACCGCAATGGAAGAACAGTAGAAGGGAACTCCACGAACCAAGTTTGTTGTGCCATCGATAGGATCTACCGTCACGTAAGATTGACTTGGAGTTTTTCCGTATTCCTTTATCCCGGATTCTTCGCTTATAAGCGTGAAAGAAATACCGTTTCCCTGCAGAGTGCTGATTATAGCTTTTTCCGCAGCCAAATCCACCAGTTTAACTGGGTCACCCCCAGCTCCTATCCCCAAATCGGGCTGAGGGGCACTTAAAGTCTTGAAAAGAGGTCGAATATTATCTTTCACTCTATCTTTGCAGAGATTTAAAACTTCTAACCAACCGATTTGAGACGACATTGAGAATCCTTCTATTCAATCATAACTCGAGTTGATAAAAGGTATACTCCCTCCTTTAAAAAACCATTTCAAATTTCGCCTTAAACCAAGAGGTATTTAAAGAGGTGATTATGATGGGTTGGTTGAACCTCAAATCTTCCCTTGGTGGCCTCCTTCAGATCAATTTTGTTTAACTGGGAGGATATCGATCCCCCTGAAAGTCAACGGAATATCCTTTGGAACCAGAGTCTGGTTTTAGTTCTTGATGATCTTGCCGTGTCAATTGGAAATTGGCGTCTTTGGATTGACTCTAACATTGGGGTAGAATTTTGAAAAAAAAGTTTAATAGTGCAGAACTTGACTTTAGTGGTATTTGGGAAAGAAGTATCATGATATGGGTCTTAAATCCAAAATTTTGGAGTTGTGAGACGCTTTCTGGAAAAGCGAAAGACCAACCTACGCAAGAAAATGGGGAGACACTATGATAAAAGCAAAAGCCATCATACCTCTTTTGTTGTTATGCACATTATCACTCTTTGTTGTAGGTATGAAAACGGTTGACTCACAGTATTCTGAAATCATTTATATTGCTCCTGAAGGGATTAGCCCAGAAACAGCGCCAATTCAAAAAGATGGCAATTTATACGTTTTCACAGAAAACATACTCGACTATTCAATTGTGGTATTGATGGATAACATCATAGTTGATGGAGCAGGGTACACGCTTGAAGGTGGAGGAGAAGTAGGAATTGACTTGACAGGTAGGAGTAACGTAACAATCAGGAACTTGGGAATCAGAGGTTTTTATTTTGGAATAAATCTCGTGGGTTCCTCGAACAGCTTAATTGCAGAAAACAAGATATCGGCTGGATACGGAATAACCATTCAGCAATCTTCAAATGGAAATACCATAGAAGGAAATGAAGTGAGAAGTTCCAATTATGGAATTTACATTGATTCATCCTCGAATAGCAAAATACAAAATAACAAAATGGAAGGAAATTCTTTCAACTTCGTTGTTTACGGCAATGAACTTTCACATTTTGCTCATCAAGTTGAAAGTTCAAACACTGTTGATGGCAAGAATACGTATTATTTAGTCAATGGGAGCAATTTGGTAATTGATTCAAATAGATATCCTAACATAGGCTTTCTAGCACTAGTTAATTGCACAGGAGCCACCATTCAAGATCTAGAGTTATCTAACAACGGACAAGGCATAATGATGGCTTACACAACAAGCGTAACAATCGCTGAAAACACCTTGACAGATAATCTTGATGGGATATGGCTTTTTTCCTGTTCCGAAAACACAGTTTTGAACAACAACATAAAAGGCAACTATGGAGGCATCAAGATAACCCAGAACTCACAAAGCAACAGTATTTCTAGAAATAACATAACTGGAAACAACAATGGCATAACACTTTTTGCATCATCCGCCAACATGATAATAGAGAACAATATAACAGGCAATAACTTTGGAGGAGTGGTTGTTCGTGAAGCTTCAAACAACATTCTTTATGGAAATCGCTTTGTCGAGAATAGTAATCAGGTCTACGATGTCAACATGGATGATCAGTCTTATGCACCCTCACTCAACATCTGGGATGCGGGGTATCCCTTAGGTGGCAATCACTGGAGTGATTACACAGGTATAGATGAAAAGAGTGGACCAAACCAAGACCAACCTGGAAGTGACGGTATCGGAGATACACCTTTTAGTATCAGCCTCAGCAACAAAGACAATTATCCCCTAGGACCGTTTTATGGTGTCCCGGACGAAGTTGCGCCGGTGATTTCTATTATTTCCCCAGAAAACACGACTTACACCCAAGACAGCATAAACTTAATTTTCACTGTGGATAGGGCCACCTCATGGATAGGCTATAGCCTGAACGGTGAAAACACCGTTCCAATCGTGGGTAACGTAAGTCTATCCCCGTTTGTGGATGGCTCATACAACATAGTCGTTCACGCAACAGATACTGAAGGAAACACTGGAATCTCCGAAGTAGTCTATTTCAACATAAACACTCAAGCAGTTTTTCCAACGATTGTAGTAGCAGTGGCAATAATAGTCATAGTGATAATCGCTTTAGCAGTAATAATTATTAAAAAACGAAAACAACCCGAAAAGGAAAACTAATACTCTGTGCTCGTTTGCCCCAAAGTTTTCTTGACCCTAAGGATAAATTGTTTTTATCGTACCGCTCTAAGCGCTAGAGGATGCCAGCCTTCATAAAAAACAAAATGTGGTGTTGGCTTATATGCGGTCGCCGGGATTTGAACCCGGGTTGTCGGCGTGGGAGGCCGGTGTCCTAGCCAAACTAGACTACGACCGCGCTAGAGTGTTGGCTCAACCATAGCAAAGAAAAACCTAAATTAAACTTTTCTCCAGTCCCCGCAGAAAAAGGCTTTAGCTCAAACAAAATTGTTATCTCTTATTAACTTGAAAAGATAATTCATAGCGATCAAACTGAATTGGAGAAACAAATGATGACTCGGGATTTCACCTATGCAGGTGCAGGTGTAGACAGAAAACTCAGAGCAAAATCCAAGGAAGGACTGAAAATGCTCTCAGAGACGTATAAGTTCAGCTCCTTTGGTCCGATAGTCCATTTGCCCTACGGAAACATCTTTCCGATCAATAAGAACCGTTATTTGGACTTGGTAATAGAGGGAGTTGGAACCAAAGTGCTATTGGCACAATTGGCAGAGAGTTATGACACTATAGGCATAGATGCTGTCGCAATGGCTGTCAACGATGTCATACGTTCCGGAGCCACGCCTCTTGCAATCGCCGATAACGTCCATGCCCAAATTTCCGATCCTAAACTAACCCGAGAATGGCTTAAGGGCATAGCCAAAGGCGCCGACGAAGCCGGTTGTCCGGTTACTGGCGGAGAAATAGGTGATGTAAACGAAGTTATAAGAGGTCTCACAGAAGGCACGGGTTTTGACATGATAGTAGCAGCAGTAGGCCAAGTACCGGAGGAAAAGATTATCGATGGAAAAAATATCGAGTCTGACGATCTTATAATTGGCCTGAGAAGTTCCGGATTGCACAGCAATGGCATAAGTCTCGCGAGGAAAATCCTTTTTAAGCAGTGGGGAGGGAGATACGAAGCCGATGAAATCATAGATGGCCTAAACAAAGAAGTGGTTTATGAGGTTTTAGAGCCTACAAGAATCTATGTGAAACCTCTCCTTGAAATCGCAAAAACAGTGAGGGTGAAAGCTGCTGTGCACATAACTGGTGATGCTTACCTTAAATTTAAAAATCTGTCACGTTTTTCACCAGGCATAGGTTTCAGATTCCATAATCTGAAACCGCAGCCTATCTTCAAATTGATCCAAGAAACAGCTAAGGATCTGGGCGGGGCGATAACCGATGAGGAAATGTTTAGAACCTTCAACATGGGGTGGGGATTTGCTGTGATAATAGACAGAATAGACGAGGCTAAAGCGATTAGCGTGTTTGAAAAAGCGGGAACGCAGAGTGAACGTATAGGAAAGGTAACGAAAACGGGAAGAGTGGAAATACTCCACGAGGACAAACGAATTGTTCTGGACTAGAACTTTGCTTGTTTGTGATAAAAGCGTTTAAATCCCCTTAAATTCAAATTTAGCCTATGAAATACTTCGCAAGAGTAGAAGTTAAACTCAAGCCGGGGCACAGTGACCCAGAAGGCGAAACGACTGGAAGTTTGCTCAGAGAACTGGGCTACAAAATTGAAGAAGTATGCGTAAGCAAAGTTTACACAATCCTTCTCGAAGCCCAAACTCACAGCGAAGCTCGAAACAAAACGGAAGAAATGTGCAAGAGATTGCTGGCAAATCCAACTAAGGACAATTACGCAATCTTCATCGAGGAGGCACAATGACCTCGAGTTTGTACACTCGAAGAAAAGGCTCATTCAACTTGGTTGAAATCAACACTGGTGTAGCTAGCTGCCTGCAACTCTTGGAAATAAGCCGCAAGCTGGGATTAGGATTGTCCCCTGAAGAAATGAAAACTGTACAGGTTTATTTCAACAAGGAACAAAGAAGTCCAACTGATGTAGAACTCCAGACTATTGCACAAACATGGTCTGAACATTGCTGTCATAAGACTTTCAAAGGAAAGATTCATTTTAACGGAAAGGAGATCGATAGTCTCTTCAAAACGTTCATATCTAGAGCCACAGAAGAAATAAACGCTCCTTGGTGTGTATCAGTTTTCGAGGATAACGCAGGCATAATACGTTTCAACCAAGATTATGGTATTGCAGTTAAGGTGGAGACTCATAATCATCCGTCAGCTGTAGAGCCATTCGGAGGGGCAGCTACAGGAGTAGGGGGAGTTATCAGAGATGTATTGGGTGTATGGGCTGACCCCATCGCTTGTACAGATGTTCTGGGTTTCGGCCCTCTTGATTTTGATTACCATAAGCTTCCTTCCGGGGTTAAGCATCCAAAGTACGTTTATACAGGAGTTGTAGGCGGAATAGGAAGCTACGGAAACAACATGGGAATTCCCACCGTAAACGGCGCTATATACTTCGATGAAAGCTACACAGGAAACGTAGTTGTCTTCTGTGGATGTATAGGTTTACTACCCCTGAAGAAATTCAAAAAAAACGCTCAACCAAACCATATTATCCTATTGGCAGGGGGAAAAACAGGCCGTGATGGCATCCACGGTGTTACTTTCGCTTCAGCCGAACTTACGGAAGAATCAGAGGAAATATCAAGACCCGCAGTGCAAATAGCAAACCCCATCGAAGAAGAAAAACTCAAAAGAGCTATAATCGAAATCCGAGAACTTAACCTCGCTTCGGCAATAACAGATTTGGGCGGAGGAGGATTATCATCGGCAGTCGGTGAAACGGCTCAGAATTATGGCTGCGGCGCTACAGTTGAACTTGAAAAGGTACCACTCAAGGATCCTGGCTTAGCACCATGGGAGATCTTTCTTTCAGAATCCCAAGAACGAATGCTTCTGATAATTCCAAAAGAAAACCTCGAAAAAGCCCTTGAAACTTTCGAAAAAGAAGAGGTTGAAGCTACAGCTATTGGAAAATTAACGTTGGAAAAACGCTTGAAACTTGTTTTTCACAAAGAAAGAGTTGCAGACTTGAACATGCAATTCCTGTTTAAGACGAAGAAAAGTGTGAAATCCGCGAGCATTCAAAAAACTAATCTCGAAGAACCTTTCTTTCCCGAACCTGAAAACATTACAGAAACTCTGCTCCAACTCTTGGCTGCGCCTAACATAGCCAGCAAGGAGAGTGTAATACGGACCTACGACCACGAGGTGAAAGGAAATACTACTCTGAAACCTCTACAAGGAGCATATGGAGGACCTAACGACGCTGCAGTAATAAAACCCTTAGAAGGATCAAACAGAGGATTAACGATCTCCTGTGGAATGAATCCGAACTACGGAAAGGTTGACACCTATTGGATGGCAGCTTCGGCCATCGATGAAGCAATAAGGAACAATTTAGCGGTTGGAGGTCGCAAAATTTCTTTGTTGGACAACTTCACATGGGGAAATCCTGAAAAACCTGACAGGTTAGGCGCCTTGGTCAGGGCTTGTGAGGCGTGCTACGACTTCGCCACAGCCTTCGGAACTCCATTTATCTCTGGAAAAGACAGTTTATACAATGAATCACCACTGGGTCCAGTCACCCCAACTCTCTTGATAACCGCAATAGGCATAATTCCTGACATACATGATACGGTTTCAATGGATGTTAAAACCCCAGATAACTCAATATATGTAGTCGGGCAGACCCGTCGTGAACTAGGTGGCTCAGAATACTACAGACTCAAAGGCTTTCTAGGAAGAGATGTCCCAAAAGTGTACCCGATGCAGACAAAAGAGACCTTCAGAGCCATAACTAAAGCCATTGACCTAGGAACTGTAAGAGCCTGCCACGATCTATCAGAAGGTGGGTTGGGAATAGCGGCAGCGGAAATGGCAATGGCTGGCGACTATGGCATCGAACTAGACTTAAACTTACTTCCAAAGGAAGCCTTGAATCGCAACGATTTACTCCTATTCTCAGAATCAAACAGTCGTTTTCTCGTGGAGGTTTCGGAAGAAAACAGAAGAGATTTTGAAACATCGTTAGAACCAAGTATTTTTTCCAAAATAGGCAAAGTCAAGAAGAACAAGAAACTAACCGTTTATGGAGTAGACCAGAAAACCATTATAGATGTTAGGCTTGCTGAACTACGCAAAAGTTGGAAAGGAACGCTAAGTAGTGGATGTGAATTATGAAAAGAGAGGAAATCAGGGTCTGCCTCCTGCGTGTAGGAGGGACAAATTGTGACTCAGAAACTCAGCGAGCTTTTCAGGAGCTAGGTGTCCAAACTGAAAACGTGCATCTAAACGAGATGGTAAAACGCAAAAACCTCATGGAATACCAAGGTCTAGTCTTTCCTGGTGGTTTCTCCTACGGGGACTACGTGCGAGCCGGTGCTATATGGGCTAAAAGACTAATAGCCAAACTGGGAAATGAATTGAAAACATTCGTAGAAGCAAATCGGCCAATACTTGGAATCTGTAATGGATTCCAAGTTCTTGTCGAAAGCGGTTTACTGCCGGGATTCGAAGGAATGAGTGCTTACCCTGAAGCAACCCTAGCAACGAACGTTCCTCAAGGGTACAACTGTCGTTGGGTTCACATAAAAAATGAGAACAAAGGAAGATGCATATACACAAGTAAAATCCCAAGAGGAGAAGTTCTCCGAATTCCAGTTGCTCACTCAGAAGGGAGGTTTCTATTTCCAAAGCAAAAGGAACAAGAACTGCTTGATAATCTATACGAAAAAGACTTGGTGGTCTTCCGGTACTGTGACAACAAAGGTGAGTATGCAGAGGGTCTCTTCCCCTCAAACCCAAATGGTTCTTTCCATGACATAGCTGGGATCTGCAACCCAGAAGGGACAATATTTGGTTTAATGCCCCACCCTGAAAGGGCAATATTCTGGTGGCAACAACCAGATTGGACAAGACAGAAAAATTGGCCAAGGTATGGTGACGGAAAAATAATCTTCGAAAGCCTCATTAGGTATTTAGTGAAGAAAGGATAGATCTTCCTGGTATGGAAGACCTGCTCGAGCACCCATCTTCATTACACATTTTGATGCTACAAGATTGCCCAAACAACCACATTCATGAAGGCTCTTGCCAAGAAGCACCCCATAAAGAAAACCAGCACAAAACGCGTCTCCAGCGCCTGTGGAATCTACGACTTTTACTTTAAAAGGTTTGATTGTGTGCCTTTCAATTCCATCAGTAACATAGCATCCTCTACCACCAAGTTTCACAGCAATTACTCGGACACCACTTTCCACCAAAAAATCAGCCCCTTTTCGGTAATCGGTTTCACCGGTTAAGGCTGTGATTTCACTGGCATTAGGCAACAAAACATCTGTCTTTTTTATCATAGATTCTAGTTCTGCCAATCCTTTTTTAGCGTAAATTAGACCTGGGTCAAAGCTGACTTTTGTATCATCCGGGAGAACTGATAGGAGCTTTTCTTGAGCTTGAAAAGACCTACCACCTACAAATGAGGATAGATGCAAAAACCGCCCTTGAAAGGCATAATCCATATTGATGTCTTTGGAATCTATTAGGTCGTTGACTCCAGAATCAACATAGAGAGCACGTTCACCCTCCCCATCTACGAATCCCATCACCGAACCACTTCGTCCCTCCGATGAATGGATAACGCCGTTAGTGTCAACTTCTTCATTGTGCAGATCTTCAAGCAAAACCTCACCTTCTTGGTCACATCCAACTTTCCCGATGAACCCTACTTTAAGGCCCAATCTTGCTAGACCCACAATGGTATTTGCTGCTGAACCACCACAGGTTTCGAAGTGTTCAATAACAAAACTCTCTTCTTCCGCTTTGGCAATTCGATTTACTTTAAAGAGTCTGTCCAGATTTAAGGCTCCAAATCCAATTACATCAAAACGGGTCATTCGAACAACTCATGTAGATAAATCTTGTAATCTCCTAACTGCCCACCATAATTCCCAGCGGAGACCTTAACCACTCCAGCTACATTCAACACAGAGGTGATTCCAGCCTTCATAGAGCTCTTAACAGCTTCGAGAGAGACTCCATTGATTACTATTTCAGGAATATAACGGACATTCTTTGGTGTCTTTGAGGCTGAACCTAATTGTTTTCTGAGAGAAGGGCAATATGGGTGATTGGTTGTGGGGCCTATTTTAGGAAACTTTGTTTCGGGTTTAGAGCCTGCGGAGCAGATACCAAAAGGAGCAATCACACCTCCTATTTCACTTATTGCTTTCAAGGCTTTTCCACCCGCTTGTTTCAAAGCTTCTTTGGTTTTACACATAATCCAAAAGTTTGCCCCCATAACACCCCTTGAGTAGCCCAAGTACCGTTCAATTGTGAAGTCTGGAACCATTGTTGGAATGACTATCATCTCTCGGCCGAAACGTTCTTCAATCCATTCATAACCATCACCGCAGTGGCCAACGTTTTCCATCACATCTAATCGTCCCTCAGGATTGAGGGATGCATCAAAAACAGAAGTGAAGGGTTTGACAAGAATGTCTTGACGAATTCTATAGGAGAGCTCTGTCTTAAACTTCTTCAAGGAAAGAGAAGCTGTTTTCCCACGTTCTAGTGAAACCCAGAACTGAACAAGAGCCCCTCTTCGACCATCCGGCGTTTCCTTTCTGTTGAGCCACTTCTCGATCCCGCCCTCTATTCTGCCCATTACCACAGAGGGGGTCGCAGTCGAGTCTTGGGCTGCCTTGCGCACGGTTTGAGCGTTTTCTGCGGTAACAATCACTCTACTAAAAACACCTTCAAAAGCCTCCGCGAAAGTATCTTCGATTCTGCTAAGCATTCACCCGAGACCTCCTATGGATTCACCTCTAACTTTTTTTCGAAACTCGCTACTCTCTTTTGACACAATTCCCATATTCTCAGCTGTCACTATTTGAGTCTTGGGTAACTTATTGGGGTAGAACCTGAATAGCCTTTCAATCAGACTCGTCTCTACGTTGCTACTTCTCAAGCTTTCATGGTTCCATTTTTCCACTAAACGCAATGTTTTTTGCCTCCCCTGTTTACAGAAAGCGTCAAACAGGATTGCCAATACTGTATTATCCTCTGACAAGACCGCAATTTCAGCGTTTCTTGTTGCATAATGATTGCCGTTGAAAGAAACTGTCAGTCCACCGTTAGCCCGTACAAGCTCAAAAGCATCTGTGTCGGTAATGCTATCACCTACGTACATCGCATCCTCAAGGACAGTGGACATTCTTTTGACAGCGTCCTCAACTGCCTCAGCCTTTTGACTGCCACCAACAGGAATCACTTCAGAAAAGAGCTTTTCAAAGCCAATATTCAGTATTTGAGTCCAGAAAATCTCGTTAAGGCGTTCAAGTGATTCTTGATCCCTATCGGAGAAATCTTTTAGTGAGTACACGGTCTCTGGAAAATAAATCATGGGTATTTGCGCAATTTCGTCGGCTATTTTTTTTAATGCTACCTTCTGGGTTTCACTTATAGGGTCTGTGTCTAGGCTGACGCGAGTACAATATGTGTTTTCGAAAGGAAAATCTAGAGCGTTACATAGAGCCGCTATGTAATGCTCGTAGCTTGTGCTAACTATGTAGGAACCGGCTGTACGCCTTGTATGTTGTATTGTATTTTTGCTGTTTTTAATCAAAATCAGGTTTTTAGCAGAGAATTCGCGCATTTTTCTGTCTGTGACTCCATAGGCCTTGAGAAAAGGGAGAATAAACTTTAAAGTGCCGCCAGCAACGTAATTTGGCTTATTCAGGACTTCCACAAGTATGTCATCGTATTTGCTAACGAGGGAGAAGATTTTGTCTCCGTTTGGAATGAAGTGTTTTGCTAACTCAAAAGCATTATCATTTTTGGAAATAGGACCCTCGCAATCAGATATGAAGATTTTTTTCACTTTTTGCGCCTCAAGGCCTCCATGTGTTTTTTGCTTTGCCGTATGTGTAGCTTAGAGGCTATGTCGGTTCTATTCCAAAGACCGCCTCCGTTAACTGCCCTAATACCTTCAAGGGAGATTTGCCGCGCCTCTTCAATATTTTCGCCAATTCCTAGAATTCCCACAGCTCTCGATTTTAGAGCATATGTTCCGTTGTCTCTAAGTTCCATAGCCCCAGGGTAGACACGAATTCTATCGCCATACTTTGCGGCTAGATTGTAGGAGTTTGAAAGGTTAACAGGTGTACCAACATAAGCTTTTTGCGCCAAACTAGAAAAAGAGGCGGCATAGCCACCGTAGTTGGGTGGAACCTTATAGATTAACACGCTTGCCTGCGCCTCTAAGTTCAGCTGAGTCAGGTTTTGCTCCAAAATTCTGAAACAGACTTCAACGAAATCGTCTTTTATTAGGGGCAGAATGTTGATGATTTCAGGATCACCCGGACGACTGTTGGTTTCAAGGATTTTCACTCCATCCTTGGTATGCATGAAAGCTAAGTACAATGGCACCCCTCTAAGAGCGGAGTTATCTTGAATTTGTGATTTCCATTTTTCAAAAATCTTAGTAGCTACTTCTAACTCGCACTTTCGTTCAGCTTCAGTAATAAAAGGCAAAACATCGCTAGTATTCTTATAGGATCCCATCCCACCGGTATTAGGCCCTCTATCATCGTTAAAGGCTCTTTTGTAGTCTCGCACATCCGGAAGCGGAACCATGTGTTTGCCATCGCTTAAGACCTGGAAACTCGTTTCTTCGCCATCTAGTTTTTCCTCTATGATAACAGAACCATATTTAAGATTCGAAATGAAATGTTCAAATAGTTGCTTTCGCGTAACAAAATGGTCGCCCCAAACACCAACACCTTTTCCTGCAGCGGGTTTGTCCGGTTTTACAACGGCTTCATTTTCGAGGATGTCCAACCAATCATAAACAGCTCTTTTTACCATTTCTAAACCACGGTAATCCTCAGGATTAAAAATCTTGAAACGTGGATTAACCTCTGGCACAATCTCCTGAAACAGAAGACGTTGTTGAACCTTGCTGGCTTCTATAGCGCACTCTTTAGTTGGACAAATAACAGGCACCCTCAATCGCTGTTCAACCAAGTCCCTAATGCCAGCAATTATGGGTTTTTCAGGGCCAACTATTGCGAAGTCAATTTTGTCCTTGTTTTTTTCTGCAAAAATACAGATTTGTTCAACATCTAGATCGGGGATTACCACGTGTTGAGCTGCTCTTTCTGCGTTGAATGGATTTCGCTGCTTGTCCGCAATGTAAAGATCCACTTCATAGTTTTTGCTTCTTGTGAGAGCGTCAACAATAGCGGCTTCTCTTGCACCGTATGAGACGACTAATACACCTACTTTCTCCATAGGAACACCAACTAAGTTAAAGAGTAGATGGAGCCCAATTTGACTTTTTGCCCGGGTTCAGGTTTCTGCGATCTCGTAAATTCTTCCTTTTTCCTCGTAACCTTTTTGGAATTTGGCTTTCCTTCTATCCGCTATTTTCTGGGCGAAGGGTGTAGGATAATCACCTGTTATGCATCCAAGACACAGCTGATTAAGGGAACGACCTGTGGAACGCGCTAACCCCTCTATAGATTGATAGCATACAGCATCCGCACCGATGATTTCCGCGATTTCTTCCACGTTGTGTTTGGAACCGATCAGTTGTCCGTAGGTTGACATGTCAATACCGTAGAAACAAGGTCCAAGTATGCAGGGAAAGGTCACGAAAACATAAACTTTCTTAGCGCCCATTTTGCGCAGTTTCTGTATAACAACTTTCGTGGTGTCTCCTCGAACTATGCTGTCTTCGGTGACAATAACTCGTTTTCCATCAATCTTAGAACCGAGGATGTTTATCTTACGATCTATTGTGGAGGGACGCTGTCTGCTCAGGAGTATGAAGGCCCGCTCGGTCACATATCGGTGTCGCCTAGAGGCCCTTTCCCATTTTAACCCAGATTCTTCGTGGACCCCCATAGCGGGGTCATCGCCCGTTTCGGGGACAGAGAGAATCAAATCACAATCCTTGGCAATATGGGGATACTCTCGTACAAAGTTCTTACCGAATTCTTCACGAATTTCATAGACGTATTTCCCGTTAAACCTTG
>DAOVIH010000041.1 GCA_030673805.1 Candidatus Bathyarchaeota archaeon | reverse complement strand
GCCAGCAAATACACCATGCTCCTAATCTTCCCCCTATCCCTAGGCCTAATGGCCCTATCCAAACCAGTACTAACACTGTTTGCAGGCCAACAATACGAACAAGGATGGACCATCCTAGCCACCCTATCCCTATTCGGCCTGGTCTATGGCATACTACCCGCCATAAGCCACATACTCCTAGTCAGCGGCAAAACCAAAACCATACTCCTACTAAGCATAATCCCAGTCCTAACAAGCCTACTCCTAATCCCCCTAATTTGGTCCCTAGACCTAGTAGGCCTAGCACTCATGAGAGGCGCCGCCCTCCTCTTCACCCTAATACTCACCGTTTACTTTACAAACAAAATTGCAAAAATCAGCCTAAACAAAAAAACCCTAACCACAACCCTAATTGCCTCAGCCACAATGGCAGCCACCCTAATCATCTTGCAACAACTAGTCTACAGCACCGCCCTACTCCCACTCTACGTAGCCATTGGTGCAGCAATCTACCTGATCATCATACGAGTCTCCAAAATCATCAACAGTCAAGACTACCAACTCCTAACCCAAATCATAGGAGAAAAACCTGCCAAAACTCTAATGAAACTCGTCGGATTCTCTTACATCACAAAATGAACAAAGAAAATTTTGTTAACAAGAAATATCGCTTCATGAAAATTCTCTTGACATATTTCTTGAGATAAACCATTTTTTAATGTTTTTTGGCGGGTACTCAGCCGTTGATGGCGTAAACTTCGAATTTCGAGTTTGAATAAACCTTGTTATACAAAACATTTCCAGTAATATTATCCCTTAGCGAAGTGTAACTGTTCTCTTCAAAAGAAAGGTCTTGTCTCATGGCTATCTGGAAAAAGGAGTTTAGCCTAAGCACAACTATTTCAGGATTTTGGGAACTCATATTTGGCGGAAACCCTATCATGTTCAAGCCTTTTGGAAGATCGGCGTATGAAGCGAGTTGTTGATCGGCGGCCATACTTATGTTGTAGTGGGAAAGATCAAACCTTTCAGTTACAAAGCTCAATCCTGCCCCAGAAGATGGAGTGTAGGAGTTGTAGGCTTCTTTGCTGTAGGAAATAACCGGAAAAGTGAATAGCAAAAACAAGACTAAACTGAAAACTAGAATTGTCGCAAGTTTTTTTCTTTTCTGGTTCGCCCTAAAGAGGTACGCGCATATACACATTGATCCCATGATTACGTAGAAGACTAAGCCTCTACCAAGTAAGAACCGCTCTCCTGAGGAGAGAAAAAGCAAGTATCCAAAGCCGGCATAGATAACTGCGGAGACGGCCAGTATCATTCTTTTTTGAGCTAACACTTGAAAGTCCACGGGTTTCTTGCGGGAGAACAGCAGTCGCAGATCAAAAGCAAATACAGCCACAACCAAGATCAGAAACACTGCGTAAATAGCTAGACTCAACTGGTGAATTTCAGGAAAAATGAAGCTTTGCCCACCAACTGTCCATTCCGAAACGAAGAGGAGTCGATTAAAAAAATCGAAGTTAAAGATACTTAGAACTGAAGTTTTCACACCCGGGTAGATTTGCATTGCTCGTAGCACCGTCCAAGAAAACCAAAGCACACCAAGAAAAAGCAGACTTGAAACAAAAAACGAGGATTCTGGAACAACATTAGATGACCTATAAGTCCTTCTCTTCAGAAAATAGTTCACCGCTATGGCTGTAAACAAATAAATGCCAAGAGAAATGGGTGAAATTGGGTGAGTTACCGTCACCAATACTATGAACAAAAGACTCAAGGCTTTGGCTGCTCTACCTTTCACAGTTAGGAGAACCAGAGAGGCAAAGACAAGAATTGTTCCTGCGGAGAATGGGGAAACATGGGGCTCAATAAAATGTAATGCTGGAAGCGCAAGCAACATCGAAACGAAGGCCACTTTTGAATTGAGAAGCCTAGCTGCAAAAACATATGCCAACTCTGAAATGCAAAGAATACTTACAAAAGGGTACAAGTAGAGAGTGTAAAAGTGGACATTAATTCCTAATAACCATTCAACCCCGTATGTGACCATAAAGGAAAAGGGATAACTCTCAGCATAGTGAGTAAGCACAATTTGGTTTTGAGTTGTTAGTACGTCAACGATGTAGTCTGCAACTCCACCATGCCATAGACTGTCAATGTTCCAAGAAAACCCAGAAAGCAAAAATGGCGTGTAGAACAGCATTAGAGCCAGCTCGCCCACTAGTAACATGTGAAGCCAGCTTGGAGTATCTTTGTGAAGAAATGATGCTAAACAAACTGCTCCGAAAACACCCAGAATGATCCAAAAATAAGGAAAGAGCACGTTGATCATCGCAAGAGGGTCAGTCCAAGCTGTGTTCTGAAACTTTGGGATTGCATCCAGAACCATTACTATCCATGAAGCAAAAACCACAATTGAAGCCATCGCGTAGAATGTGGGTCGTTTAGCACTTTGGAGCATTAAAGGTTCACTTCAAATCATCCTTTTTTAGGTCTGAGAAAACCGCCATCAGCTTTCCGGTTTTGGGAATCGGAATTTCGTCCAGTATGATCACTTCAAACCTAACACCATAAGACTCTTCTGGCATGAAGTTGCTTTCAAGATAATACTTAAGCTCAGAAGCCATGGTTTGATCATCAACCACATCTGTCCTTTTCTTTATGTTTACCTCTATAAAATCCAGTTTTCTCTGTCTCAGGAAATATTGCTCAACATTGTAGTTATACTTGAAGTAATCCATTAGATGGGCGAAGAAAAGGGGAGACAAAACTCGATTGTTTGGAAGAGGAAGAAGATGATCTTGGCGACCCTCAACTACTTTCATCAGAGGAAGCCCTCTTTCGCAGGAACAGTCCTCTTCTGAGGGCACCCCTACATCTCCGATTGCGTACCTAATGAAAGGCATTGAATAGTTGAATAGACTTGTATAGACTACCTCTCCTGGTTCACCCAGAGCTACTTCCCCTCCATCTTTTCCTATGAATTGAGTTATAACGCTGTCAACGTCCATGTGGTAGCCTTGTTTTCGAGGGCACTGCCACGCTGTCCTGTCAAGTTCAGAACAGCCGAACTGGTCATAAAAGGGAGCACCGAAAACCTTCTCTAGATACCTCCTGGAACGTGGGGCAATAGACTCTGAAGAGCCAAACATAAGCCTAGGCTGTATAGTAGTCAGATTTTGCTGCTCAGCAACCTTAGCCAATAGCAACAGTGAACTAGAGTATCCATCAAGAACATCAGGCCTAGCCTCTTCAACTTGCCGGATCTTTTGATCCGTAGATTCGAACAAAGATACCACTGTTTGGGCGAAAATCCCCAGTTTTCTTTGAAGCCCGGTGGTGTCATGGAAATGACAAGGCGCGGTAAGGACAACCCAGTGATCTCTAGGTCTCTGGCCGCAACTTATGTTAGCCCGCATGTAGATCGCCTTTCTCCAAGCATCTTCAGATCTGTTTATATGTACCACTAGTGGCTTGCCTGTTGAGCCGCTGGTGCTAACTTTCTTCAATTTTTCAATTTCAAATTCTTTGGAAACCAGTTGGCTTGGAACCTGCTTTTTGAACTCGTCACTTTTTACTATTGGTAGTTTTGAGAGGTCTTGGATTCTTTTTATGTCGTTAGGATCTATTCCTGCAGCCCTGTACTTTTCATGATAGAAAGGAACGAAATTGTAAGCGTATCTTACCACACTACGGAGATGTTTTTCTTGATAACGCTGAATTTTTTCCTTATCCCAATAGAGCCGCCTATTCGCCGTTGCCAAGAGATATAGGACCTTTGGAAGAATTAACGCAGACAAATTCATCGACCCTCCAGTGTTAGGTGGTTTTTGGTAGTAGTCTCCTTTATTTTCTTTCTATAGTTTTCCAAAAAACGCTTCTTCTAAAAGAAGAGAATAATCCGGCAATAAGATAAAACTGGTGCAACAAGAAACTTGATAGGAGAGCACCTACACCTTTGACTAGGAAATGGGAAGCTAGAAAAACCAGAAAAGCACCAACAAGTAGCCCGACTAAGACAATGTTTTGAGTGAAAACGGCTGAAACTACGATGAAAGATGTGCCTACAAACAGAAGGGTTGGACATAAAACTATCATAGCAAACTTTAAGGGAAAAACTGTTGTTCCGAAACTTCCGAATTTTCTATTAAAAAGAACACTTGTATTATGAAGGAAAACTTGTATCAACCTTTTGGCTCTTCGAATTTTCTGCAGTCTTTGTTGACTCACGGTCTCGGGAACTGGCTCGTACACTTTTGCGTTTGGAACATAAATGAACCTTAAGCCACTTTTGATAATATTCATTGAAATGTTACCGTCAGTGCTACCATAATAAGCAGGAATTGAAGATGGAGTCAGAGTTTTGTTAAAGATTATTAAAGGTCCATTACCAGGAAAAGCAGAATGAAGCGAGCTTTCACCCAGCATAGACTGATGATAGAAGTCTCGGTAGCTACTTTCAGCTGTTTGTGCAAGGCCCTTTCCCTCAAAAACCGGTTCAATCTTTCCAGTAACCCCCCCTACTTTTTCAAGTCCTTGGAGGATCCTAACTGATTTTTTAAGAGCGTCATCTGCGAGGGTCACGTCAGAATCGGTTATGCAAACCAGAGGATTTGATGCTTTTGCAACCGCCAAGTTGAGGGATTTGTTCAGTCCAATTCTGGTTGGATTCCTCAGAACTTTTCCGAAGAGCTTCTTCGCCCTCATTTGTTCCTCCGCAATCTTAGCAGTTCCATCAGTAGAATTATCATCTAACACCAAAACCTCAATCTTTTCAGAAGGATAATCTAATTCAGAAATGTTCTCAAGCTTTCGGCCAATAACTTTGGATTCATTAAAGGTTGATACAATAACAGAGACTTTGGGCAAACTAGAATCCGATTCTTGAAAAGAAAGAATCATGTTTTTGTAATCTTTGATTCCAGTTTTGTTTCGATAAACAAGAAAGAAATACAATAGGTAAACTACTACAACTAAGAATACTGCAACTAAGCCAAGAATAGCGAGCCATAGCAAAGAATGTTAACTCCTGTCGTATCTAACTTTTCAGTCTGGAATCATATAAAGCAATTTCTTTGTTTATATCCGATACGGCACTCAACAATTTAGGATTGAACCCCTTTGACTTGGCAAACGTTATGAAAGCAGCTAGATCTTTGGGCAAACACACCCCACCAAAAGGTTTTCCACCGTAAATTCCATATTGACCAATCCTAGGATCTAAAGAGACGGCTTCGCTTACTTGTTTTGGGTTTAACCCGAGTTTTTTGCAGATCAAAAAAACCTCGTTAAAATAGGAAATTTTGGAGGCTAAAAACAGGTTAGAAGTATACTTTATCATTTCAGCAGTATCCAGACCTGTTCTGATTACAGGGCAATTGAATATGGAGTAGACTTTGGAAAGAGTATCCCCTGACCTCTGATCCAATTCACCTATGATTATTCTACTGGGGTTAAGAAAATCTTCCAATGCAGATTGCTCTCTTAGAAATTCAGGATTCATACAAACTCCAAAATCTTTGCCTGCTTTTAGGCCAGAGTGCTTCTCTAAGATCGGAATGAGCTCACACCTTGTAGTTTTGGGAAGAATGGTGCTTCTAAAAACAACTACAACGTAGCGTCCCAATTTCCCTATTATCTTCCCTATTGAGGCAGCAACATTTTGGACAAAGCTAACATCTATGCGGGCATCAATGGTTGGAGTTGGAACACAAACGAAAAGAACATCAGAAGTTGACAAAGCTTCAAGAATTTCGGTAGTAACTTCGTAGCCTTTCCGCATCAAGAGCAATAGTTTCTTCTCGTCAATATCGTGAAACAAAACATTCAATCCGTGAATGGCAAATCCCATTCCGGTAGCCTGACCTATCACTCCTGATCCAACTATAGATATGTCCGAAGTAGTTTTGATTTGCTTACGGATCTGTCTCTTAAGTGAGAATTGAATGTTCTTAGCCATTTAATGCACCGTGATGAAAAGCTGTTTCCACGATTATAAGGGAGATGTCTAATTATCCAATATTTCAAAAAAGGAAGTATTGCTGCTGGATCAGCGCAGTTAGTAAGTGCTTTCCATTAGCATTCTCTTTAATATCAAAACCCCGTGCTTAACCTTTAACTTCTTTTCGCCCAAACGAGGTCTGTAAGGAATTGGTATTTCTTGTATTCCATAGCCGCGTCTTTCAACATGGTGATTAAGCTCAACTTCTATGTCAAAGCCAGTTGATTTTGGTTTCCAACCCTTCAGAATGTTCCAACGTATGACTCTCAAACCAGTTAGGGGATCGCGCATTCTCACCCCGTTTAGCATATTGTGCGTGAAAGCCAAAAGTCTATTTCCCATGTAAAACATATTGCGCATGCCTTTCAAGTGAAAATGTGAATTGAACCGGTTTCCACAAACCATTCCAACTTTAGGGTTTTCTTCCAGAGTATTTATCATCGTAGGAAGGAATGCAGTCGGATAAGTAAAGTCAGCGTCCACCATTATGGCATAATCCACGGAATAGTCCGCGACTTTAATTGCGTGGGCTATCGCGTCTCCTTTGCCCTCCCCCTCTTGGTAGCAGATGTCTGCATCAAGGTTTTTTGCAATCTCAACTGTTCTGTCTACGCTTCGTCCATCAACTACTAGAATTTGAGTATTAGGCAGATAAGTTTTCAGTTCACTGATTGTGGGGCCTATTCCTTCTTCCTCGTTCAGTGCTGCCATTAGCACCAATGATGTAGTTGTCCAGTATGTTCCTCCTCCTTTCTGCACGAGTTTGACCCCCAAAAGAGTGTTACTAACTACTCCAATTTAAGTTATTATGGAACACACTTCTACAGTGAATGGAAGATGATAGTGTAAAACGGTGTTTTCCAGTATTTTCCAGCCAAGATTAAGATTCCTCCTCAACCTTTAGCCAAATTCCGACATTACTACCATCAAACTTGTAATCTGAAAGATCCTCATCGAAGATCCAAAGCTCAAAGAATAATTGACAGTAAAATCCTTCGTTGTCTTCATCCCATCTCAATTCCTTATCGACGCTGACCGAACTACCGTCAAAGAGGACTCTTGAAATTTTGCAGATTTCATCTCCAAAAGCAATATTACTAAATGAAAACACAATTCCCACCTCCTTTTGCTCAGCCTCAGCAAGAACCATTTGGTATTCATGTATTGGCTTTAGCGAGCTGGGTTCCTTTCTATCACTATTCGGAGCAGGATCTGTTTGGTTTCGGAGTTTGACATTAACTAGGTATTCACCCCCAGAAGGCACGTGGCTAGTGATAACTAAATGAAGCGTATGGGACTCACCTACCATGATGGCCACGGGATACTCTTCTACTGTACGATTTGGACCCAAAACCCACAGCTCAGAGAATTCTTCGCCGCCTGAAAAAGATGGAAGAAAAGCAAGAAAAACAACTGCAAAAACAAAACATATCGCTACAAGCAAAAGAAGGTGGCGCAGTTTTAGATTGCCTAGGTTCATGAGAATTAAGTCACCTTTTTTCCTTTCTATGAAGTGTTATATGAGTTGGGTCAATTTTATTCTTTTTAGACCGACAAAACAGCTTGGAAGTACCGGTGTTCCATCGCTTCTTTTTCTCTTTCTAGATGATCAAGTCGTGTCCGCAGTTTTGTCAATCGTTTATGGAGTTTTCTGAATTCGTCTAGAAAAGCCTTTCCTCTATCACTGACAAAGTATTGCGATTCTTCTTTGCGGTAGATTAGAAAATTGCATTCAGTCAGAAGATCTAAATAGTGTTTCAGAAGCGAAAAACTCAGGTTGCCCCCATACATTATATGTGTCTTTTTTGCACCGCCCAATGTTGCGTCCAAGATGTCTGCAATGATCTCCAACTTTTTCCGGTTTTTCATTACAAACACCTATAGAAAAAACAGTCTAAACACTCAATTGACCACAAATTCTGCTTTGGAAAATTAATAAGCATTTGGAATGCTCTCTTTGAGATGCCAATCTCAGTATTTACACATCTACTAATTTTCTTTCACCATCCCTTTGAGGATCAAATCTTCTCAATACTTCAATTCGTAGAGCCCATTCTGCGCTACTGGGTAGCGCCCAACCCAAGACCATGAGGCTTTGTTAAAGCATTATCCCCTAAGAACTCCCGTTATTTAAGTAATACAGAACAAAGAGTCTATAAAACAAATATAGAACGAAAAAGAACAAATTTGAAAGAATACCCGTTGAAAAACCAAAAGAACTTTTGAGCTGTCAATACCTCACCTAAATTCGGGTTAGAACTATAACTGAAGTCTTTTAAACAACGAAAGATAACTATATACGATCCATAATGTCCGTAGCTATCAAAAGACTTTTGTTGGATGCTCTCAAGCCTCGAGAATTGTCAATAGTGGAACTTGTAAAAGCAATTGGTGCAATAGACGAAATCTCTGATGTAGAAATAATAGTCAGCGAAGTTGACTCCAAAACAGAGACAATCAAAGTCACAATAAAAGGGCCAAAGATAGACTGCGACACAGTATTTAACATAATGGAACAACAGGGCGTGTCAATAAGGGGAATTGACGAAATCAGCGCAGCTAAGACAAATTTAATGGAGTAATTTTTTAGGCCTAAGCCATTATACGATCCAGATTTGTATTAGATATCCAGCTACAAAAGCCAAAATTCCAAAACCCACCATTCTTAAACCTTTAAGAAGGGGGTTCCCCTTGGCATATCTTCCAAAGTACACCCCTGCCGTAAAAACAATCAACATGGCCAAGATGATCGAAATCCAAGCTGCAACCGACACAGAAAGTAATCCAAAAGATGATAACACCAATGGGGTAATTATGATGCCACAACACGCTAAAGGAGTTGCAAAGTTTACCAAAGAGAGTATCATCGCATAGCTTCGGTAATTCTCTGTGATTTCCGTATTTTCCATTTCTCTGAAAAGAGCCTTTTCGAGTTCAATTGTCTTTCTTTCACGCTCTATCATTTCAGATTCATACGCGCTGACACCGGTGGATATTCCAAGAGCAATACTACTGGAGATTAGGGTTCCAATCACCAACTGCAAATTGACAGCAACCGCGAAAGCTGGACCGATCAGTATGCCCAACTGCATAAAAGTCGAGTCAAATAGTGTATTTATGAACAACCTGCGAAGAATGGGCCCTATCTCCCTGACCTTCGCCACAGAAAGCTTCAAACCCGATATTCACTGCTCCGTCTATTCACCAGAGATAACACTCTTTTCACTAAATTCGATCTAATCGCCAAGAATCAAGGAACACTAGAGGTATTTATAATTTTTTTAAAGGATCACCACTGCAGGTTAGTACGCCACTTAAATTAGTGCTGAACATTTCTTCTTCCCTCTTAGGGTTTTATTAAATACTTAAATCTCGGATTACCTATAACGAAAACATCGGAGGACGAAGTCGATTTCTGCGAAAATCTCTTTCTCAAAAGGAGTCTCCACAACCTACGAAAACAATACATTGTCCAGATGTCTTGACCTTTTCAAAAAAGAAAGACCCCCAGTTCTCGCCGTCTTGAACACTAAAGAGAAGTACATCGGGGTAATAGCAAGAAAGTGGATTATAAACTCAAGACTGGATCCCAGCACTACCAAAGTGAAGTCTTTGATGCAGTCGGCACCCAAGGTCACCCCAGACTTTCCATTAGCTAAAACTGCTAGGCTAATGATAGAAAGTGGTATTAGGCAACTACCGGTTTTCAGAGGAAAAACACTTCTAGGATTTGTCACTGACGAAGACATAATCCAAGATGCCGTAACCCAAGACTGGAAGAATATCAGAATTGAAGAAATAATGACCAAGAATCCCAGAACAGTCGATGCTAACAGTTCAGTCGGAACCGTCTTAAGCATCCTTAGAGAACATGGGGTCTCTCATCTGCCAGTTATTGAAAAAGGAAGAATTGTGGGCATCGTAAGTGTTCTTGACATCGTAGAAAAAGTCTTTCAGCCCAGACAACGCCAAACACGCGGAGAGATAGTCGGAGAAAAAGTCCCAGTGCTAAACATTCCTGTCAAAGGCATAATGACTCACCCCGTGGTAGTTGTTCTTCCAGAGACTATTCTAAGAATTGCACATGAGAAAATGCACAAGTTCAACGTTTCTTCCTTGGTAGTGGTTTCAAAAAGAAGATTAGAAGGAATTGCCACAAAATTAGACTTTCTTGAAGCTATATCCCAGATTGAAATTCAACAAGAAAGCCTTAGAATCCAATTCTCAGTTAAAGATTTGGAATTAAACCCAAGCCAACTTGAGGTAATCTATAAAGATTTTGATTCTTTTGTTCACAAATACAAAAGAACCCTACAATCTGGAATCCTCTTTGTCTACATCAAGACTCATGGCGGGAAATACAAAGGTGCAAAGCTTATCCACTGTCGTCTTCAACTCAAAACTGTTAAGGGAGCATTCTTCAGTTCCGGCGAAGGCTGGGGCGTTGAAGGTACTTTCAAGATGGCGTTAGATAGGCTTGAAAATAGGATTCTAAGAAGCAAAGAGTTGGAATACGAGCCAAAACACACGGAAGACTATCTGGAGAAAATCGGTTTTCCACTGGAATAGACATAACCGCTATGTTTTATCCAAGGAGAGACTAACGTGCCCGAAAAGCTAAGGTAAGTAGTGACCAAATTCTGCCATCATTCAAGATTTCGATGTTCGAGCTCAAGAGTTAACTAAACAACTTAAAGAAGCAATTGACCTTCAAGATAGGAATAGGACTCTTCGCCCTTTGGAATTTTCGTGAGACAGATTGAATGGGGCTGCCCGGATTTGAACCGGGGTCACGAACGCCCGAGGCTCATAGCCTAGACCAAACTAGCCGACAGCCCCAAATTTGTTTAAAACATTTTCTCTTTGAGAGATCACGAAAATAAGTGTTCCTGAATGCTAACCCAATTAAATGGATTAAATCATTTTGTTCTGCAACTCAGCATTTTTAACAAAACTCGAACTAGAGTTATGATTACAACTAGT
>DAOVIH010000056.1 GCA_030673805.1 Candidatus Bathyarchaeota archaeon | reverse complement strand
CTACAAACCTTGCTTTAGGGTTGATTCCGAAGGCGAACTCTCCCACAACATCTGACCAGTCATCAGTAGCAAAAGTTTCTTTGACTCTGCGCAGGTGTTCTTTGTCTTGCGAATACACGTTCTCCACTCTGCCATTTTTTGTTGCCACTTCCACGGGTTTTCTGAGTTTGCCAATTCCGCCAATCGCCATGTCGCACACAAGTTTTCCATTCAACGAATCCTCAACAGGCGCTACGATAACTTCGCCCGTGGGAAGGTTCATCCATTTCATTGTCTTCCAGTCCAGCTTTGTGTCAGTAAAGAATTTACGGTCAGGTGTGAGCAATGTCAAGTTTGTTCCCGCAGGATTACGAATCTCCATTGTTACTGTATCTTCTAGGTCATGCATGAGCCTATTCGCGTGACCTTGCATGCTCTTATGCTCTTCTGGTGCTAGAGCTAAGGCGCCTTCAGTGAGCATGTCTAATGTTACTCCGGGGCAGTGCCCCAGACGCGCCTTGTGGTCGTGCGTTTCCGTTTTTATGAGTTTTATCCTGAATGGCGTCTCTTCGCGGTTACCCCGTAGCAGGTTAATGTAAATGTCTGGTTTCTGGGCTAAAATCTTCTGGAGATGTTCTGGAATTTCTGTTCGCGGTTCTTCTTGTTTTTGGAGAATTACTAGCCTTGTCCATAATCCAAGAGCTAAAGCACCACGTGCGAAGGCTTCTCCAACCTCAGTTTTTCTTTCATCGCAGACTATTAGTATTCTTTCGCCGCTGCTGGCTTCAAGAACGTTTTCTAGCGCATTTTTTGAGGCTTCCGAAGCTTCCAAACCGTTCACCTCAAGGGCATATTAAACAATAAATGTTTAAACTTTCTCGTGGCTTACTGGTTAGATGTTTGTGTGTCTTCTAGCCTAAACCTTCTATTTTTTACGTGATTATACGTAAGAATTTTTGATTAAACGTGCCTTTTTTGTTTGGATTCCAGCTTTTTTTCTAGCTGGTAAATCAGGAGGGTACAAATTAATAATCCTCCACCGAACCCTGTAAAGAGTGCACCTGCTTGGGATGTTGAAAAATACTGGTTAGATACTAGAATATACTCATTGTATCCAAGAAACGTTGTTGGAATCTCTAGGCTGTTTGCCCACAGAAACATGCCAATTCCCGCTATGAACATAACAAGTGCTCCACCAAGTGTGACCTGCCACTCTTTCATAAGACCCACCGATGCCTCTTATTCGATGAGGTTCATTTTTATCTTTTTTGCAGTCTTCGTTTGTAGACTGTTATGGTGAACGTGAGCTCGGCTAGAGCAAGTAGTGTTTTCTCATTCATTTATTGTCTTTCTACTTACTATGGTGTCACCTTGTTTGGATTTCCGGAGACGTTTAACAAAAAGCGAGTATCCCGCTATTGCTACAAAAACCGCTGTTACAATGGCTGTTACATAAATGTGCTCCATTTTTAGACTTGAACCAAAGTAACCCAAGAAAACTGACAGTATCACTAAAGGCAGCCTTAATGCATATTTGTTCATGTTGGATTCTCCAACAATTCATTATTTGGTGAACATAAAATAAAAGATTTTTTGTAAAGGTTTCTTGACTAGCTAAATAATTCATTTAGTCAAGGTTTCTTGACCAAAAATTTGTGGCCAAATCTTCGCTGGTCCTCTGCTGAGCATTTAAAAAAAGCAGAGGCTTATGGAGCGAATTTTCTGAAAAAAGCTGTTTTTCAACAATCTTCTTTTATTAGTCTCCTAATATCCTGCCTTCTGTAGTATCTTCTTCACTGAATTGTAGGCGAGTGATGTTTCTGGTAGGTCGAGTAGGGGCTTCCCGTAAAGAACGTAGTTTTCTACTTCTTTGTCGTACCTGATTTTTCCCAAGTATTCCAGTTTTGTTCTTTTTCCAACTTCTGATTCCAGTTCTTCTGGAACCCTGTTGCCTCCGACCACGTAGAAGTTGTTGAAGTCTATCTTTACTTCCTTGGCTACTTTGTAGGCTCTTTCTACGTGATGGAATGATTTCTGGGAGGGATCAATAATGTCGAATATGTCGTCGACCTTAGATGCGATTCGTCTGTTTAGGTGTTCCAGTCCACCCGGAGAATCAATAAGCACATACGTGTAGGATTTCGTTAACCCTTCTAAGGCGTTCTTCAGGGCATTGTTGGGAAGACAGTAACAGCCTTCAATGAATTTTGTTCCGATAGCCATGAAGTCGAAGTTTTCTCCTTCGTAGAGTCCAAGTTCCCAGATTTTGCTTTCAATCCTCTTTGATGGGGGAACCCCAACCGTGGTGCCTCCTCCTTCCAAGAATGTTTCAACCAGCAACTCGGAGACAGTTTGTATTCCCTCTTCTTTGAGGTCGACTCCAAGCATCTCTGACAGGTTCTGATCTGGATCCGCGTCGATAAGAAGTATGGGAGTCTCACCTTTTTCGATGAAGTATTTGGTCATGAGTGCAACAAAGGCTGTTTTTCCGCTGCCGCCTCTACCCATAGTAACAAGTCTCTTCATCTAGCTGTCACTTCCACCAATTCTTACGAAAAATAAGTTGCTTCACATAATTTATAGTTATTGAACTAGTTAACTGGGACAATACTTATATCTCCGTTTTGTTTATTTACCATAGGAAGAATATGAGATGTCTAAGGTAAAAAATTTTCTGGAAAGCTACGACAACATAGGAACTAGAAGAAACCTATCCAACACAATAAAACTATTTTTTGGATCCATCTACGAAGAGGCTACCCCTGAGAACTTAGACGAAATGGCTGAAAAATATTTCAGCACAGAAAGAGACTACGAGAAAGATATACGAAATTTCTTACAGTCTCTAAACGGTTCAGCTCCCCTCACAATCAGACTAAAACTAAGCAGCATCAAAACCTTTCTTATCGAAAATGAGGTTGAGCTTTCCCTAAAGTTTTGGAGAATGACAAACCGAAAAATAAAGGGATCACGCGCCTTAACTCTTGACAGGATTCCAACAACTTCAGAATTTAAAAAAATTCTATTGCATATGTCTATTCAGGGAAAAGCTCTCTATCTAATTCTTGAATCCAGCGGTATGAGAATAGGGGAGCTGCTCAAATCAAACATTGACGACCTGTACCTGAATGAAGAACCAGCTCGTATTCAGATCAGGGGAGAAGTCACAAAGACCGGTAATAGCAGACACGCCTTCTTTAGTTCTGAAGCAAAAGAAGCAGTTACAGAATGGTTGAAGGTCAGAGAAGATTATTTGAGGGCTGCAATCGGGAAAAGTCACTTATACAATAAAGTCTCTGACGATCCACGTCTTTTTCCTTTTAACTCTTCGACAGCATATTGTCTTTGGAAAAATGCCTTACATAAAGCTGGATTGAACGGAAGAGACAAAAGCACAAACAGGGAAAAACTTCATCCTCACGTTTTGCGTAAGTTCTTCAGAACCCGACTTGCTACAGTTATTCCGGTTGATATTGTAGAGGCTCTGATGGGCCATGAGGGATATTTAACAGAAGTTTACAGACGATATTCGCTTGAGGATTTAGCTAAGTTCTATTTGAAGGGAGAGCCTTCGCTTCTGGTTTTCACGGACACGCAGAAGGTTGTTGAGTTGCATAAGGCGATTGAAGAGAAGAACATTCAGTTACAGGTGTTAGTGAATAGTTTAGCCTCAGAGAATCAGAACATGAAAGTTGAAATTGTTAACGTTAAAAGGGAAAGTGTGGAAATCAAAAACAAAATGAAGTCTCTTGAAGCTACACTCCTAGAAATGTCGAAGATCGTCTCAGAAATGAGAAAGGGAAACTAGCCTTCTCTTTCTCTCTTTTTCAGATCAAAGAAGCCTCATTCACTTTGGAAAAATCTTTTAAGCAATCTCGATTAATTTTAGAGAATAGTGGGGGATTAAACTGAGATTGTGGTATTGGTTTTTATTGACAATTATTATTTTAGGTTTAGCTTTGGTAATAATAGGCTATCAGTATCCATCAATCTGGGGAGACCATCAACAGGGATTCACTATTATGACCTATGGTAGCTTCGTTTTAGTTTTTGCATTAGCGGTCGTTGTTATCTTTTTTGTCAGATGGAGAGAAAGATGGATGAATATGTAATCAAACAAAACCTCAAAATTTCACTCTTAAAAGAAATTGTGGGCATCCTTCGCAGCTCCACAACTGAAGATCAGGGGTGCCATGATTTTTTATTAGATTCTACGAAGAGTCTCTAAGAGTTAAAATTTAACGTTAAATTTTAACCCCAAACCCAAATTAATGATACCATAAACATGTAGCAAAAGCTTTTAAGAACAAAAGTCGAAAAACGTTATTTCATGTTGAGTTAAGGTAGCCTTACCCGCTAGCTTACACATCAGAGGATAAACCGTTGATAGGGAGACAACGAATCAACACATGTCAAGCAATTACAGTGAAAACCATCAATTTCTAACGAATCAGTTGCTGAGGGCAACCAGAACTCAACAAAAATAAAATAAAAAAGGAAAAAACAAAACAAAAAAGGAATGAAAAAAATGAAAATTTCATTAAACAAAACAAAAGCAAGAGCTATAATCATTATGACTCTATTGATGACTTCTGCTTTTCTGCTAATGACCAATATTCCAGTGAGAGCTCAGCTTTCGGCAGATCAGCCAGTTAGCGGACCACTACCACCCGGTGCTACTCCTAGTGTGACCGTTCCTACCGTCGCTTGGATTAGCGCCAGACCTACCACAGTAGGACTTGGTCAGACCTTCCTAGTTAATATGTGGACTAACCCCTCGACTGACTACAACCGATTTCATAAAGATTACAAGGTGACAATCACAAGGCCTAGTGGAGGACAAGAAGTTGTTATTCGGGACGCCTACCAAGGAGACGCAACATCATGGTTTAATTGGTTAGCTGATGAAATTGGGGACTGGACACTTAAGTTTGAATTTGCTGGAATGTATTATCCGGCAGGATATTACATTGATGGCACAGTATACGATGCAGGGGCACCATATCTCTATATTGATTCAGTCTATTATGAGTCCAGCTCTACTGATGATTGGACAATAACCGTACAAGAAGACTTAGTACTTTCTTGGCCCGAGGGTGGACTTCCAACCGACTACTGGGAAAGGCCCGTGTCACCAGAGAACAGAGAGTGGTGGCCGATTCTAGGTAACTTCCCGTGGACTAGTGTGGGAGGAGGCTCTCTTTGGGATGAACTCTATCCTGACACGAACATATACCCTGGCGGAAGGACATATGCGTTCACTCCATGGGTTCAGGGGCCAAACACCGCCCACGTAGTATGGTTACGGGATTACACCATAGGAGGTCTCATTGGAGGAGGTGAGGGACCAGAATCGCTACAAAGTTACGGGACCTTTACTCCAGCTATTGTTTATTCTGGAAGATGTTACCAAGGCGTTACAAAAGCAAGTTCAACTGAAGCGGGCACTCAATATACTTGGATATGCTACGATCTACGTACCGGAGAATTGTATTGGGAAGCCGAAGCAGTGACAAAAATTACGGTCCCGGGTTGGCCCGGCGCTGTGCCGACGACCACTCCTATATTACCACAATACATTGAATATGCTGAAGGTGCTGGATTGTCGCCTGGCGCGGTAGCAGGTGTTGGAACGAGCGTAAATCTTGTGTATATCGGTGGTGGCAGGCTGATTAAGTTTAATCCATATAATGGACTTGTAACCTTGAACGTTTCGATTGCTCCATTGACGACAGGCACTTTTAAAACTGATCCATACGTTTTGAGCGTGCAGAACATTGGCTCCTATTTTAGCCCTGAATATCGTTTAATCAACTGGACAATAGCTGGAACTAGCACCAATTTCGCTTCTAGGGTAGTGAGCAACATGACCTGGCCGTGGAGAAGTCTACCTGACACGACCGATTTTGAAGTGGGCATAGCTGCTATGGTGGATGAAGTCCAGGAAGCGGGAGTAAAAACTGGAATAAGGGTAAGGGCTGCTAGCTTGGAGACAGGCCTAGAGCTATGGGACATAACAGTCGACGAACCGACATGGATCACCATAAGTTCAGTCGCTGATCATGGAAAAATCGCCACAATGACGGCACACGGGTATTGGCTGGCTTGGGATCTGCAGACAGGGGACCTAGCATGGCAAAGCGAAGCGATGGGTTATCCTTGGGGGGCGTTAGGAGCGTACCGCATGTCTTCAGCTTATGGCCTATTGTACCGAGAATCCATGGATGGCATCTACGCATTTAACTGGACTAATGGGGAAATAGTCTGGAGATACAGTGCAGTAGCTGATTATCCATACGACACTCCATACGTTGACGAAACTGGTCAAACCGTGCAACCTTTCGTTACCGCCGTAAATATTGCTGACGGAAAGCTATACGGAACAAATTCGGAACACAGCCCCACTATGCCCTTCCCTAGAGGGTGGGGCTACTACTGCATCAACGCTACTACAGGTGAAGAAATATGGAAAATAGCGGGATGTGCGGGTGGCACGGGCCAGGGTGCCATAGGTGTTATAGTCGACGGCTACTTCATGGCCCCTAATAATTATGACGGGGTTATGTACGTCTATGGCAAGGGCAAAAGCGCAACAACAGTTGAAGCACCAAAACCAGCTATACCACTAGGACAAAGCGTAATGATCGAAGGCACTGTCTTGGACATGTCTCCAGGTCAACCAGAAACCCCATGCATAGCCGACGAGGACATGAGCGAGTGGATGGAGTACATACACATGCAAAGGCCCCGACCACAAGATGCAACTGGAGTTACCATAATGCTATATGCTATTGATCCAAATGGCAACTACCAAGACATAGGGGAAGTTACAAGTGACCTGTGGGGTAATTTCGGAAAGAGTTGGGTGCCACCAGTTCCAGGAGATTACCTCATCGTAGCTGATTTTGAAGGATCAGAATCTTACTGGAGATCATCCGATTCAACCTATATACGCGTGGATCCAGCACCAGATCCTTATCCAACGGTAACGATTCCACCATACCCAGGCTATCAGGGTCCTTCTG
>DAOVIH010000070.1 GCA_030673805.1 Candidatus Bathyarchaeota archaeon | reverse complement strand
GGTCTTCAAAATAAAGAACTCCCCGTCTCCAGAAAAGTGGTTGACATACTGTATACATGCACTGAATGTGGTTTATGCTTTGCCCAATGCTTTGAAGATCTTGAGGTTAATGAAGCCATACTGGCCACTCGACATCAAATCGCCGAAAAAGGACTGGCTCCAAAGGTTTTCCGCGAAGCGGCGAAAAACATCATAGAAGTTGGGGACCCTGGAGCGGTTCCTGTTAAGCGTCGCCTTTCATGGATGCAAGACTTCGCCTTTCAATCTTTGTCTAGAAAAACTGAGGTTCTATATTGGGTTGGATGTATGGTGGCCGACAGAACCCCAAAAACGGCTGGGGCCTTTTTGAAAATTCTAAACCACGCAAATGTGAGTTTCACAATGCTTAGGGAAAGGGAGGGCTGCTGTGGATATGTCCTATTGTCAACAGGGCTTTGGGATGAGGCGAAGAAAATTGCTGAAGAGGTGTTCTCAAAAGTAGAAAAAACTGGAGTTAATACCCTTGTTACGCCTTGTGCAGGTTGCTACTACACCTTTACGAAGCTTTATCCAGAAATCTTGGGAGTCTCACTTCCATGTGAAATTCTCCATTCATCACACTTCATTGAAAAATTAATCAAAAGCGCAAGGCTGGAGCTGAAAGGTTTAGATCTTAGGGTCAGCTATCACGATCCTTGCTCTTTAGGTAGGCACAGCGGAGTTTTTGATGCTCCACGTAATGCCTTGAAGGCAATACCGGGTCTGACACTTACCGAAATGCCACTGAATAGGCAATTTGCAAGGTGCTGTGGTGGTGGCGGAGGTTTGTGGTCTTTCAACCATCAGGTTAGCATGAACTCAGCCTATTCGAGGCTGAAGGATTTGCAGCCATTAAAAATTGATGTGTTAACAACGGCGTGTCCTCTTTGTCAAATCAATTTTCGTTACACTTCTGTTAGAAGGTCTACTCCCATAAAAGTATGTGACGTAACTGAAATAGTAGCATTGTCATGTGACCTTTAATGATAAGCGTCTAAAAACATCAGATAGCATACATGCAAGCACCTGACACACTGTTTTAGTGTTAGCAAACCGCTAAAAGTTTCACTTGCTCATATTTCATATTCAAGTAAATATGGAGAAAAGCTTCTTTCCTCGTGACAAAAACACCACCTATTTTCACCCAAACCAGCCAGCATGCATATCTCGCAATCTGTTTTCACACCCAGATTGTTTTTCAGCGAGTGTCTTTGCTTATCCTGCGTTAAATGAAAAATAAACTTATTTATGATTCAGATGTTATTGGAATGACGGTTATAATGGTAAGTGTTATTCTAAAAGAACATCTTAAAGCGATTGACACTGAATTGGCTTCTTTAATTCTTACGATAAGTAAGACTGCAGTCGGAATAAAAGAGAGATTACCATACATGAGGGGTATCGCGGAGACTCAAAATATATATGGCGAATTGCAATCGGCTTTGGATTTATGGACAGATCAACTATTTATCGAGGAATTTAGGAAACTAGGTTTAGTAAACAAAGTTGCATCAGAAGAACAAAAAAATCTTGCAAGACTTAATGACAATGGAAGATTCTTCGTAACATCAGACCCATTCGACGGTTCTTCAAATCTTCCTAGTAATAATTTAGTTGCAACAATAGTTGGTGTATATGAAAAAGATTTTTACACAGAAGGAAGAAATCAAGTTGCTGCATTGTATGTCTTGTACGGTCCTGTACTGAGTTTAGTTTATACAGTCGGCGAAGGTGTTCATGAATTTTTGTACAAACCTTCAAAAAAAGAATTTATTCTAGAAAATGAAAACAAAAGACTTCCAGAAAAAGGAAAATTATGTGGTTTTGGTGGTTCAAGAAAAGATTGGCTCCCACCATTCAGAAAATTTGCTGAAGAGTTAGAAGAAGAAGGTTTGAAAGTAAGATACAGCGGAGCATTTGCAGCAGACATTAATCAAATACTTCATTATGGTGGGATTTTTGCTTATCCCGCGTTAAAAGAAAAGCTATATGGAAAAGGAAAGTTGAGGTTGTTGTTCGAGGCCAACCCGATATCATTTGTGATGGAACAAGCTGGGGGCGCTTCAAGCAATGGTAAACGTTCAATACTTGAAGTTAAGCCAACAAGTCTAGATCAAAGAATTCCAATCTATGTTGGTAATGAAAACTTGATCAAAAGATTAGAACGAGCGCTTAAAGGATAGATTTTCATAATTCAATATAAATGCGTGCGCAACTGAGTTAAATTTTTAGTTAGGGTAGAAAATGGAAATTTTTGACTTTTAAATGAATTTCGGTTTGTAATGTTGAGCCATTCCTTTGGACCAGAATGCTTTTTCCATCAGTTCACAAACATGCTCATGCATTTCTCTTTGTGCATTTCTGAAAATTTGGGAATTCACTTCATCACGAAGTTTATCATTGAACCTAACCCACATATATCTGCCACTTTTTTTCCCTATTTTCTTTGCTTCTATAGCCATTTCTTTAAGTATAGCGGCACCTGCGTCATCTTCTCTAAGGTTATTAAAGAGAATTGTCCAGAACCTTGATGCATAGTTGAACTTTCTGGCACCTTGTTTCACAGCTTCATTAAAACCCTCATTGGTTTGTCCTGTGCCTCCATGCAAAGCTATTGGAACATCTTTTATACCTTTACATCTAAGGCCTTCTCTGATTTCACCTATTCTACTATAGAATATAGATGGTTCTCCCACGATTTCTCCATGTGCTGACCCTATGAATGGTGCAAGAGCTTCTGGATTCGTACCATCAACCAATAACACCGCATCTTCCACCTTTGTGATTTCAGCCATTATTTGTACTCGTGTCTGCGCCGCTCGTGCCTTTGCGCTACCGATTTCTCCTTCTTCAACTTCAAAGCTGATACCCAAGGGATGTAAATCTTCTATTATTGGCATGCATTTCTCAATGTTCATACGAACTGCTTCAGTCGTGTCTGAAGTAGGTTGTTTAGAGAAATCAAGTTCTACCGAAGTATATCCAGCCTCCACCGCTGCGTATGCGAGCTTAGGATCTTTTTGTAGATGGTCTATGTGCATGCAAAAAGGTGGAATTCTTTTGTATTGTTTTACTCTTTTTTCCACTTCATCCACTACTAAGTCCATGAACCTTGTTAGTTTGTCTTTATAATCACTTCCTGAAAAGGCATATCCTACCTGAGATTCTGCAGACTCGATTATCAATGGTGAATTGCACTCAAATGCAGCATCTAGAACTGCGTAAAGCATCTCCTGGACAACAGCATTTGCTGCAAGAACACCAAAATTGTACTTATCTGCTGGTTCCAGCATCTCCTTTAAGTTTAGAAATCGGGTACTGCCTAGGCATGTGTCTAATTTTCTGATATGTGGGTTTGCTTCAAAGGACAATGGAGCAATATCCTTTGGTTTAACAGGCATCACTTGCCCTCCAATTCTTATTATTTATCTTACATAATTCATCAAAGCACGCGCATAGATATACATGTATACATGCATAAAACTCCAATAGATCAGTTCTGTGTAGGAGATGTAAGAGATGAAGAGAAAATTATCTGTTAATGTAAGATTCGCTGAACCAGAGGATTTGGATTTTTGTGTAGAGTCAGACTATGACCATGTTGGCAAATTTGTGCTTAAGAGGAAAGTGGAAGAAGAAGCGGTAATCCTTGCTGAAGTTGATCGCAAACTTGTTGGATACCTACGTATAGAATACCTTTGGCTGAACATACCTTATTTGAGTGTCATTGGTGTCAACGAAGAGTATCAGAGAAAAGGCATAGGAACTGCTATGATTGAATTCTTAGGACGGCATCCACTCAAACAAGGACATAAGGTCTTGTATAGTTCTTCGCAAGCAAATGAGAATGGTGTTTCTGAAATAGTAGAATTCGCCATTCGTTAATTTTTCAGACTGCAAGCATTTTCTTCATTAGATCGGAAAACTTTTCTGCTGCAGCTCTCCTCTTCCTGAGGTTTATTGCTGTGGCATCTAAATACTGTAAAGCTTGAGGTTCGCAAAACTTTACGCAGAGAGGCTCCCCACCGCATAGATCGCATTTAAGAACTTTTCCCGTTTTTGTGTCTAGGCTTATCCCCCCAAAAGGGCAGAACATTACGCAGAGTCTGCATCCGACACACAAATCATAATCTATTAACACGGCGCTAGTTTTTTCATCCCTTTTTAAGGCATGCATTGGACAGACAACTTCACAAAGGGGAGTCTCGCATTGCTGACAAACCATCGGGACATAAAGGCCAACTGTCTCCCATTTTACGGTGTGGATTCTAGCCCGTGTTGGGTTGCAAACCTTCTCATGAAACAGTGAGCAAACAGACTCGCAGATTCGACATCCAGAGCATTTCTCCGGGTCTATAAAAAGGATTTTCTGCATCTTTCTCCTCCTAAACCCTGTGGGAAGGCTCCTTGTCAAGGCCTAACCCCTCAAGTGTTTCCTTTTTAGGGACTCCGTTCCCGTCCCAGCCATGCAATGCGTAATACTCATCCAACATTTTCTCGAATTTGTCTCTGTCAATCTTCTTTCCCCTAACTATTGGAAGCCCTATCGGTGTTGGCTCTTCAAAATAGCGTTCTGGCAATCTGTCATCCTTCCTTGAAAAACCCTCCCTGAGATTAAACATCCTTTCAATTGTGTAGATTCTTTCACCCACCTCCATTAGTTGAACCTTTGTGAACCCCATGCCAGCGACAAGCTGAATCAGTTTTGAGAACTCTTCCCATTTTGGCGCATTCACAGCGCAGAAAACTGTTTGGAACTTGCATATCCCTATCGAGTCTGTAACAGCGTAAAGGCGCTCCTGCCACCAAACCATCTGGCTTTTTCCTTCATAAGACGTATAATCAGAAGAAACAGGGGCTCCATAGATTTCCTCAAGCAGGTCTTCAGGCAGGCCATACAGATCTATTGCTGGTCTACTCCTTAGGTGATCTGCTCCCCGAATTGATGTGGCAATACCCAAAGCAAAACTTGGTGTTGGACGCTCGTCTGAATGGAGGTTACTCATACCTTTAATCTGTATGGCATAGTGCTCTGAACCTTTGCCGATTTCAGCTATGGCGGTTTTGAACCCGTCGGCAAGTAGGTTTCCGAATCCTTTTCTATGGGCTATCTGCCTTATTAGTTTGAAAAGAGCCTCTTCATTTCCCCACTTAAGTTTTAATCCTGCCGTGTCTTTTTCGTCAATTATTCCCTTTTCATATAGCTCCATGGCCCAGGCAATGAGACCTCCTGTTTCTAGCGTATCCAATCCATACTTATTTACAAGGTGATTGGCAACGAGAACCGTTTCCATTTTCTTGCAGTCAACCATTGTTCCGAAAGCGCCCAGAGAAGTGTATTCAGGTCCTTCGGCGAAGAGTGGTGCGTATGGTCCTTCTCTTAAACCGTATCGATGTCTGCAATGCACAGTACACCC
>DAOVIH010000073.1 GCA_030673805.1 Candidatus Bathyarchaeota archaeon | reverse complement strand
TTTCACTAGTTGTTTATAGATTTTAAGAAAAAGTCGTTCAACTTGTGAAGGCATTGCGGAAAGATATTTGTAGAGCGCCTCTGGTAAGAGAAATCTCGCTCTTGGCTCATCCACTTGGCGTTGACAAACGATATCTTTCCTTCTTCTGACCAACCCATGTCTTTCGAAAAATGCGTTAGCATAAATGCCTTGTCTAAATTCACCAAAACCATGATCGAAGACTTCAATCAGCAAATCTGCGAAATCCTTGACTATTCTATAAGTTTCGTCGATCTTAGTGAGTAATCTCGGCAATCTTTCATCTCTCTTCACAACCATGTCAAAAAACCTGTGAAACAAATGATCCGGTTCACTATAAACCGCCCAGAACAGATTCCAATCAACCTCTTGCAACAACTTGTTTATAGTGTCAATACGACTATGCATGCATTTTGGGAAGTTTGCTTTCAAGCTTTGTCCAGCATTTAGGATTGTTATGTCGTTGAAGTCGCCAAACTTTCGCAGGTAACTAGCTAAGTAGCTAGTGCCTAAACTAGGGGACTCTCTCTCAATCCTTCGTTTTCTAAAACTCATCAACTACATTAACGAATAGTATTCTTGTCAAGGCTGATCTCCACAACCAACGATGTGATCACAAGCAAAGGCAGCAAAACCACGTAGTTAGGTTCGGGAAAGTAACTCCAGCCAGTGTTCAAAGGAAACAAACTTTCACCTCCCTTATGCACGCATTAACTTTCGACGAATAAAAGGCAAGGTTCTAAAGGGATGCTTAACAGCTTCTTTAAGCAAAGTCTTTCGTCTCCGAGTCCCCCACAACTTCTTAAACCGCAACAGCAACCCTAACAATTCATCTCGAGATAGAGTTTCACTAACCATTATACGATTTGGAATGTCCTCAAAGTAAATTTCAAAACGACTCCAATCCATAAAATCTGTAAGTTGCCCCCTCTGGTCCCCATACTCCCAAACTTTAGTGCCAGGAAAAGGCAACAAAACATAAATTTCCCCACCATCAAGCTTGCTCCTCTCAATAAACTTGTATGTTTGCATAATTTCTTTTTCAGTTTCTGTGGGGCTACCAATTATGAAGCTTCCACTCACAGTTAAACCACGTCTCTTCAATATTTTTATGGCCTTAATGTTTTGCTCCACTGAAACAGAATTGCCTTTCAAGCTTTGAAGGATACGGTTAGACCCAGATTCTAAACCCATACTTACGTTTCTCACATTCATACTCTTTAGCAGAGAAGCCACCTCATGATTAACTAAATTAGCTCTTGCTGTGCAATGAAACTCAACTTCTCGGTGTAACCCTTCAGCCAGTATCATCTGCCGTATTTTTCGTATTCTCCGCTTATCTGCGATGAACAGGTCATCAGCAAAATTCACTCGTTTAGGCTTATACTCCGCCACAATCGCAGAGATTTCATCAACTACATACTTGGCAGAGAAGAACCTTGTAGTTTTCCAGAAAGATGAGGAGCTACAGAACACACATTTGTAAGGGCAACCTCGACTTGTAAGCATATGAACGAAGTGGGATGATATATGTAATAGGTCTCTAGCTGGAAAAGGAATCTTATCAAGGGGTCTAATTAACGCTCTCTTACCTGTGATTACGAGTTTATTTCCAGTTTTGTAGGCGACTCCTTTGATTTTGCTTAGGGTTAAACAGTTTTTTCTAAAGGATTGGATTATCTCTAAAGCAGTTTGTTCTCCCTCTCCTAGCGCAGCAACGTCCATGTTTTCAGTGAGGTTATTTGGCAAAGCTGTGATGTGATGTCCCCCAACTATTACAAGGGGATCAGCTTCCTTCTTCGCCTCTGTCGCTACTTGTTTGGCTACATTGAAGTTTTGAGTAACGCTTGAAATACCTATAACGCCAAAGTTTCGCAGATAGTTTGCTGTCAAGCTTTGTCCAGCATTTAGGATTGTTATGTCGTTGAAGTCGCCAAACTCCCGCAGATAACTAGCTAAGTAGCCAGTGGCTAAACTTGGAGATTCGTTTTCGATCCTTCGTTTTCTAAATTCGTCAACTACATTAACTAATAGTATTTTTGTCAAGGTTGATCTCCACAACAATCTCTTTGATTCGCATAAATCCCACGAAAAAAACTGGCCACGTTTCATAGTTGACTGTGATGTCGCAGTGGAAATTCTTTAAGGTCTGCTGGAACCATGTTTTACTTAGAAAGCTTCTGTGACACAGCATTTTAGCTCCTTTGCTAAATCTGTGAGGACATCTAACTGTTACTCTGCGACTTGCTACTCTTACAAGCTCCTTCAAAAGCTTACTTGGGGCGGTCGTATGCTCAATCACGTGGAAACAAACAACTTCTTCGAAGCTTCCTTCTCTGAAGGGAAGCTGTAAACCACTGCACTTCACAAAGTTAGTTATTTGTTGGGGGTTGATGGGTATGCCTTGTTTTTGGTCTCCACCTTCTAAAGTTTGCCCCACATTCAGGTCGCAGTTCACCGTTCCCTGGGGGCTGTCTCCACATCCAACGTCTAAGATTTGCAGTGGCAATTAAAAACCCCGATAAAATTGGCTAATCTCAAAGCTGGATACATAAACATTGCTTGCACATTCCCCTTTTTAATGGCTATTTCAAATCCGCGCATAGGAGAAAACAACAGTTTAGCAAACGACTTCAAGAAAACTCGTTTCCTACCCAACGTGGCAGCGACTTCTCGTGCATTGCTACCATACCAATACTGAGTCTTTAATTCGTCTAGAAACGACTTCAAATGAACGCTTCGCACAGTGTAATCTACTTTCCACTCAAAGCCACATTCATAAATGCGCTGTCTCAAGGCTGAATCGACTCCTACGCTGCCTTTAAGGCTTGAAAACCCACCTAGATGGCGAATAGTTTTAGTCTTGTAAATCGTGTTATCTAACGTCCGAAAATACTCTGGTGATGGGCTACGCGCAGATCTTTCGATAGCAAACTCGTTTATAGATTGCAGACACGCAACGCTTGGCAGTCTTACTCCAGAAGCAATAGCCACTTTTTTAGTCCTAAGTAATCTGGGGATCCTACTCCACCAAGCCCAACTTAAAAGAACGTCTTGTTCAAAACTTGCGAAAAAGTCAGTTTCAACGTGTTTTAAAGCTGTGTTTGCTCCGTCACTAATGCCACTGCCCTCATTAGCTATGACCTTCCAGCCATAAGCCTCTGCGATCTGCACGGTGTTATCATTGCTTGCATCATCCACAACTATGCGGTTGACTACATTTTCGCCTGGAATCACCTCGTTAATTCGCTTCAAAACCTGCGGAAGCGTCCTCGCACCGTTCTTAGCCCACATAACTAAGTCAACTTTCAATAACAGACTTCCAAATCCTTTTAAGCTGTTCTGCTACGTCTCTAATTTGATGGTTACCCATTACATATTGGCGATTTTTCCTTCCGGCATTTCTACAAACATAACTACTTAGAGTGGAGACTATTGTTTCTATGTTTGCTTTGTGTCTAAAATCTACAGTTGCTAATCCACAACTCATTGCCTCAAGACAAGTCTTACTGAAACTAGGAATAGTGAACCTGTCTACAAAAATGTCGTACTCACGCAAAAGAGTCGGCATTAATCCAAAAGGAATGTTGCGTTGAAGAGTCGTTAGTGGTATTCCTGCTTTTATAAAGGTCTCGTATAAACCCTTTGGAGGTTGCTCGTAAGGTAAGACAAAAGTTATTGCTTTCGGTTTTTCTGAATAGTTTTGTTTTAAGCTAAATATCTCAGTGTCTACTGGCACAGGTAAATATGTTGCATCAGACCGTATATCGTCTAATAACATTTCCAAATCAGGAGTGGAGTATAACACTTTTTTTGCTTTTTGTATGTTATGTCTTACAATCCAACCCCATTTCTTAGAGTGCAGAGTCCATCTTACATCGGAACCGTGAAGGTGTAAAATGTCTAAGTGTTTTATCTTTCTTGTCAAGAAAGCATCTTGTAATCCATAGTTTACGTGAAACATTCCTTCTTTAGATTTGTATATTTTCCATAAAATGCCGAAAGTTTTGGACCATTTTCCTCTACTACGTTTGACAAAGTCTATGTCGAAGTCTTTTGAGAGAAACGGGATTAATTGTTCCATAACAAAAGCGCAATCGTTGATAACTATTACTTTTTCAATCATTTTCATCCTCTTGTGGATCGCCGAACAACAGATATAACACTATGAAAAGCACCGCTAAGAATGGGACGTGAAGATAATCGCGGATTACGTCTAAGGTTTTCATTTAGTCTCCTCTAATCGCTGGTGACAGAACCAGTAGCAGCAGCTATGATCATAATTTTCGGCTCCGCAACTAGGGCAAATTCTCATTTGCATGCATCCCTAAAAGGCAAACAATGAGTGTAGCCTAAAATATTCGTTTTTTTGGTTCTTACAACATCTAACCTTACTGACGCTCTGCGTTTAGCTCCGCAACCAACAACTAAACTCTCAGTCATTTTTCAGCATTCCTAGCATGCATCTCTTTCTGATTCTGCTTCTTTTTTCCGCTTTTCGTTTGATTCCAGAAGGATCTTAACAAAGGGAGAAGGATATAACTTAGCTAACAGATTAGCATTCGGGATTACGCAGTGCCCCTTTATGACACCTGGAAAGAATACTGGTCGAGGATGTCTTCCTTTGGAATCTCTTTCGTTTGTTCTAAAAAATTCAGTTATCTCCTTCTCATTTATGTTGAATTTCTTGCAGATTCGGTGGATTTCTTGGAACCACGTTATCATAAGCCCGTAGTAAGTTGTGTTCAAAATTTTCATGAATTCCGTTTCCAATGGTGAGGAACAAATGTAAGTTTTGAACCCCAAAGATCTATAATACCCCTCAGCAGTCTTTCCAAATTCCGGCTTCACTGGCCCAATGAACTTCGTGTATGTACGATATGCCCATCTAAAACTGTCTAACTCTCTTCCTCGAACGGGACTGTGGCAAATTGGGCTTCTCATTTTCTTGTAGATTTCGTTTGTAGTGAAGGGGAGAACTGTGCTTTCTATAATAGTAAGCTTCGGGTTGAATTCGCTGATATAGTCAGTAGTTGCCTGCTCGAAGTTTTTGTCATAGGGGAAGCAGATATGTAGCAGATCGATGGGCCCCTGAATCTCTTTTGGTTCAATGTCCAACCCTTGAGCATTGTAGATTTCGTCAACGAGTTCGAGGAGTGGGGCACCTATCTCTCCTAACCCAATAACTAAGACGTTTTCGACTTTCGTGTCTTTCAGTCCTGACATCTAATATCTAAAATTTGAGAGTAGCCTCGTTATTTAGCTCTTGTGGGCTACAAACACTATTGAATCATGTTCTTAAGAGGATTCACATCTCTTTATGGCGGCTTCTATATAGTCCACTGGATCTTCAAGTCGTTCAAGAAGCTCTTTCACATCTCTT
>DAOVIH010000045.1 GCA_030673805.1 Candidatus Bathyarchaeota archaeon | reverse complement strand
CACTTTGTTGCATGTCATGAATGGCAAAAGATACAGTTGAAAGGAGAAGAAGACAATATTGACTGATGCTTACATAATCCAAGTTAAGAACTTGGTGAAATACTTCCCAGTTTACTCCGAAGGCGTCATATTCAAAAAACAGGTTGCAAAAGTTCACGCGGTTGACAACATCTCCTTTAACATAAAAGAAAAAGAGACCTTTGCCCTAGTTGGTGAAAGCGGATGTGGAAAAACCACAACTGCACGACTCATACTTCACCTGATAATACCTACGTCAGGAGAAATCCTATTTGAAGGAAAAAACGTAATCGAAAAATTCACCTCTGGGAAGAAAGAGGAGAAACTTCAACTGAGGCGAAGAATGCAGATAATCTTCCAAAATCCGTATGGTTCCTTGGATCCTAGGATGACAGTCTACGACATAATCTCTGAGCCCTTCGAAATCCACAAACATGTACCCAAGAAAGATTGGAAAGAACGGGTTTACAAACTTCTTAAACTAGTTGGTTTGGAAGAATACCATGCTGAAAGATACCCCCACGAGTTCAGTGGTGGCCAAAGACAAAGAATCTGCATAGCTCGTGCATTAGCAGTAGAGCCAAAGTTTATAGTTGCTGATGAACCCGTGTCTTCTTTAGATGTTTCTATAAGAGCCCAAATTCTCAATCTGCTGGATGAATTACAACAGACGATGGGCATATCTTACCTTTATATTTCTCACGACCTTAGCAGTGTGAGACAAATCAGCCACCGAGTAGCTGTTATGTACCTAGGCGAGATAGTTGAATTAGCCCAAACCGACGAGTTGTATGATAACCCCCTTCATCCCTACACAACGGCTTTGATGGAAGCCGTCCCGATTCCAGACCCAAAAACAAAAACCGAAAAGATTTTCTTACGAGGAGAGGTTCCAAGTGCCATCAATCCACCTCCAGGGTGTCGCTTCAACCCTCGATGCCCCAAAGCCATGGACGCCTGTAGCCAAAAGAAACCAGAACTTCGGGAGATTAAGAAAGGCCATTTTGTTGCCTGCATTCGCCTATGAAATAAAAAATTTTTCATTTTCAGTGCAGATAGATCTTCTTCTTTTCTTTGATTGGTACCTAGCAGACATAGGTAACCCATTTGGAACAATCATCTTGAAATCTTGCTGGTGTCAACGTAGTGTCTGAATCCTGATCCATCGTAATGATGGTGGACAAGAAAGACAGCCCCATTTTCTGCTGGTTAAGGCTTTTTTTGAAGTGAGAAAATGAAGAGTTCAGTGATTGTTTAAAACTGAACTTAGTGATGTGTGAGATGCACAAATCCTAAAAAGCATAACATGGTTGTATATCGTGGGATCATATTGGCCAAAAAAAAGGTTGAGGAAAGTCAAGGAGACTTCGCTTTTCGCGTTAAAATGGGGGAGTACGAAGTTGAAATCAGAGGAAAACATGAGGAAGTTATCAAGACCATTGAAAAACTTCCCAAAGTTGTCAAGAGCGTGCAAGAAGCCTTTGAGAGCTTGAAGCCTAAGACTATAGCTACCCTAACAGTGAAGAGGGAAGAACCTAAAACCACTGAGAAAAAAACACAAAAATATCCCCTGATAAAATCATCTTCCAGCTGTAAAGAAGCAGTTCTGATGATTTTGGAAACCGATTGGGGTAAGTGGAGACCAAGAACCGCGGATGAGTTAAAAGGGGCTATAAAGGCAAACAAGCTCAAGTATTCAGAGAGTGTACTGACCAGAGCCCTTTCAGGATTAGTTAAGAAAGGATTGGTTAGACGTTGGAACACCAATGCTGGCTTTGTCTATATACTTGCTGAAGAGAAAGGTTCAAACTACAAAGGAAAGAACAAATGAAGAAGATTCATGCACGAATAAAAACTCCTTTTGGCGAAATCTTGGTCGAGGGCGAGACCCCGGAGGAGATTCTCAGCATTTTGGAGAGTGTCCCGGAGAATTTCACGGAAAAAATATCTGATTTAGTTTCAAACCGACTGGTCCCTTCTAGTGCCCAATTAAAGGGTATAATTGAATCTACGACTGAGGGGCCAGTAATAGTAACGCGAGAAAACCTTACTCATTACGAAGCAATAGGCTTGGTACTTTACGGTTCAGAACAAAAAAAGAATACAGCGGCTCAAATATCAAAGCTTTTGGAGTTAAGTGGAATAAAGAGTATGGTCCCAGCTAGACTCAACGAGCTGACTAAGAGGGGAAGAGTTTTCAAGCCCGACCCCTCTAAACCCGAGTTTAAGCTAACTATTCAGGGTGAAAAGTGGATTGAAGAAGACGTTCTGGTTAAGATAAGAGGAAAAATGAGTTGACAGAAAGTCACGAAAAGATTGAAGTTAGAATAAAGTACAATGAGCTTGAGAAAACCTTTTTTGGAACAACACAGGAAGTGTGGCTGTCTCTTGAAAAGTTCTTCAGTCACCTTGTGCCCACTTTCGATATAGCCAAGAAGCTTCTGCTCAACGTTGATTTACAAGAACTCGTACAGGATTGCGAAGGTCTTATCGGCTTTTCAAAGGAAGGTGTTACCCTCCTTGTACCAAGGAGCAAACTCACCGATAACGAAACATTATGCTTAAGGCTTCTAGCTAGTTATGTTGGGCGCGCGCTGGGTTTACTTCCAAAAGATACTGTTTCAAGAGAGGAATTGCAAGAGACAGTGGGAAAAAGTGGCAAAATAACAAGTACTAGGCTAGGTGAGTTGCTAAAAAACGATATCGCAATTAAAACCCTTGACGAAGAGTACCGAATAACAACGTTAGGTGTCGTTCAGATGCGTAACGAAAGTCTCCCCAAAATTAAGGCTAAAAACATGAGCTAGACCCCTCATTTTAATTTGGGGGCTAACCACTCAGAATGGATTTGTTTCACTCCATTAGTATTAATGATATCCTGATCTTTTTTTGTTGCTGGTTGTGCCAAGAACCGTTTTTAGGATACTCCTCAATTTTTTGAGTGATACATAATAAATACAAAGTTTGCTAAAGATTACTCTTTGCGGCTGCAACAAAAGAATTTAGGCAGAAAGTGAGAAAGTGGATCAGAAACCTATGAATCCTTCAGTGCAGAGAAGTAGGGCAAACCACCTAGTTCTACTTTCAGCAAGTCACGGAATGAACCATGTTTACCAATTGTTGTTCTTCATAATCCTCCCAGAGATAACCGTTGAATTCGGAATCTCCAATTTAACTGCCGGTCTTTTGGCTGCTTGTTTCATTTTACCATACTCCCTGCTGCCTATTTTAGCTGGGTACTTGGCGACCCCACTCAACAGAAAAAGGCTGATGAGTCTTGGTTTCATACTAAGCGCTCTATCATTTCTTGCTCTTGGCTTCGTAAACAATATTGTGCTATTCGGCTTGCTTCTCTTCACAGCGGGCATTGGAGGGAGCACCTACCATCCGAGTGGAGTGACGATAATATCAGAGATTTTTGAAAAAGATCGAGGAAAGAACATGGGATTCCACCAGACAGGTGGCGCCTTGGGATCTGTTATCGCACCCATCTTCGCTGGAATTTTGGTTCTAAGCCTGAATTGGAGATCAACCCTGATGTTGCTTGCCATTCCCGGAATAGTTTTGGCAGTTGCTCTTTGGTTTTTTGTAGATCCAGCGAAGGCAATCAACAACGAAAGTAAAGTTCCAACTAAGAGGGGGCACCCCTTTAAAAAAGGAGTTATTGTTCCCGCTGCAATTCTAATTGCAGCCGCGCTAATCTACACCTTAGGGTTAAGAGGAACTGACGGTTTCGCCAACCAGTATTTTACCATAGGCAGGGGTATCAACTTTTTTGAGGCATCAATTCTGTTTGCTCTGCTTAAGGTAGCTGGCCTTTTTGGTGCACCAATTTGCGGAAAACTCTCCGATAAGTTCGAGAGAAAAAAAGTTTTAATGATTCTAGTGGTAATAGGAGCAATCTCGCTTTTTTCATTGACCGTTTTACCGAATATGTTGTTAGCAATACCTTGTATTATCTTAGGATTCGCCAATTTTGGGCTATTAACCGTAGGGGAAGCGCTACTTGCGGATTTAACTCCAAAGGAAAAGAGGAGTGCATATTTTGGTGCCAACTTCACTTTGAGTTTTAGCAGCTCAATAGTTCTGTTACCAGTCCTAGGTGCAATTGCTGACACTTACAGCTTCGAATTAGGCTTCATTATGTTGAGCATGCTTATGCCATTTAGTCTACCGCTTCTACAGCAAATAAAAACCAAGAAAAAAAGTGAACCGCCTCCTCTTTCACATTAAACAGAACTGATTTCCCAAGCTGGAATCTAGCAGAACGCAAGTTTCTTTGTTCAAATCGGTTTCCAATTGGACCAAGGTTTTAATTCAAAAACCAAAGTAGAGTAATACGGAAAGAAGGAAAGACAAGATGAAAAACCAAGATTATATTGATCTGAGAAGTGACACAGTTACTTTGCCCACCCAGGAGATGCTTGAAGCAATTCGAAATGCAGAGTTGGGTGATGACGTCTTCAGGGAAGACCCCACAGTGAATAGACTTGAGGAGAAAGCAGCAGAGAAGATGGGGAAAGAGGCAGCACTTCTAGTGAGCAGTGGAACCCAAGCGAACTTGGTGTCCCTTATGGCAAACACTGAACCGGGAGAACTTGTGATTTTGGAGTCACAATCTCATATTTACTGGTATGAAGTTGGAGGAGTATCAAGAATAGCCGGTTTGCTACCTTGGCCAGTGGAGAGCCTTAAAGGTGCGCTAAACCCCAAAGATGTTGAGGCAGCCATAAGACCTAAAAACATCCATTTTCCAAAACCAACCCTCATATGCGTTGAGAACACGCATAACCGCCATGGTGGAACCATCGTAACACCAAGTCAGATAAATGCCCTTCGAGAGGTTGCTAAAACTCATGATTTGAAAATTTACTTGGACGGGGCAAGAATCTTCAACGCTGCAGTTGCTTTAGAAGTTGATGTGAAGGAGATAGCTAAAGACGTGGACAACTTGATGTTCTGCTTATCAAAAAGTCTTAGCTGCCCAGTGGGCTCAGTAGTTGTAGGAACCCAAGTTTTCATAGAGAAAGCTAGAAAGGCGAGAAAAGTCTTAGGAGGGGGAATGCGCCAGGCAGGCATAATTGCGGCATCAGGCATTGTGGCTTTGGAGAAGATGATTGATAGGCTAAAAGAAGATCATGAAAACGCAAAGCATTTAGCTCAAGCCCTAAATGAGATGGATGGGCTTTCGGTTGACTTGGAGAACTTGCAGACGAACATTTTGCTTCTAGACATTGGAGACTTGGGAATTAGCGCCAAACAGTTCATTTCTGAACTAAAAGAAAACGGCGTGTTAGCCTTGGATCAAATGCCCAACAAGATAAGAATGGTGACCCATCGGGGAATAACAAGGACGCATATAGAGGAAACCAAAAGAACAATCGAGAACATTACGCAGAGACGCAATTAGCTGATCCAGTTTGCTGGTGTTAGGCAGTGAATTATTGTAAACACCGCATTCGCGGAATGCCGCGTTTCAGTTCTTGTTATGAAAAAAGAAGTAAGAACCTGTAATGGGCAACCCAAAAAATAATAGTTGGTTCTGACAGATTTGAAGCTGAGGTAAGAATTATGACAATTGTTAAAATAGTTGAGTTAATAGGAACTTCACCCACAAGTTGGGAAGAAGCAGCAACAAATGCAGTAAATGAAGCTGCCAAAACAGTCAAGAACATCAAAGGCCTCCACGTGAAAAGGTGCACAGCAAAAATAATGAACAATAAAATTATTGAATACCGTACCAACGTGAAAATTTCTTTCACAGTAGAAAGATAAAGCCAATTCTACCAAAGCTCAACGACTACAGTTTAACCCTTTCAGTTTGAAGTGCACATGCTAAATACAGGACTAGAATTCAACAAACTAAAAGAACTACACCCAAGCGTAGCTTGATCATTAATCCCCTAATGAAACAGAACGTTGCGTCCTAGCCCTTAATTGGCTGACAAGATTGAGGCGTAAAATGCCTAGCAGAGTTTTTTCTTTGTTGATAGCAAAAATATTATTTTTTAGGAGACTTAACGGGCCGTTCAAACACTTCTTTACAAAAATTATTTTTCTGGCAAGTTAAGATCTACCCTGAACCAACAGGAATATGGGAGAAACTCGAATTTTTCAAGTTTAGTCGTTTCCACAAGTAATCTTATTTACTACAAATGCAGCCTCTTTAATTGGAGACGTGGCAAATGAGTAGCACAGAACTTCGTGTTTCAAAAATCAAGGAAGGTACAGTTATCGACCACATCAGCGGCGGATACGCCTTAGACGTCGTAAAGATTCTTGGAATTACGGGGAAAGAAAACAGGGTAATGACGATCGCCATCAACGTACCGAGCAAAAGCCTCAAGGTTAAAGACATAGTCAAGATCGAAGGACGAGCGGTTAAACCTCGAGAAGTGAATAGGATTGCCCTGATAGCCCCCCATGCAACCATCAACATAGTACGAAACTACAAAGTTGTGAAGAAGTTAGAAGTGAAACTGCCAAAAGTTATTGAAGAGATTATAAAATGCGCAAATCCATCATGCATAAGCAACAGCAATGAGCCCGTAAGCTCCAAGTTTTACATGGAAAAAAAGGACCCCCTGCTTTTGAGCTGTCACTACTGTGGCTCCATACTAGAAAAAAGTGATGTCTTAAGCCAATTCTAGGATGATCTTAAAAAGCAACAACGCAAAAACGGAAATTGCAGCTCCTTAGGCTTTGTTTTTAATCCTAACAAACTCTTTTGTTAAACTTTGCTTCACACGGGTTAATTAGAAAACGAAGTTTAGTTTGTGAGCGAACGTTTCTGGTTGAATTCTGTTAGAATTCTGGTTGGGCACTAGCAACCTGAAAAAGATTCATAAAAAAATTCTTGTCTAGTCTTTTTCCCTTCCCGACACCTGGACATTCTGAAGAAAAAAGAAACGTGTACTTATGATTGTCATCATTTCTTAGTTCAAAAGGATAAAACCTGCAGATTAATGGTCTTGAAGAGTATATTGTGCAACAATCGTCATCTAAGAATACACATTTTCCTTGGGCAGTCTTCTTCATCTCGTGTCCATATAGGTTTTTGTCTTCTAGTTTTGCTGCAAAATCTGAAATTGGCAAAGAAGTTAAGGCAACTATCCGCTCAATTTCTGATCCCAACAGTAAAATCCGCCTATTCCTGTTTTCGGTATCACCACAACATAATCCACATCGAATACAGCCAAAACTCACATTCGAAGGGTAGCAAAAGTCCATCTTTTTCCAACAGCACATAATGCAATAAGGCACTAATAAAAACTCGTTGAAATGGTTCTTACCAACTTCAACATATGTTAATCTTGTAGACAAATGGGTTGGGAATGATTACTAAGCATTTGACTTCTTTAGTCTTCTCTTAAACTAGTAAGATTGGTGGGGATTATTCTCAATATTTGGATTGCCAGATATCCTCCGAAAATTACGCCTGAAAGAAAAGAAGCTAGATAAGCCGCGAAGTAAACCAGGAAAGTAAGACTGGGCAGAAAAAACCATTGAACAACTATCAGGTTACTAGCAGAGGCGAATCCTCCAGCGAGCAAAATTGAAGTTGCACTCTTCTTTTTGAAAAAAATGAAGACTAGATCAACGATCACTCCTTCTAATAGCGCGACAACAAAGGAAAAGATGCCAAGATGACTAAAAAGAGACACTTCGATCAGTCCTTTTATGGCCCCGGTTACTATGGCAGCGCCTGGTTTACGAACCATCACTGCAGCTAGTACTAACCATAAAACATGCAAACCAGATATCAGTTGTCCACCAACAAAGGAGAAAACCGGAATAGTTCCCAACAACCGCCCTGCATAGCCTACTAGCACAGAACTGATCCCGCCTAATGCTGCTAGAACAATAATTAAAGAAATAGCTCTTAGTTGCTCTTGTGACGACACCTCAATCTCCTCCGCCAATCCAACATTAGTGATTTCCTATGTGGCAGCGTAGATAGGTATAACTTTTGTCTTTTTCGCATCTTTCTGTGCTATTACAAGGAGACGCAAATCCGTGTAAGTCTTCTTGCCTCGTTGAAGAATATGGATTTCATAATTAGTTTTTTTTAGGTGAAGGTTAAAGAAGAATGAATTAGTCTGAAGAAAAATAACATTAAGACTGTTGCGTGGGCCTCCAGATCAGAATGCTAATGGGAACTCATCGCAGTTGTTTTTCTGGAGACTACTCGACGAAAGTTGGAAAAGCTTGGCATCCTGTTTTCTCGCTGATTTCTGTTGGTTTTGTTGTTCCTAACTTTTTGCAGATAATTTTTAACGAGTCTTCCGTGTAGTTGAGTCGGTTTTGGCCTTGATTGGTTAGGTTGTATACCTTTCGTGGTCTTTCGCTGTTCATGTTCCACTCGCTACTTACATAGCCTTCCTTTTCTAGGTTGCTTAATAATGGGTAGATGGTGCTTGGTCCAAAATATACTCCGAAGGATCTTCGGATCTTGGAGATAACTTGGTATCCATGCATTGGTTGGTCGCTGATGAATTGGAGAACTATGAGGTCTAGGAGTCCTTTCATCAGTTTGGTCTGAACTTCTTTTTGAATATTAAACATATTTTTCTTTTCCTTGTTTTTGTGTTTTTGTTGAACAGTTCTTCTGTTTAACCCATATACAATATGTCCTTATTGTG
>DAOVIH010000008.1 GCA_030673805.1 Candidatus Bathyarchaeota archaeon | reverse complement strand
GCCATTACCTCACCAACAACCTGATCGGACGCGGCCCCATCCTCAGGCAACGTCTAGGCGCATGAGCTAGACGCCCTTTAGACGAAGACCCATTCCAGAGTTCTTCACCTATCAGGAATTAATCCCAGTTTCCCGGGGTTATTCCTGTCCTAAGGGCAGGTTAGCCACGTGTTACTGAGCTGTCCGCCGCGCCTCCATCGTAGCTAGGAGACGCACGACTAGCATGTCTTAGTCCTATCCCGATAGCAGTGGGGTCCGGCAGGATCAACCGGAGTTAACACACTCCTGATCGACCATAACCAGATATTTATTACGTATGTACAACTCTAAAGCCAACTGGATTTGGAGGGAAAATAACCACAAACATCAAAGCCCAATTCAGACCTAACATTACTATAATCAGGTCCACATATCTGTTCCCGCAATTGGAGGCCAACCATCTTCATCCTCTAGGGCTCTTATACGCCTTTTTAGTTGGGGTTGAGCCGCCGCAAAAAATTGCGGGTTAGCTATTATCGCCAGAAATATTCAGAAGCATGTTATGACAATATAAATGTTTCTTTTGTCTTCTAACAAAGGAAGTTATATCCATCAGTCTCTCATTATGAGACTACTTAGTTGTGCCACTTTCCATTGTTTCCCGTCGAGTAGCTCACAATGCTTCTTATGCGTGCAAGAATGTTGACCAATCGTAGTAACGGATAGACCGGTACGTAGACAAGCAAGGCTTTGTAGTTGTAAGCGCCGTAAGCGTATTTCAATCCAATTGCTTGGTTTATTATTCCTATTAGTAGACCACATGGTATGTAGACTAACAAGCCTAAAGCAAAAAGAACCCGATCGGGTGCGAACAAAAAAAGAAAAGGAAACATGCCTAAAGCCGCTAAATCAATGAACGCTCCTGCGTACTCAAATATGAGGGAATGCCATAAAAGCAATGAAAGCCATGACCTCTGGACCAGCAAATCTTTGTGGATTGCCAATGTATTGTGGAGCCAACCTGTAAACCACCGAAGCCTTTGACTCCACAACCTGCTAAAGGATGTAGGAACTAAAGTGAAGCTTGAAGCAAGACTAACATATCCCACTTTTCCCCCCTTCTTGTGAATTTCTAAAGTAATCTCCAAATCTTCGGTTACTGATCTGATACTCTTCTCCGTGAGGATCTCGCGGAGAAGAGTAGAGTCATACAAACCTATCGCCCCGGATACAACTAGCACATTGTTGCCTAAAGACTGGGCGCAGCGACCAATAGCCACCCCCTGACCATACTCCAGTTTTTGGAAGGCTGAATATAGACTCCGATCACCTTCTTCTTCTAAGGGGCCGACGAAGCCAGTTATGGCTTTTTTTCCGTTGGAGAGTTTGAAGTCAACAAGAGTAACCAGTGTTTCAGGCATCCATTCTGAATCGGCATCAACAATCGCTACCAGCCTTCCTAATGCTCTGTTCGTTCCAGTTCTGAGACACTCAATTTTTCCTAGATTAACAGAGTGTCTGATGACTTTGCTATGTGTTCTGGGGTTTTCCCTTCTATTCAATTCAATAGCTGACCAGGATGCTTCATACGTGTAATCTTCGCTTCCGTCATCTACAATGAGTATTTCACATGGGCCATCGTATTTTTGTGCGCATTTGAATAGGCTTGTTATGCATCGAGCAATATTTGCTTCTTGATTGTAAGCTGGAACCACAAGAGAGACCGAGGGGTAGAAAGAGCATTTTGATCCAGCCTTTTCTTTCCTCGCGAGAGTTGCAGCGATTACCCATACTCCAGCTAAGCCCACAGCCACAAATGTGTACCAAGCAAAGAAGAATCGTACCATGAATAACCAAAAAGGGTTAGTTGCTAGTTCGATCATTTCATAACCAAAAACGTTGTTAATTATCCATTGTGCTAAGACGGGGAGGTATATCCAAACGAGAATTGTCAAGAAGAACGGTATGCAAAAGACCAAGTATAGTATTCTGGAGTTTTTGGTAAACTTAAACTTCATCAGGTAGAACTTTCCTGTCTGCTGGGTTGAAAGCCTTCTCGTTTCCTAGAGACATGCTAGCCCTCCAAAAATAAAGTATGTATTCCCAAAAGAGAATATTTCTGCATTTGAGCGATGTTCAACAAAAGAGTCGAATACATTGTGAAGCTTAAGTTGAAATATGTTGGAGAGAAGTCTTGTTTAGAATATGCTTCTAAGGCTGGCAGATAGACATTTAGCGCTAGCAAGTACAACTTCACAAAAGCAGATAAACTTTCGATTAGGAAAGGTGATATTGTTCCCCTTTTGCAGAAATTGTTAGTTACTATTGCCGGTTGCTACCAAGAGAGTTTAAAACTAAGCCTTCTAAGTTTTAGTCAAGTTGAACAATCGATTTTCCCTTTTTCAGCAAGTTTTCAGGCGGAATTCGGATCTTGTTTTGAAAGCTCCAGTTCTCTTCTTTAAGTAGCTCATTTATTTCGTCGTGTCGCCGAACAAATTCCAAACCTTTTTCAGTTGACCTGAAAATGTTTTTTCCACCTTGGCTATTTTTTTTTCAATAGATTATGGCAAATCATAAACTTGACGTATTCAGTAAGTTGGGCGTAGCTCAAATTTGCCTTATACATGATTTGAGTTTTAAGGGTTCCATTCCTAGCAATCTCCAAGATCTCAGCCATTATGTAGAGTTTATCTCTCCTCTTCGATTTTAGCAGTGAACTCAATTCTGTTTTCCTCTATTAGAATACTCTTCTATAACAAGACTAAGATTAGAGTGTTTTAAGGCGTGTTTCGCAAAAGCCATTATTCCAATTATCGCAATATTCTATAACACTCTTCTATAATCACACTCAAAATGCCAGAGTTAATCTACGCTGTGATGTTGTAGGGTTTTCTTCTTTGATTTGCAGTTTTGAATATTGTCCTTAGTTCTTCATCGTTTTCGCCATTGCGTAGAGCGGCCAATAAGTTAACCGTATTATCATTTCTCATAAGGCACGGCTTCAGTTTCCCGTCACTCGTGATTCTTAATCGCGTACAATGGGTGCAAAACTCGGTGTTTTCTATTGGGCGAACAACCTCCACAGTTGCCTTGGGAAGATGGTAGATGTGTCGGTTGTGCATAAACCGTCTAGTTTCAACCTTCAATGCTTTGTCCTTTAATGCTTCTTCATATTCATCCATAGATTTGTGGTGTATAGCATAATACTCTTTTTTCACGTTGATTGGATCAAGTTCTATGAGTTGCAGGATCACCCCATTTTGTCCTGCGAAATCAATCATTTCTGAAACGGCTTGCGCGTTAATGTTGTTTAAAATGACGATGTTGAGTTTAACGGGTTGAAATCCTGTTTTCACGGCCGCTCTAATGCCTTTCAAGGCATCTTCAACTTTTCCATCGGTAAGTTTGTTGTAGGTTTCAGCATCCAAGGACGGAAGACCTATGTTTACACGTTTTAACCCATTACTGTACAACTGTTGAGCCGTGAAGCTGAGTAGCGTTCCATTAGTTGTCATTGAAAGATCCCTCACATTTTCTATGCTGGATATTTCCTTGATAATCTGTGGCAGATCTTTTCGCATGAGGGGTTCTCCTCCTGTGATTTTGATCCGGGAGATACCTAAACTGACGGCAACTTTCGCTATTCTGACGATTTCACCAGCGGTCATTTCCTTTGTTGTCTCTGCTAGATACTCTTCTTCTCCCTCTTTGTGGCAGTAATTGCACCGTAGATTGCACCGGGAAGTTATTGAAATTCGAAGATTTAAAAGAGGGCGACCAAAACTGTCAATTAAGACCATCGTTATTCCCGTGCGTGCCTAACGATATGAGGGCTTTCCCGTAATATAAGCGTTTCAACAGCGATTTTAACTGCGTGGGGTGAGCCCGGAATACAGAAAATAAGCTTACCCTTTGTTACCCCGGCTAAAGCACGAGATAATATGACCCCGGAGCCTATTTTTTCATAACTTAATTGTCTAAAGATCTCTCCGAAGCCAGGAAGCGTCTTGTCTAAGAAAGGAGCAACTGTTTCAATGGTAATGTCCCTTGGTGTTATTCCGGTTCCGCCACAAAAAATGCCTACGTCAATACTTGAAGAATCTATGACACTTCGAATGGCTTTCTTGATCAAGGCTTCACGGTCAGGAATTATCTTCCTTAATAGAACGTTGTGCCCCGCGTTTTTCAACGTAGCTTCGATTAAATCCCCTGAAACGTCTCCAGTTTTCTTTCCTTTTTGGATTTGCTGATACCTAGAAGAGCTACAAACAAAAACTGCAAAGTTCAGGTTTCCAGAAACTTCAGATTTGTGTCTCTTTGTGGTTTCGCTCAATTTCCTACTCCTTTTTTATTTTGCTCAAAACTTGAATGTTTTCGATTTTTGTGCTAGGGTATTGTCCCTTGTCGTCTTTTTCGTACTGTTTTACCATGTCCCAGATTGTTAGCAGGCCTATGGAGACTGCAGCTAACGCTTCCATTTCTACTCCTGTTTGAGCTTTGGTTCTGACTTGGGATGTAACCTCAACAGTGCACTTGTCTAGAGTCTTTATTTCGATCTTCACATTCGTTAATGGTAAGGGATGACAAAGTGGAATTAATTCGCTTGTTTTCTTGGCGGCGAGAACCCCTGCAATTTTTGCAGTGTACAAAGGATTTCCTTTGGCAATTCTTCCTTTATTAATTAGGTCCACCGTCTCGCTTCTCAGCCGAATTATTCCCCTAGCCTTTGCTTCTCTGTTAATTTCAGGTTTCTTTGAGACATCAATCATTGTCATTTCATTTCCACCTCATTTTCACAAATCTGATTCCTTATCTTCTTTTTCCCAAACTTCTATTAGGTTTTTCACGGCTTTAGCCTTGGGTGAATGCTCGTTAAACCTGTACAACCGGATTCGGCCGTAGGTTCTTTGTCGAAATATGTTTTCATCTTCTAAGACTCTCAAATGTTGATTTGTCGTGGAATAATTCACTTTGATTCTTCTGGCGATTTCAGATATGTTAAGTTCTCCGAGGTGTGCGATGATTTTCATGATCTTCATTCTAGGTTTTGATGAGAACACCTCTTCCACTTGCATTAGGTTCCACTCCTTTCAGTTTTTTAGGGCCTCACTTAATTCTTTCTCCAACTCTCGGGCTGGAACAGTTGGCAAGTAGACTAACGTTGATCTGCCTCTCTTGCCGAGAGTTGAAACTTCAGTCTTTAAAATTCCCAAGGCAGACATAAACCGCAAGTATTTCCAAAGTTGGGTGTGGCTATGTGGCTGTTCGTTGAACTCCTCACAAACAACAGCGTATGCTTTCTCAATTTCATTTAGCGTAGTATAGGCTTTCTGTCTTTCTTTGAAGATTCTGGCGACGCCAAGCAAGAACAATTTTTCATGAGTCTTCAATGAGGATAACTCATTTTTTCTTATGGTTGGAATTATGCTAGAAACAGCTTGCCGTACACACTCAGGAGTAACTTCATCCCGATCTTCTGCATCGGCGTATTTTCCGGCTCGCCACAAAAGTTCAATTGCGAAACGAGCGTTTCCATTCTCAGAAAATGCAAGTTCAGCTATAAGACTCACAACGTCTTCTGAAACTGTTAGCGGTTTACAGGCAAGATTAACTCGATCGCTTAGAATATCTGCAAGTTGTTTCTTTGAATAGTTTTCCAAGTTAATGATGTTTTGCTGAAGCGTGCTTTTGGAGCTAGAGTCCAATTGGCCTATTGGTTTTAGGTCACGTAGAATACATATTAGCGAAACTCTCTGCGGTTTATTTAATCTCATTTCTTGGATTCGTGTAAGCTTGTATACTGCTTCTGATCCTTCTTGTTCAATAAGACTGCCGAATTCATCCAGAGCTAGGATTATGTACACATTCTCTTCTTCTAGAATTTTCAAGAGGGCCTCCAAGATCTCTTCTGCTGTATAGCCGCGCTTTGGAAAGTTTGGATGAAAAATGGAGACTACGTTATGTATTATAAGGGAAAATCTGCCGCGATATTCACGGCAGTTAACATGTACGTAACGAAGTTTGTGCCCAGCGTTTTTAGCTTTAAGAGTTATCTCAGCCCCAAATCTTTGGGACAGGGCAGTTTTTCCTGTGCCAACGTCGCCTGTAACAATCACTCTTTGGGTCATCCTGTCTGGAAAACGCAGTATGAACTTGAAGAATTCCATTAAAAGACGTTTTTCTGTCTCTCTATGAGGCAACCTGTAAGGAACATAGTTAATATCGAGTTTAGTCTCATCTTTAAATACACTTTGATAGGATCTCACAGGCTAAGCCTCAAACTCCTCGCTCAGGGCACATTTCTGCTTTTACCTGTCTGAGGACAATCTTTGTTTTTAGAACAAAACTCTAATAAATAGATTCTGCAATTTAGTTTTGCGATACAATATATGATCCCTAAATACTTTTTCCTGACCAAGGGAGTAGGCAAACACAAAGAACAACTTCAATCTTTCGAGCTAGCCCTACGAAGCGCAGGAATACATCACTGCAATATAGTGAACGTGTCAAGCATAGTACCACCTGGTTGCAAACTTCTATCAAGGGAACGCGGGTTGAAATCACTAAAACCTGGTGAAATAACATTCGCAGTCTTAGCCAAAAACTCAACCAATGAAGCGCACCGACTACTTGCTTCATCAATCGGAGTTGCCATTCCTTCGATCAAGAACAATTATGGCTATCTTTCTGAACACCATTCCTACGGCCAAACTGACGAGGTCGCAGGAGATTACGCTGAGGACTTAGCCGCTACAATGCTCGCCACAACAATGGGAATTCAGTTTGACCCTGAAACCGCTTGGGACGAACGAAAGCAGCTCTTCAAGACTAGTGGAATGATAATAAAGACAACGAACATAACCCAATCCGCAAGAGGGGACAAAAACTGCTTATGGACAACAACTGTAGCGGCAGCTGTCTTTTTGCCCTAAGAAACCGCTACTAGATAAACAATATTAGAAGCTTGCCTTAACTTAGGTCGGTGAACAAATCTTTGGGGTTCAAACTTCAGGGTCCGTTAATAATCGTCAACTTTAAAACATATGCTGAAGCAACGGGCGGAAAGGCTCTTGAAATAGCAAAGCAAGCTGAAGAAGTAAACAAACAAACCTGTGTTGACATTGGTGTCTCGCCTCAATTTGTTGACATCAAAACCATAACAGAAACTGTAAAAATACCTGTATTTAGTCAACACATAGATCCGGTAAGGCCTGGAAGCCACACGGGGGCTGTTCTTGCAGAAGCAATCAAAGAAGCCGGCGCTGTTGGAACTTTGATCAACCATTCTGAGAAGCGTGTCAATCTGTTTGACATTGACACGAGCATACGAATCGCAAGGGAAAACGGTTTATTGTCCTGTGTTTGCGCTAATAATCCATCCGTTAGTGCAGCAGTTGCTGCTCTGAAGCCAGACATCATCGCTATAGAACCACCCGAGCTTATTGGAAGTGGGATTCCAGTCTCCAAAGCCAAACCAGAAGTAGTTACGGACACGATTAAACTGGTTAAGTCAGTTAACGACAAAGTAACTGTTCTCTGTGGGGCTGGGATAAGCCGTGGAGAAGACGTTAAAGCTGCTCTTAAACTTGGAACACAAGGTGTTCTGGTTGCGAGTGGCATAGTCAAAGCTAAAGACCCGTTTTTTATGTTAAGCGAGTTTGCGGAAGCTACGAAATGAGAACTGGGAAGAAATAACTTTGAAGGTTGAAGCCGAATGCGCAGCTTGTTTACTTTCTAGGGCAGCTGCCCAGTTGACGGAAGCGACGACGAACCCAGCTTTGCGGTTCAGGACTATGTCAGAATTGTTGAAATTGTTCAGCAAAGAATTTGGGTACACCGCAGTTCCAGCTCGCTTGGGCACGAAGCGTGATCGCTTAATACGAAGAATCACTGGAAGCAGTGACCCTTACGCGAGGGCTAAGAAGAAAAGCAATCAGAAAGCTATGAAACTTTTACCATATGCAAGTAGAATCGTTGAAGAAGGCTACACTCAACGAGACAGGTTCAAGAAAGCTTGTTTATGCGCGGTTGTTGGCAACGTGATGGAGTTCGACATTCCTGGCCACAGGTTTACCTCAACAACTTTGAAGAAGAGCTTCAAAGAAGCTGCGAAGGATTTGGTTGTAAATGATATTGATAAGGCCTACGAGTTGGCGAAAGGATCCCGTCGCGTTCTATATTTGGCCGACAACGCCGGTGAGATCGTTTTTGACACTTTGCTAGTCAGTCAATTGAAGAATATGGGATTAGAAGTAACTTTTGTTGTCAAAGGTAGCCCAGTGCTTAACGATGCAACTTTGGAGGATGTGGCTTTTTGTGGAATAGACAAAATTGCAGACAGAATTATAACTACAGGCACCGATGCAGTGGGGTTATCTTTGAAAGAGGTTTCTCCGGAATTCCTAAAAGCTTACGATGAAGCCGAGCTGGTTTTTGCAAAGGGGATGGGATATGCCGAAACCCTAACTGAATACAAGCTCACCAAACCTCATTTTCTCTTGTTCAGGACTAAGTGCAACCCAGTAGCCAACTTCTTCTGCACGTCTAGGGGCAGAAACATTGCCAAGTTGATGCCCTGAATGAGATTGCCGACATTATCCATTGATCAAAAAAAGCTTGTAGGATCTGAGGATGCAAAAACTAAAGAATGGCTTGTAACAAATAGCCTTGGAGGTTATGCTTCTTCAACTGTTTTGGGCATAAACACCAGAAAGTATCACGGTTTGCTAGTAGCCGCCTTGCGTCAGTCGGGCGATCGAACCGTTTGTTTGGCGAAGCTTGATGAGGAAGTTCATATCGACAATAGGATTCTTAAATTTGGAACTAATGAGTTCTATGGGCAGTTCTTCCCCAAAGGTTACCAATATCTGCAAAGGTTTTCGGTTTCCCCTTTTCCAACATACAATTATAGAACAAATGATTTTGAACTTGAAAAAACCATTTTTATGCCCAGAGGAGAAAATTCAATCATTGTTTTCTACAGGGCTACAAATCAAACCCCTGAAAGTGTAGGATTCAGAGTTTTTCCTCTTATGACTTGCAGACATTTTCATTCTGTTGTAGACCGCCGAAAAAACCCTCTTAGCTTCAATCAGCGGGATGGTGCAAAAGAAGTGCACTTAACCTTTAACAATCCAAAAGCTACCGTAATAGTCAAAAACTACGGTGGTAATTTTGTCCGAGAAGCTAACTGGGTAGAACGGCTTTACTATCGCGAAGAGCATAATCGTGGCGAAAGCTGTACAGATGATTGCTACCAACCAGGATATTTTGAGGTGGTGATAGCACCACAACGGGAGCATCATTTCGCTGTGGTGGCAACCGCTAGCCGGGTCGCTAAAGCTGCAAAGCAGAGTTTTGAAAGATTTGGCACTTCTTTTCAAGGTTTCAGAAATCTGTTTGAACAAGAATTGAAACGCCGCCAAGAAAATTTAGCTACATTTTACGATTTCCATAAAGGAGTGCCGAAAAGTGAATGGTTAAGCTGGGCCTTTCTTGCCACAGACGCATTCATAACCCAACAAACCGGCAACAAAAAATCCATTATTGCGGGTTATTTCTGGTTTGAGTCTTGGGGAAGAGACACCTTCATCTCTTTTCCTGGATTGATGCTTGTTACGGGAAGATATGAAGACGCAAAAAAGGTTCTTCTAGATTACATCGGTTATTGCAAAAAGGGTTTAATTCCCAATTTTGTTCAAGACAGATTAGGCAGACCCTCCTATAACACTGTTGACGCAACGTTGTGGTACATAAATGCTGTACTACAGTACCTCAAGTACACAGGGGACAAAATTTTTGTTTATTCAAAACTTTGGGAAAGCTTGAAAGCAATCATCGAAAAGCACGAAAAAGGAACCGATTTTGGAATACGCTTGGACAGGGATGGTTTGCTCACCCATGGCCCACAACTTACGTGGATGGACGCTGAATTTGACGGCAAAGCTGCAACGCCAAGAGGAGGGAAAGCTGTGGAGATTCAGGCTCTGTGGTATAACGCTCTAAAAACCGTAGAACTCTTAGCCAACCTTTTCAAAGAACAGAGTCTTGCGGAAAAGTACGCTTCAATGGCCAGCCAAACCCAGGAGAGTTTCAAAGAGAAGTTTTGGAACCATAAAAAAAACTGTTTGTTTGACGTGTTAGGCAGGTTGGGGGGTGACCCTTCGGTGAGACCAAATCAAATCATCGTTGGAGCTTTGGATTTCATGATCCTTGACCGGCATAGGGCTGAGAGAGTGATTGATAAAGTGTTTCAAGAGTTGTTGACACCTTTTGGTTTGCGCACTCTTTCACGAGACGATTCGAAGTACAAGGGGTCTTACGTTGGTGACCGAAACAGCCGGGATAGTGCTTACCATAATGGAACTGTATGGGCGTGGTTGCAGGGTTCTTTCACAACAGCGTTTTTGAAGACAAAAGGGTGTTCTGAAAGTAATCGTCAGTATGCTTTTAGGAACTTCATATGGCCCCTATTCAATTCTCAGCTCTCTAAGGGTGGTCTAGGACATATAAGCGAAGTTTTTGATGGGGATTGGCCTCATGCTTCTAGGGGCTGTATAGCTCAAGCGTGGAGTTTAGCAGAACCATTGAGAGCATATATGGAAGATGTCATGCAAGTTAGGCCTAAGTACGAAAAATTTCTCTTAGGAACCTAGGTGGAAATAATTTTGCGCATTTCTGACGCCGCGGTTTCTGGCATTACGGTGTTTATAAACATCCCAGTGGATTTCTCAAACCCTCCCCAGACGGACAGTTTGGGATAGACTTCCAGATGCCAATGATAGTGACTATAGTTTTCGTTTTTGACTAGATGAAAACCGAAGTTGTACGGAGGATCATGAACTAGTTGTTTTAGTCCAGAGAGAGATCTTTTCAGTGTTTCCGCTAGGGCTCTGATTTCCTTTTCAGAAAGATTGAGGATGTTTGGAGAGTGCTTTTTCGGAATTATCCAGAACTCAAGGGGGTTTACGCTTGCGTATGGAGTAAACACCAAGAACTCGGGGTTTTCCAGCACGCATCTCGGCCCCTTCTTTTCTTTTTGAAGGATTTCGCAGAAGATACACTTCTTGTTTTGATCATAAAAGATTTCACTTGCTTTCAGTTCTGCTTTAAAGATTTCTGGAGTAATTGGCATTCCGATTATTTGACTGTGAGGATGGAATAGCGAGGCTCCTGATTCTGGGCCGTAGTTGCGAAATATGGAAACATGTTTGACATAGGGTTTGTTTGTGAGTTCTCGTGTTCTGTCGATGTACGCCTTAATTATTAGCACGAGTTGAGTAACCTTCATGTCTGAAGGTTGGTTATTATGTTTTGGCGTTTCAATGAGGACCTCATGATGGCCTATGGCTAAGCCTAATTGGTTGTTTTTGATTATCTGTTTAACTTGGCTGTGTTGAGTTGGCGGAGAGAAAGCCGGATAAAGATTTGGGATACAACGAATCAGCCAGTTCTTATGGCGAAAGCCGTTTTGATCCTTATGTTTGGTGAGTTTCCCGTTCTCACTCTTGTAGACTAATATTGCAGGTGGTGTCATCTGTTCATTTCCCGGGCACAGGGGGCATACCATTTTTTTTTGTTTCTTCCGCTTTTTTTTGGTGAAATCGGAGGGTCTCATTCCCCGTTCGGTAGCGATTACAACCCAGCGGTCTAGGAGGTAGTCCTTTCTCAATTCGTTGTGGGGCATAACATAAACTCCTTAAAGGGTAAAGCAAACCTGCAGGATTTTAGAGTTTCCAAAAAATTCGTTTATTTGTTCAGAGCACGCTTTCAAAGGCTTTTTTTGCTTATTAATAAGTAGCCTTCATGGTCGATTTCGCCTTTGCGTATTCTTGTGGTGGAGATTGGTGTGCAGTTTTCGGATGGCACCATTTTGATAGTGAGTATTACCAGGTGAGGCACACCCAATGCTCTTCTTTTTTTGTTGATCTCAAGAGCTATCTCCTCCGTTTCTTGGCTGACGATCAGTGCTTGGAGACCAAGATCAGATAAAGTAGTTCCAATTGGGTCATTTAATGGGATGATCTCTGACCTTTGAAGCAGTGAGTGTTTCTTTAGGAAGCCTTCTAGTTTTTTCAGCCTTTCTTCATAAGGCGCCGTTTCGTGTGGTTTGCGTAGTTTTTCTGCAAAAGTGTCCGTGCAAAGACCTACACTAACGGTCTTCCCTAATTCGAAGGCTTTTAGAAGTAAAACTTTGTGGCCTCTATGTAGCTCATCAAAAGTTCCACCGACCGCTACTCTTCTAAACTCTTTCATAAAATCAACCTGGCGCCTTGAAAGTCAATGTTTGATATGAATATGCTATCGTCTGGTAAAACCTCTTTAAAAGCTTCCGCCACTCTGTTTGCGTTTTTTGATTTGGTGACGGCGTGGATGGCTTCGCCAACCATGTTTTGGGCTGATCCGATTGCACCAGCCTTTTCAGCTAGGATTGCTAGGTTTTTTAAGCGTTTAGTTATGAACCCGGTTTTTTCGGCAAATTCGAAGCAACAGCTTAGAAAGTTTTCAATCGTTGGCTCAGAAAGAATGTTTTTCAATGTTTTTCCTCCCCATCTGTTGGCTGCTGCACGTTTGACAGAAGAAGCTAATACTTCTTCTGTTAATGTTGGTCCGAAAACTCCTGCTACAATGACGTAGTCTTGAGTTAGGGGAATACGGTCGATGACTGCTGTTCCGGGAGGGCCCGGCTCTGTTGTTAGTAAGCAACCACCTAGCATCAGAGGACCGACTGTTCCCAGCCCTGTCTTACATTTGATCTCTGCAAAGTGAGCTATTCTACCAATTTCGTTGAACGTAAACTTCAGGTCTAAAGCCTTTGAAAGGGCTAAGCCAGTGGTTAGTGCGCCTCCAGCGCTTGTGCCAAACCCTGCGCCAATTGGTATCTGGACTTCATGTTTAATTATGACTTTGTAGGCTCCTTCAACTCTGTTTAAGAGGTTTTTGGCTACCATCTTTGAGGTTTTTGCTTCGGGAGCATATTTTCCGTTAATAAACACGCTTATACTATTTGTTTTTGACTTTGAAACAGAAACCTCTGCGAAAACTCCCTTTTGAATTGCGAAGCCCCCGCCCCTAGAGCCTATATCCTCTATTGGAGTAACGTTTTCTTTGTCAGTTAATAAACTGCAAACCTCAAAGAAACTTGAAATACCCGCTGGAGAGAAAGCCTTAGATACTTTTTCCGATGGTTCCTCACTTTTCATGGTTCTACCCAATTTTTAAGTGTTGGAAACGCCTTGTAGCATGCCTTAATAATTGGAGGGCCAAGAAGCAGTATGAAAGGAATTTCTGTAGCGAAGGTCCAAACAAAGATCAAAGGGATTATGAAAGTTGGAAGAGGCTCCGCGAAGTATCCTGAGGCTGAAAAGAAGATTTGACTGTAAGCCCAAACAACAAGTGCAATTATTCCGCTTCCTATTGATGCTCCTATGACTGAACCTACTGTGTAACTTCTCCACTTAGGCCAAAACTTGGACACCGCTATAATTACGATGAAACTTACGACAACTGTTACCATGAAAAGGGTGACGGTTTCAAAGGTTGTTAATCCAGTGAAGCCTGTCGATTCTGATGGTAAAAGAAGTGTTGGTAACAAGATTCCCACTGCTATGATTGTGCTACCTAAGGCTACGGTTGTGATTAGCTTTTTGGAGTTAAGGTGTTTTCGGGAAACGTAGCCAATAATAAAGAAGGCAGCAAAATTGCTTGTAACACCCGCAGACAAGCTAAGTAGGGGATCTCCGTGGAAAATCATGTCTCTGATGAAGATACCTATCGCGGCTCCAGTTGCACCAGTTAAAGGTCCAAAAAGTACCGCAAAGACTGCAGGTATTACTGCAGCAGGCCAAAAAGCGACTCCACCTACAGTTATGCCCAAATCTGTCAAGCGTCCCACAACTGCATACAAAGCTGCACAAATACCGATCATGGCAACGTCTTGGGCCCTCATTCTCATAACGTTTCACCCTTGAGGATTTTGTTCTCTCTCAACCTACCTTCCGTAAATAAGCATTCCCTATGGATTGTTTATACATGTTTAAACTTTCCATAGATTATACTAAACCTGTTGAATTTTTGTTATTTACGTTTTCTAAAGATTTTGCCGCCATCATGGTATTCTCCTGTGACATATTCAAAACCTTCAGCTTCTTTACAACCAATGCTTTGCTGTACTTCTCTTTGTGGCGTTCATAGACATCTTTACTGATGAATCCCATCTGGTAAAGTCCCTCTGTAAAAGGGAGTAAACCCGCAAAGGAACGTCCCAGCTTTTTGTCATTCCACTTCGAAGTAGACTCGTCTGTTGTTTCTTCCTTTATTTTCAGTCTTGATTAGTTTGAGCTTGCCAACCTCTTTGAGGTTTTTGACATGAGTTCCGCCGTCTGCTTGCTTATCTACGCCTTGGATTTCCACAATTCGAAGAAAGGGTGTGTCAGGTGGCAAAGCACCAGCCATCTTCACTATTCCAGGAACTTTTAATGCTTCCTCTCTTGGTAGCTGGTACCATTTCACCGATTTGTCTTTTCCTAACACTTCGTTAGCCCTGTCAAGATATTTGGTTATAATGTTTCTTTCAAACTTTTCTAAACTGAAATCAAAACGTATTTTGTCCATACTAATCTGATTTCCTGTAATAAGTGCACCTGTTCCAACGCATAAAAGTGAAGCGAACACGTGAGCTGCAGTGTGGCTTCTCATAAGCTTGTACCTTCGGTCCCAATCTAGTACACAACGAACTTTGTCCCCTTCTTTTAAGCCTACTCGATTAACTTCATGGGAAATCTCCCCCCCGAACTTTCCAACATAAACAACATTATAGATTTCCTCTTCTTTCACGATCTTTCCTGTATCCCACGGTTGTCCTCCCCCCTTAGGATAAAAAATCGTTTTATCTAAAACCACAAATTTTCCATCTTTAACCGCGACAACTAGAGAGTCGCACTCTTTTAGGTAACTATCAGCTAGAAACAATGCTTCAGTCAAATATCCCACCAGCCAATCACTTAATTCACCATTCGAGATAATGCTTTCCACAAATAATAAAAAGATTTAACGAAAAACAACCACAGTTCTATATTCCCAACTTGGTCGCAAAACGAATAAGTTCTTTTCGGTCCAAGACTTTTCTTGTTATCAAGTATTCAGGAGTCCAGTCTTTTCCTCTTCCGGTTGAGTTAAGATAACAGCCAATCGTATGGGGATAGTTATTTCTTATTTCGGGCTTATCCAAGACCTCTTTAAGATCTATCCTGCGTCCAGGCTGGGTTCTCTTTCTCTTTCTATCTCTATAGGCAACGGAATACTCAAGATAGTCTCGATCCTTGTTGCCGATAAACGGGAAATAGATAACCCAGTCAATCTCTTTAAGATGGAATTTTGCTGATCCCATTTACATCTAATAGTACTCTTCATTGCAGTTTCTTCAAAAAACTTTTCCTTAAAGAGGCGTTTCTTCTGATCTCTTGAACCTCAATTTTTTTCCTCTTCTCCCTACAACCTTCAGTACTCCGCTTTTTCTAAGGCAATATGTTATTCTCTGTGCAGTTCGAATGGAGATACCAGTCGAATATGATAGTTTCCTATTTGTAAATGTTTCATCAAGGTTTGCAGGCAGAAATCTAAGGTAGTCATTTTTGTTCTTGAACTGTGTCTTACTGTTCACGTTGATCAACTTGCGATCTATGATGCTTACGCCTTTTCTTCTCCAGCTACCCTTTCCGTCGTCAAATCGGATTTCTTCTTCATCAATCATCAAAACTTCCAAAGAAAAGTTGTTCTCGCCTACAAGCTTAGGGATTCTAATGAGTTCATGAAATAGGTCAGTTAGTTTTCCTTTCTTGGGAGACTTCCTTCGGCTGATTACTTCACGATACTTGTTGACTTTGATGATCCACTTTTTTTCAGGAATAGGATGTACCAATCGTACTTTATGGTTTTTTACTAAGTGCGATAACTTTTTTTTTATTGAAGAAAAATTTTTTGTCTGGATTTCAATAAGTAAATCTCCCCGTGAAATGTCTACAATATAATCTTTTATCCTAACTTCTAATTGGTCTCCCGGTAGTGAATACCAATTTTTTAGTGCCGAATGAAGAGAATACTCGTTCATTAAGCTCCAAAGGAGCAACCGCAATTAATAAGCCTAATCACGGCAGCAAAAATGCGGTTTAATTATTGACTAGCTCATTGATCAGTTAAGGAATTAATTTGATTTTTAGGACTGCGGATTTAACCCATGGGGGTAGTCTGTTTTTGACGAGTGTTCCTCTTTAAGATAACAAATTTGCAAAATGCTGAGGTTTACATAGAAGGAGTGATTAGCCGATCTTAAACTTGACTTTGTTTATGGTGTCTGGGAACCAGTCTTTGGAACTGGGTTGATTTCAAAGACAGAAATTGACCTGTTTATAATAGTCTTTATTAGTTTAAAGTGCCAACTTTTGAGGGTTTAAGGGTGTCACTTGTATGCTTATGAGGGATCCAGTAAATGGGGAGCCTGTAGATCCAGAAAAGACAGAGTTCAAAACTGAGATTAGAGGCAAGGAGTACTTTTTTTGCAGTCAGGATTGTATGAATCATTTTCTGGAAGCCCCCAAAATTGCTTATTTCTCTATGGAAGTCGGTATTCGCAATGATATTCCAACTTATAGCGGCGGTTTAGGCGTCCTAGCTGGAGACACCATACGTTCAAGCGCTGATCTAAGGCTTCCCATGGTTGCAGTCACTCTTGTTAGCAGAAAAGGCTATTTGAAGCAGAAAATCTCTGAAAATGGTGAACAAATAGATCTTCCTGACGAATGGAAACCCGAAGAACTGTTGGAATTAATGCCTCAGATGGTGAAAGTTAAGATTGGAAAAAGAGACGTCAGAATTAGGTCTTGGCTTTATGATTACAAAAGTCAAACCGGAGGCGTAGTTCCACTACTTTTTTTAGACACTGATATTGAAGAAAATCACCCTGAAGACCAAGCCATCACCGACCATCTTTACGGGGGCGATGAACGCTACCGTTTCAAACAAGAGATCGTGCTAGGTATTGGTGGTACAAGGATTCTTGACGCATTGAATTTTAGTATCCGGAAATACCACATGAACGAGGGGCATTCAAGTCTCTTAACCCTTGAACTACTTCGGAAAAACGGGTTAGACGCTGAGACAGTAAACCGCCACTGCATTTTTACCACACACACCCCTATTGAAGCCGCCTTTGACAAGTTCTCCTACGATATGGTGAATGAATTTCTCGGGCAAGAATTCCCTATTGAAGAATTGAAGAAATATGGTGGAAAAGACAAATTGAACATGACCCTCTTGGCTTTGAACTTGAGCCGATATGAAAATGGGGTAACAAAAGCCCATATGGAACACTCAAAAAAGCTTTTTCCAGGACATCATATACACGCTGTTACTAATGGCGTCCATTCCTACACATGGACATGCCAATACTTCAAAGAACTCTTTGACAGATATATACCAGGGTGGGCAAATGAGCCCGAGCTACTCGTTAGAGTCGATGAGGTTCCTGATGAGGAAATTTGGCGAGGCCACTTGAAGGCTAAGAAGATTCTTATGGACTTTATCAACGAACAGACAACTGTTCAAATGGATATTTCCGCGTTAACCTTGGGGTTCGCCAGAAGGGCTACGGGTTATAAGCGAACAACTCTGATTTTCTCAGACCTTGAACGACTGAAAGATCTTGCTAAGAAACGGCCTTTGCAGCTAGTTTTTGCTGGAAAAGCCCACCCACGAGACATCACTGGCAAACAAGTAATCAAACAAATCTACAAATACCGAGAACAACTCAAGGACCAAATAAAAATTGTCTACCTAGAAAACTATGACATGGATTTAGCAGCTAAACTCATTTCAGGTGTTGATGTTTGGCTAAACACGCCGTTGCCTCCCCTTGAGGCATCTGGAACAAGTGGGATGAAAGCTGCCCACAATGGAGTGATAAACTTCAGCATACTGGACGGTTGGTGGCTTGAAGGCTGTATAGAAGGCACCACAGGCTGGGCAATAGGGCCCTCACCAAAAGAATCTATTCAAGAGGCCGAGCGAAGAAAACTCGAATTGGAAGATCTCTACAACAAGACCAAATACATAATCATTCCGAAGTTTTACAGAGAGAGAGATGAGTGGATAAAAATGATGAAAAATTCGATTGGAAAAATCGCTTATTACTTCAACACAGAACGAATGATGAGACGATATATAACGGAAGCCTACTTAACATAGGACCCGCAACTCCTTTCGTTGGGTAGGCTTCTCACCCAAGTTCCAACTATTTTATTCCTTTTGCTCCGTATACCCCTTTCATCTTCGATTGTGTTTTCACTATTTCAATGTAAGATAAAGCAACACAACTAAAGCAATTGTAGTGAATAGGTCCGGGAGCATTGCGAAGGGGCCAAGTCCAAAAGCTTTGAAACCGAAGGCGTACTGCATTATCGGGTTGGACATCAGGGCATATAGAAGCAGAACCAGCGAGAACACAATTAAACCAATTGTAAACTCAGACTGAGTTTTTTTAAAGATGCTAACATACATAAACAAGAGAACTACTAGAATCGCCGCGTTAACCGAAGTAACGATTGTTCTAACCTTATAAAAAAGCTCCAAATCTCCTTGAACCCCACTCTTTTGTGCCCACATAGAAGTTGATTCGTAGGTGAAAGCCCAGAAAGCAGCCAACAAAGCAACAACTGATATAAAAGCAATGATCAACACATATTTTCTCTTGTCATTCATTTCATTACTCACTTCTTTTTCTCCCTTTTTTGTTTTTTCCAGATTTTGTTCATAATTTCTTCAAACAATACGTAATTCTCCTCCAACGGAGGGGACAAAAAATAGGTAGTCCCATACCTGTCGCCAGCCTTGGTGACAAGTTTGTTTTTCTGAAGTACTTTGAGGTGATGCCTGATTGTCCGATAGTCCATTTCTAGAGATTTTGAAAGTTGGTTTGCATTTTGTGGCGTTTCTCTCAAAGTGTGTATGATCAGAGCCCGAGTTGGTCCCCCCCTCGTCCCTGATATCAACCAACCCAACAAATACTTCAAATTGCGTACGTTACCGGGGATGCTCATTTTCTCAGCAGACCTACAAACAAGTCAATTTTGTCAATGTCTATTTGGAGAAACAATTAATATATGCTTTCGAAAAGTCACTAGTAGTTGGAGAAGAATAGTTTATTCCAACCTTGGTGAGCCTTCTTCTTCAGTTTTTTGCAACCCGGACTTATAATAGATTAGGGAAAGAATTGGGTTAGATTCTGAAAAATCGTTTAATTACCATTTCAATTAGAGATTAGAAAAGAGAATTGGAGGTGGTTAGCTATAAGTGGAAAAATCAAAGCTGTAGTTTTGTTGTCGCTAGTAGTTACTGTTGCCGTTTTTGGCGCCATTATATTTTCTGTATCTGCATCCGAGGATACAACTGGCGATGAAACTGAGAAAACGTGTACAGTTTTTCCAAGATTTCGAAATCGCTGGCAGGCGGTTCTAACAGATACGCAACAAGAGGATTTGCAAGCTTTGAGAGAAGGCTTTAGAGCTGAAGTAGAAGCTCTTTTAGCTGATAATGGTGTTGAAAGAATCTCTGAATTAGACGAGGTTGCGCGAGAGTCTCTTAGGCAAATGGTACACGAGTTTAAAGTTGAGATTAAAGATCAGTTGGAGTCTTGGAATATTGAAATTCCTGAATTCCGAGGTCCAATGGGTCTGAGAGATACTCTCTCAGATGAACAGCAAGAAGAACTGCGAACTATGAGAGAAAACTTCAGGGCTGAGATTGAAAGTAAACTGGCGGAGTGGGGAGTCGAGGTTCCTGACCTCCAGGAAGGTATGGGATTCCGTGGGATGCGTCCAAGAGGGTTTGCCCGATTCAGACCATAATCTAAAACATAGATTCGTCACGCTACACAACAAATAACTCTCTTTTTTTTCATTTTAATGCTCTTTCCAAAAGGAGGCAACGAGGAAGTTTTCATCGAAGGAAAAAAGATCAAAGTAGGTGGAGACGTAATAATGGCGATTAACGAATTCCAAATCATTAATACAGACGTTTTTTCCGCCTATTTAGAAGAATTCACGGTGCCCGGCCAAAAGATAACCCTAACAATAGTTCGCAACAACGAAGTTATGGATCTCATAGTTGAAGTAGGCGCTAGACCACTTCCCAATTCATTATCAGCATAAACCACGCTTGGCTGTTTTTCAAGTCGGATTTTCTATTTTCGGTGTCTCTTAATTCTCTCTTGTTTCTGTGATTTCGCTCGCCAGTCCCGTTTTCTCTGAGTTTTAAAGGACGCTCTGTCTTTGCGTCTAACTTGAGATTCTCCACGATATCTAGCTACGTTGCTGTAGAAAACTCCGCAAGTAATCTCCTGCTTAACCAAAGCTTCAATATTCTTATTTAATTCTCTCTTGACTTCTTCTTCATTCATATTGTCAAAAAGTTCAGCGTAAACAAGGTAAGCTGCGTGAAATTGAAAGTTGTTTGGATCATCAATTTGGAGTTTCTCCGGAGAACTCTGCTCTTGCGAATTAGTTTCATCCATTTTTCTCAAACTTTGTTTCCTTATGTTGTTCGGCTCTTTTATATCTGATGTTTTTTCAGTTTCTTCCATATCCCCTTGAAATTAATCTCCCAAGACTCTTGATAGTATTGACGATGCGAAATCATCTTTTCAGATCCAAAATTTATGATGATTGCTGCTAACAAATGAACTTCTAGAGCTTTCGATAGTCAAACTGCTTGTTGAACCTAAACAGCCGTAAACAATTTTAAGTAGCTACTCTTTATTTTTTTTAAACTTCGCGGAAAGACAGACTTTAGGTTTGGTTTGCTCTAGATTGATTAATATCCGACTTTTCACCAACATGGAGAAACACTTAGGAAATGACTGAAAAACACAAATGGAGGCATTTATGCACTCTTTTCAAACTCGCAGAAATGGGTGCTTACAAAAGAACAGCTAAAATCTCAACAGAGTATCTAGCTGACAAGATTGGAATCTCGCAGCAAACAGCCTCTCGATATCTAATCGAACTTGAGCGTGACGGATGGATCCGACGAATAATTACTGTTGAGGGGTGCCTTATTAAAATAACCGATTCAGGCACCAAAGAACTACAAAAGCTATACTCAAACCTACGGTTCATCTTTGAAACACCTTATCCCCCCTCGATAACCCTCGAAGGCACAGTTTTCACTGGTTTAGGTGAAGGCGCTTACTACCTGCTAAAGGATCATTACCGAAAACAATTTATTGAAAAACTGGGTTTTGATCCCTTCCCAGGTACACTAAATCTGAAGTTAACAGGTGACTATGACCTCAGAACCCACATCGAACTCGATGCCTATCCTGCCATCGAGATTCAAGGGTTCAAGAACAAAGATCGCACCTTTGGTTTGGTCAAATGCTTTCCTGCTACTGTGGCAAATAGAGTTAGGGGAGCGGTTGTTTCAGCTCTGCGAAGCCACTATGATATTTCAGTTATAGAAATAGTTGCCCCCGTTTGTCTCAGAAAACGCCTTAATCTAGAAGACGGCAAAAAGGTCAAAGTTGAAATTTTGGCTTGTCCCTAACCAAGCCATTTGTCTTTTCAATAAGAGTAAGTGATGCTGTATTCAGTCATGGACTTGCGTTTCTTAGCAAGGACATAACCGACAAACAAGCCGAAAACTAAACCCCCTATGTGGGCTAAATTGTTGACATTTGGTCCAGAACTCAAGAGCAACAAAAGAAATGCGATTGCCAACGCCCCTATTATTGACTGCCCTATCCTGCGCCTAACATAGACTGTGGCGGCTCCGAACACTCCGAATATAGCTCCAGATGCCCCCGCTGACGGAACCCAGAGGGGCATAAAAAACAATGAAAGTAGGTTACCAGCTAGTCCCCCAACTAAATAAATGAGTAAATACTCATGTAATGAAAACAGTTTTTCAGCTCTCAGTCCAAAAATCAGCAAGAAAAGCATGTTGCCCAACAAATGTGCAATGTTGACGTGAATGAACATTGAGGTGAATAGTTGCCAGTATGCGCCGCTGAGGACCAAACCATTGACTTGACCAAACACCACAATTATCTGATAGTCAATCTGCAAAAAACTGCCACCAACTACCGCAGCGTAAAGATACACGATTACATTTACTGCAATAAGTATGAAGGTGGGCTTCCACTTATGGGAGTTTACGGACATACTCCCTCATCTAGGTAAAGTCTGACTTTATTTTTTGTTTAATCTTGGATGAACTATTAAGCTGATTCTGCCCAAACTTGCGGATTCTAACAATCTGTATGTCGAATTGACAAGTTTCTAGGTATTTCCGTACAAGTTCCTCCAATTCAATTTGATCGTATCCAAAGGCTATTAAATCCGGTTTAATTTTATCAATTACTTCGCCGATATCCATTTCTTCAGAACCGAGAACTGTACCATCCACCACTTTGAGAGATTCTACTAACGCCTTCCTCTGGTTTTCTGGCATAACCGTCTTTGTGCCTTTGTTTTTCTCCACAGTGGTGTCCTTTGCTATGGCAACTATAAGCTTGGCGCCTATCCCCCCCACCCTCTTAGCTTCCTCCAAAAATCTTACATGCCCAAGATGGAGCAAGTCAAATGCACCCGAAGCTAGAACTATTTTTTCCTTTTCATG
>DAOVIH010000092.1 GCA_030673805.1 Candidatus Bathyarchaeota archaeon | reverse complement strand
GCTAACACCGCTGCAATCTTCGCGGCCATTCTAGCGAGGGTCCCTGTCTTGTATGCGCACATTTGCATGTACTTCTTTTGATCGAGCGCTTCTGTGTTGGCTAAACCCCTGTGCCATGCAATATCCATGGCTTGTCCAAGGCTTAGATTAATCATCTCTTCAACGTAGATTTCATAGATGTCAAGAAGCTTTTCCATAGAAACTTGTTTCCTATGTTCTATTAGTGGCAAAAGTGGTAGGTAGTACATCGTGTTTCCAGCATTTACGGCTATGTCGACACCGTAGATCTTGTAAGTGCATGGCTTTCCCCGCCTCAACTCAGATGAGTCTTCGATGTCATCAATTATTAGGGTACCGTTGTGGATAACTTCTGGAATTATGGCAAAGTCTAAATAGTCTTCAGCCCTTTTGCCAAGGGCTTCACAGATCAACAAAAACAAGGAGGGACGCCATCTTTTCCCACCTCTATCAAGAATCTCCCATACTGGTTCAGCTATCGCCTTGTTTATGGCTTCCAAGTTATAGCTGTATTTTGGGGAAACAATTTCGAAAAGGATAGAGTCTTTCGAAAGCTTTCGTGGAATGTACTTTTCTATTGCTTGATCTATTAAAGGCGCTTTCTCCATAAGGTAGCGTTCTATTTCCGAGATCTAGCACCTCCCTCTCTTTGCGTATTGTTCAATATTGAACCCTCTTATTTTTAGCCATTCACCGGTTTTACCTGTCACCACCGCAGCTGTCTTTGAGAGATCGTCAGCTTTTTCTGCTCCGACGAGGAACATAACATTTTTCAATTCTTCAATCAAAAGGGAAAGCATCTTTATGGTTTCTTCGGTACCTTGAATTGCGGCTTGCAACACTGGCTGAGAAAGACTTGATAAGGAGGCACCAAAGGCTAATGCCTTAGCAACATCGTTGCCAGTTCTCACTCCTCCGGAGGCAATAACAGGAATTTTAACTGTTTGGGTCACCTCTGCTAGGCTTGCGGCAGTTGGGATTCCCCAATCCCAGAAAGCTTCACCTAACCGCTTTTGAATTTGGTTATCTTGAGCTGCCCAGCGGTAATACTCAACAGCTGCAAAGCTTGTCCCTCCGGAGCCTGCCACGTCTATTGCTTTCACGCCTTCCGATTCAAGTCTCTTAGCTTCTTCAGCAGCTAAACCCGCTCCCGTTTCTTTAACAATAACGGGTTTGTCTAGTTTCCTTGCAATTTTTCCGATTTTTCCAATTACTCCTTTGAAGTTAGTTTGGCCTTCAGGTTGAGTGGTTTCTTGTAGAGAGTTTAGGTGTATTGCTAAAGCATCCGCATTAATCATCTTGACAGCTTGTATAGCTTCTTTTAGGCCGTATCCATACGAAAGCTGTACGGCCCCTATGTTTGCTACTAAGAAAGCTGTGGGAGCTTTTTTCCGGGCTATCAAAAAACTTTCTTTGAGATTAGGATCTTCTAGAGCGGCTCTTTGGCTTCCTATGCCCATTCCAAGGTTTAGTTGCTCGACTGCTTCAGCTATCGTTGCGTTGATTTTGGTTGCCTCAGCTGTTCCACCAGTCATAGCACCGACCATCAACGGTGCAGAGAAAGTGTGGCCTAAGACTGTTGTTGACATGTCAATTTTGTTTTTGTCGATCTCTGGCAGAGCTCTGTGAACGAAATAAATGTCTTCAAAGCCTGTTGTTGAGTCTCTAGCTTGAGCCTTATTGTCTAAACAAATCTTAATATGATCTGCTTTGCGGTCACTTGTTTTCTGGGTTACCACTTAAGTCCCTTCCAGAATGGTACCAATTACTTTTTCTCCCATAAGGGCTTTGAGGATTCTATTTGGTTTGGTAGCGTTCACGATTTCCACCGAAGAGCCGTTCTCTATGGCAGGCACGAGCTCCAATATCTTGTTGGACATTCCACCAGTAACGTCACAGGCTGATGATCTCCCAACTTTTGCCTGAAGTTTTTTTAGTTCGCTCAGGTTCAGATGGTCAAAAAACTTGGCGTTTTTGTTGATCTTGGGATCTTCATCGAAAACCCCGTCAACATCTACACCCACGATCACTTTTTCTGCATTAAGCTCTCTAGCCAGATATGAAATAATTTGATCGCCAGAGAGAACTGTGAAGCCCAATTTCGAATCCAAAACCACGTCCCCATACAAAACAGGTAGGAAGCCCATAGTCAACATTTTTTTCAAGATTGTTTCATCGAAGTGTTTGATTCTGCCCTCTTCAGTAATTATGCATGAGGAAGGGGTTATAGCTACGGCTGGAATGTTGTGCCAAATGAGGGCATCCATAACCAAACCGTTAAGCATGGTCATCACATGATGAGTTTCAGCGAAGCCGATCTTTTGACTCGCCTCTTTGTAACCATTCTTAATTTGATGTTTTTGGGCTGTCGGATGGCCAAAACTCCCGCCACCATGAATGAATATCAAGTCCCCTTTTTTTGCGCTTCTTATTTCTTCTGCCAAACGATTAATTACTTTAGTTTTAGCAGTCAACTCGCTGTTTTTGTCGGTTAGGACCGAGCCTCCGATCTTTAGTATCTGCATTTTGAATTCGCTCAATTTTAGTACTACCCAATTTTCCTTTTTAGCTTGAACTTGTTTGTTTAGTTTCACCCGCTAAATGCGAGTTATGTTTACCTTATTGTTGTCTATTTGAACAAAATCCCCTGTTCTTATCTTGGAGATATCAATTTTGTCAACACAGGGTATCTCGGAAATTATCGCACCAACTGCTACTACCGTTTCGCAATCTGCATTTATGATTCCAGCGGGGGCCGTTCCATTTTTTTTCATTCGGTACAAAGTGTAGGATCCGACAGTGGAGCCTTTGCCGCTTGGAAAAACTAGTATTTTTCCTTTCGTGTTCTTTCCATGCAGTTCATGTCCTTTTTCGATTATCTCTCCGGTATTGGGATCAACACCACCGTAGAAAGAGATTTGCTGTGAAGTTGTTAAGGCTTTGCCACTTTGTCGTCCCTTAAAGATTATTCGTCCCTCTAGCT
>DAOVIH010000086.1 GCA_030673805.1 Candidatus Bathyarchaeota archaeon | reverse complement strand
TGATTAGTGTTTTGCTCTTCTATGTCCCATTTTTCTGTGAAAAGTGTTTGTGAGTCTTGACGTTCTTTTGTATTTTGTTTGAGCAATTAGTGTTTCAGTTCTCACGATTTTTAGTTTTCTTCGTTCTCAACCACTTCTCAAACCAACCTTACGTACTGTTTATATGTGCTCTGTTAAGCGCGCACTTAGAAAAGGATTTCCGAAGCGTTACTATCGTGACTGCTTGACTTCAACTAATCTACCCCTGATTCTGATGCTATCCACTTCAACCGGGGTTAACACTTGAACTTTTATGGACTTCGTTGGGCTTTCTATCCCGAAGCTAACGGTAACAGTGTTGCTTTTGTCGTCTGAATAGTATGCGGTTAATTCTGCTGCCTTTTTGATGGCTTTCTTTGTCTTTGGTCCCTGAAGGATAGTTACTGGACTTCCACAGTCTGGGACTTCAAAACAGTAATCATCGTGGCCTTTCTTGATCACCAGAGTTTCATTTTCCACCTGGTTTCTTCCAACGATTATCTTGTTTTTTTCGTATCTGAAATGTCTACCTACTTTTAACAGGGTAACATCTGCCATGGTGACTTTTTTCTTGTGTTTGAAAAGATCTCGCAGTTTGTCGGCGAACTGCTCGTAGGTGAGCAAACAGCCTCCGGCTGGACATGGATAATCACTTATTCCTTTTTCCTCTGCAAGTTTGATCTGAGGTTTCCTAGATCTACCCTGAATATCGAGTAACTTTTCTCTTTTCACAAGTCCTTCTTTCTCGATCGTTGTTTCAGGCAGAAGTTTTGCTGACAGCGGCCTCAATATTTTGCCCTTTAATCCAGACTCCTCCTCAATTAGCTTCAAAGCTCTGAAATGTTGAGACATTGGTCTCTCGCCGAGAACTTCGCCTGTGAAAACAAAAGAGGCCCCAATTTTCTTGGCATATTTTTTTGCTTTTTTAAACATGAAGATCCGACAGTCTAGACACGGATTCATGTTTTTGCCATAGCCATGCTTGGGCTTCTGCACAATTTTCAGGTAGTCTTCTCCAACTTTCATGATCTTGAGCGGTATGCCCTGTTTTTTTGCGGTTTCAGCTGCTCCGCATCCCCCTCTTCCGCACAAACAAAAAGGGCTTACAAAATTGAGTGCTTCAACATCAAGACCCTGATCCAGAATTAAGTGTACCGCAAGAATGCTGTCTAGCCCTCCGGAAAGAAGGCCTAATGCTTTTTTTCTGACTGCCATTGTATTGAACTCCTAGTTGGTTCCGAATGTTGTGTTAGTTTAGTTGGAAAGAAGGAATAGTCCTGTTTCCGCAAATAGATTTGGGAAGAATCGTACTTTTCTATTTTTTCTGATGAACACTGACTTCTCTATTACGATTTTTCTTTTGGCACAATAAGCGACGAAATCTGATATGCTCAAGAAATGCAAGTTTGGGGTGTCAAACCATTTATGGGGGAGGGCGTTTGTCGTTGGGACGTTTCCCTTGAAAAAAATTTGGAATCTTGCGGAATAATAAACAAAATTTGGGAAACCGATGATGACTTTTTTTCCCACTCTCAATGTCTCTTCCAGAACAAAACCGGGTTTTTTTACTTGCTGGAAGGTCTGATTTAATACTACATAATCAAAGGATTTGTCTCCATATTCAGATAGGCCTTTGTCAATATCTTCTTGAAAAACGCTTAGACCCTCAGCAACACACTGATGGATGGCTTTATCACGTATTTCTATTCCTTGGGCTCGAACTTGTTTCTTCTTTATGAGGAGAGATAGGAGTTCTCCAGCACCGCAGCCAAGATCTAGTACTGAAGAGCGTTTGTTAACCCAGTCTATGATTGCTTGATAATCCCTTCTACGTGGAGGCTGGTTCATGTTTTCAATATCCTAATTATGATTTGAGATCCTTCTGAGGAAGTGGGCGATCAAGTGAGTTTCCTCTTCGACTTCAAGAAGGAATGCGTCGTGGCCGTAAGTAGAGTTTACTTCGCAGTAGGTGGCGTCGACTCCAGCTAATTTGCAGGCTTTTGTGATTTCTCGGGATTGATATGGCGGATAGAGCCAATCTGATTTGAAGGCTATTACGAGGACTTTTGCATCTAGGCCTTTGAAGATGTCGGATAGTTTTTTTCCGTTCAGGATATTGAAGTAGTCTATAGCCTTTGTTATGTAAAGATAAGAGTTGGCGTCAAATCTCTTGACGAAGTTGTTGCCCCGATACTGTAGGTATCCTTCAACCTCAAACTCAGCTCCAAACTTGGAGGGCTCTTTGCTGGTCTTGAAACGTCTCCCGAATTTCTCTGCCATTGAGACATCGCTCATGTAAGTGATGTGACCTACCATTCGGGCTACAGCTAATCCTTTAGTTGGAGTTGAGGATCCATAGTAGTCCCCTCGTTTCCAGTTAGGATCAGCCATTATTGATTGCCTTCCCACCTCATTGAAAGCGATTTGTTGAGGCGTGTGTTTCATTGTGGTGGCAATCGGGATGGCTGAATGTATTCTGTCAGGGTATGTTACCATCCATTCCAGGACTTGCATTCCGCCCATGGATCCGCCGGTTACAGTTAGGAGTTTTTCTATTCCTAAGTGATCTATCAAATGCTTCTGCGCATTCACCATGTCTCCGATCGTTACAATCGGAAAATCAATCCCGTATGGTCGGTTTGTTCTCGGGTTTGTTGAAGAAGGCCCTGTTGATCCTCTGCAACCCCCAATTACGTTGGAGCAAATAACAAAGTACTTGTTTGTATCAATGCCTTTCTCGGGCCCTATAAGGGGATCCCACCAGCCCGGATGTTTATCCCCGTTATGAAAGCCTGCGGCATGGGCATCTCCAGAAAGGGCGTGAAGAACAAGAACTGCATTTGACTTTTGCAGATTCAGCTTGCCATAAGTCTCGTAGGCAAGTGTTATTGGTCCAAGGCTTTTGCCAGATTCAAGTAGCAAACCAGTCGGAGGGTTTGCAAAAGTGAAATGCTTGGTTTCCACAATGCCAGTGTTTGTGTTTAGTTCAACCACCTACTTTATAGTCGCCCTTAACGCTTGGTCTATGTCTTCTTTCAAATCTTCAATATCCTCTAAACCAATCGAGAGCCGGACATAATCTTCTGTAACTCCAGTTTGGGCTTGTTCTTCTGGAGATAATTGTTGATGGGTCGTTGAAGCTGGGTGAATTACAAGGCTCTTTGCATCCCCAATATTGGCGAGGTGTGATAGGAGTTTCACTGATTCGATGAATCGTTTCCCGGCTTCTGAACCGCCCTTTATTCCAAATCCTACTATGCCTCCGTAGTTTCCGTTTAGATATTTGGTTGCTAACCTGTGGCTTGGATGCTCTTCTAGCCCTGGATAGTTTACCCAAGAGACTATTGGATGATTCTTCAGGAATTTAGCCACTGCAAAAGCATTTTCTGAGTGTTTTTTCACCCTTAAAGGCAAAGTTTCTAGTCCTTGTAGAAACAAGAATGCGTTGAAGGGACTCAGTGCAGGTCCAAGGTCTCTTAGTAGTTGCACTCTTACCTTGACGACAAAAGCTATGTTCCCCATATCTGGAACATCTCCAAAACTTTCCAAGTATTTTATGCCGTGATAGCTGGGATCAGGTTCGGTGAACTCGGGAAACTTGCCGTTGCTCCAATCAAACTTTCCAGAGTCAACAATTACTCCACCGATGGAGGTGCCATGTCCGCCTATATACTTCGTAGCAGACAAAACAACTATGTCTGCACCATAATCTATAGGCCTAAGCAAACCAACACCAACTGTGTTGTCAACTACAAATGGAACTCCAGCCTCATGCGCGATCTTGGCAATAGCTTCAAAATCAGGGACGTCTAGTTTAGGATTACCTATGGTTTCAGCGTACACCGCCTTGGTTTTGGAGGAAATAGCT
>DAOVIH010000050.1 GCA_030673805.1 Candidatus Bathyarchaeota archaeon | reverse complement strand
CATTATATGTATCATGTTAAATCTTCTAAAGATTTTGGGTTTTGGGGTTAATTTTTAATCGCAAACTATGTCCTTGAGTGTAAATGGGGCTTGTTAGAAAAAGTTAGAAAAAAGGGGAAGGTTAGCTGATCTCAAGATGCTTTTGATTCTACTTCTTCTGCTTCAAACCCTGCTCCAAACCCTACTCCCAAGAAGAGAGACGAGACCACCACACAAACTGCACAAAGTACCCAAAATACCCACCAACCTATGCTCTCCGTGGGGAATATCTCAAAGAAGTTTGAAAGCATTAAGAACAAAGCAGCCCAAGCAAAGATAAAGCCAAATACCAAGAGACCTGCTTTCTCTCTTGCCTTCACTACCATTTATTTATCCACACTCCTTTTGTTTTGTGCGGTATATCAACTTTTTCATAAAACCAACTTTATTTCAGGTTTACACCCGCAAATCCCCTCCTTTTTTACAAACTAGCATCGGTGTATGGAGTTTTGCGTAGGCTTTTGCATTCACTGTTCATGCATCATGATTATAACTTGGTATTTCTGCATTAACTGGACAATCCAAACTTGTTAGAAAAAGTTAGAAAAAAGGGGAAGGCTAGCTGATCTCAAGATTCTTTTGATTCTACTTCTTCTGCTTCAAACTCGGCTCCAAACCCTACTCCCAAAAAGACAGAAGAGCCCAGCACACAAAATGCACAAAGTCCCCAAAGTATCCACCAACCTATGCTCTCCTTGGGCAAGAGCTCAAAGAGGTTTGAAAGCCCTAAGAACAAAGCAGCCCAAGCGAAGATAAAGCCAAATACCAAGAGACCAGCTTTCTCTTTTGCCTTCACTACCATTTATTTGTTCACACTCCTTGCGAGTGCCATTTGCAGCACTTCTGTTATAAATTTTATGCATGCATGCAAACAACTGATTAACTAAAAGGATATTAGCAATGGTTAAAATGTCGAGAAAAAGAAAATAGCTCCTGTCCCATGCCTAGGGTTCATACCTTGGAGCCGGGGGTGGGAGTTGAACCCACATATAGTGGCTCTGCAGGCCACCGCCTGAACGGTTCGGCCACCCCGGCGCTATGCTTCAGAAAGCCTAGGATTAAGACTGAAATAAAAGTATTATTGGCTTAGGCCTAGCTGCTTGAGCAGTTCCTTGTAGGTCTTCAAAGCAGATTCTTCTGTCTTGACGCCTTTTATTAGCATGCGCCCACCTTTGAAGAGACTGATTTCGAAGGTTTTGTAGTAGAAGACTATTGCCAAGTGGGATTTCAAACGAATTCTGAAACGATCTTTGATAGTTTCATAGGTCTGGTCAAGATTAAGAGCTAAAGGTTTTTCAGGGTTGACGTTTGCAGTTTTCTGTCCACATAACCAAACAAGGTTTTCTCGGGTTTCCAGAGGCGCAAGAGTGCCTTGGCAGGCTGGACAGTTACTCCTTTTGGAAACAGCTATGGTAGTGAAGTTCATATCACTGAAGTCACAGATCATTAGCTTAGCTTTCAAGGGTGAACCGATTCCGGCTAGAACTTTTATTGTTTCCATGGCCTCCATCGTTCCAACTATGCCAGGGGTAGCACTAAGAACCCCCCGGGTGTTACATGTTTGCAGATCGCTGTCTTCAATACCAGGTAGCACACACTCTAAACATGGGGTTTCTGGAGGAGCAAAAACTGAAAGGTTGCCTTCCATACCGATAGCAGCACCGAAGACGTAAGGGATCCTTAGTTTCACACAAGCCCGGTTCACCAAGTACCGAGTCTTCATGTTGTCTAGCCCGTCCACAACGCAGTCAACCCCGTTGAGTAGGCCCTCAACGTTCTTTCTGTCTAAACTTTCCGGAATAGGGTCGACCTTCAAATGGGGATTGAACTTCGTAAGTTGTTTCTGGGCGATTTCAACCTTGGGATAGTCCAAGTCTTCCATGCTGTACAAGATCTGCCTGTGAAGATTCTGAAGCTCTACTGTGTCTTGGTCTATTACACGCAAGTGTCCTACTCCAGCTAGAGCCAAATACAAAGACGCAACGGTCCCCAACCCACCTACACCAACAACTGCAACTTTGGATTTTGCTAGTTTTCGCTGTCCAATCCAACCAAGTTCCTTCATCGTAGCTTGGCGACGATAGAATTCTGATGCAAACGACTGGCTCTTTTCTTGACTCAATATGCTCCCTCTGTCATAGAGTCTTAGTTAATCATAACTATATCTGCCTTTTTTGTCAACTATTTCTGCAGATATTTCTTACATTCTCCAGAGTATCAACATCTTCAGAATTCTTATCGTCCGTACTTAAAAAGCGTAGACATAATGCAGAACTGTACGGTATTGCTGCGGAATGATAACAGAAAGTATATTAGTTGATTTCGCTCAACGCAAAAATGAAACAAAGAAACGATAAGATTGGACTATGTCATAGCCTTTAATGGTTAGCAAAGCACCTTTTTAGAAGGCTTTTGCCAGTTCCTCTTTCACTTCTTTGATTTTGCCTTCTAATTCTTCTGTTTTTGCTTTGTTACCTAATGCGTTGTGACAGTCTCTCTCGTATTCCAAGGCACTTACTCCGAATCGATCAAATCCTTTCTGGAAGGAGAGTTCAGCTGATTGGCTGAAATGCTTAATTGCCGTTTCGTATTCTTTCAAGGCAAACCCACATTCTCCAGCCTTGTAAAGCAGGGTCGTAGCATCAAAGAAATTCTGCTTCTTCGTGTACAGTTCAGCGGTTCTGAGGAAAAGCTCTCTAGCGGTCTCATATTCGCCATTCTCCATTAGATTATTGGCGTCTTTGTGCATTTTAATTGGATCTTCCCTAACTTGATCTTTGCTCATATCCATCAACTCTTAACGGCTATTATCAACAATGCACTTCCTTTTAGATTTTCCTCTTGTCCTCAAGTTCTTGGAAAAAGAAGAAATGCATGAAAGAACATAGAATATCGAGTTCACAGATGTGCTTCAATAAAGGGGAAAAAACTTGACGCTTGAATGCATTAAGTGTGGTATGCGTTTTCCAACTTTTCCCTTAAAAGCTAGATGTGAAAAATGCGCTGGCCCCTTAGAAGTCCTAACTGAGCTACGTGGAGAAAGCAAAATCAAGTTCTCAGGATCATTGGGTTTTTGGAGATATAAGAAGATGCTGCCACCCACTAAAACCCTAATCAGTTTAGGAGAGGGGGGAACGCCATTGCATAAAGCCAAAAGGCTCGCAAAAACCATTGGCCTAAATGAATTATACCTTAAGGACGAAACACGTAATCCAACTAACTCGTATAGGGACCGGGCAGCAGCTCTCTTGACTTCAAATGCCATAGATCTTGGCTTTGACACGTTGATATGCGCTACTAACGGCAATCTGGGTGCTTCGTTAGCCGCTTATTCCGCAAACGCTGGGTTGATTTGCCACGTGATCGTTCCGGAGGCTGTTGATGTAGGAAAACTAGCTCAGATGCTTGTTTACGATGCGGTTATAGAAGAATTCGGCGATGTGATTGACGATTCGATCAGCAAGGCTGAGGCTGTTGCTATTGAGACAGGTTGGTATCAGGCGACTGCAGAGTTGAATCCTCTTGTGATTGAAGCACAGAAGACGATTGCTTATGAAGTTTTTGAGCAACGGGGTGTTCCAGAATGGTTCTTTGTTCCCATGGGCAGCGGAGGAACTATCTATTCAGTGTGGAAAGGATTCAAGGAACTCAAACAGCTTGGACTCACTAAGAGAGTGCCAAAAATTGTTGGAGTACAGCCAGAGGGGTGTGCGGGAATAGTTGAAACAATAACTCGGGGAAAACCTAGATTGAAGAAAAATAAGCCCTTCACCCGTGCTCTCGCTATCCTGATGGTCGAATCTATGCAGGGGGAATTGGCGATCAAGGCCATAAAGGAGTCTGGGGGTTTGGCCCTAACTGTTACTGACGAAGAGATTCTGGCGACTGAGCTCCAGATAGCAAAACTAGAAGGACTCTTTGCTGAACCAGCAAGTTCAGCAAGCATCGCGGCGCTAACCAAACTTGTCCATAACAAAGAAGTTGGAAGTCACGAGAGTGTTGCGTGTTTAATTACGGGGAGTGGCTTGAAAGCAACAGATGTACTGCAAGCCCTAACCAAAAAACGGAAAACAGCGGTCTTAGGACTGGAAATAAGTACAAAAGAGAAGATCCTCAAAATCCTAAGCGGAGAAGACACATATGGCTATGATTTATGGAAGAAACTTGGGAAAACGATGACCAGAGGAGCAGTTTACCAACATTTAAACGAGCTTTCAGGAAAAGGGTTAATCGTTGGTTACGAAAAAGACGTGAAGAAGTTTTTCAGAATAACTGATAGAGGAAGAAAGGTATTGCAGGCAATAAACGATTTGAAGATCCTTTTGTAGTTTTGTGATAGACAACAAAAGGTTTAAGATTAGTACAGTTACAACTATACTACTACAGTGGGTGTTTTGTCTCACCAAACCCTTTCATCTCCAGCTTTCAAAATAGCAATTATCGCTATTTTCACATCACTAACAACAGCAACAACCATGATGTTCTCCATTTATGTTCCTCAAACAAGAGGCTTCTTCAATATTGGGGAAAGCATGGTATACACTGCAGCTTTGCTCTTCGGACCACTAGTCGGATCCATCAGCGGAGGGGTCGGGTCAATGTTAGCTGATTTGTTGTTAGGATTTCCTTACTACGCGCCAGCAACTCTTTTAATAAAGGCAGTTGAAGGGGGAGTCACCGGTTTTTTAGGCCTAAAAACACCTAAATTTCAATCTAGTTTCAATTGGAAGATCTTCACATTTCTAACAGGTCTAGTTGTCGGGATCACTTTAGCTGCGATTGGAGCATTATACTACAGCGGAATAGTTGAATTCTCAATAGGGATACCCCCACCTTCAACCCCAAACATCGTTTTTTATGTTCCACCACAGTTTTGGTACGTAATAGGAGCATTAGTAGTCTTATTGATAACTCTATCAGGCTTCAAGTTGGAACCCGAACTAGGCTGGTCAGTATTCACAATGCTCATAGGAGGAGCAACAATGGTAACAGGTTATTATCTCTACCAAAGATTTGTTCTATACCCACTATTTGGCATTGAAGTTTTAGCATTAGCCGAAATTCCGGTGAATATAGGACAGATGTTGATTGGACTAGTCATCGCGTTGCCGGTAGTAAGAATAGTCAGACGTAGCTTCCCACAACTTAAGAAATAGTTCACAACAATCCTTAAGAGAGGAGTCAGCATGAGACTGCCACCCGGAAAAATCCCTGTAGATATCCTAAAGCGAGTTGTCTTCGAAAACCTAGGTGTTGAAAACCAAGGAGTTGTTCTTGGCCCCACGGCTGGAATTGACGGGGCAATTATAGACTTAGGAAACAAATCGATGATAGTTTCGATGGACCCAATTACTGGGGCAGTTGAAAGAAGCGGCTGGCTTGCTGTGAATATTAATGCTAATGACGTAGCTACCTTCGGTGTTGAACCAGCTTTTTTCTTTTCTTGTCTGATGCTGGCAAAGGACTCTACCAGAAAAACAGTTGAAACCATCTGCAACCAAATGAACGAGGCTGCTACACACTTGGGAATTGCAATAGCAGGGGGACACTGCGAAGTAACGCCTGGACTGACTAAACACATAATTGTAGGCTGTGCTGTGGGAATTGCGAAAAAAGGAGAATATGTAACTGCGCAGGGAGGAAAACCTGGGGACAAGCTGATCCTCACTAAGAGCGCTGGAATCGAAGGCACCGCAATTTTGGCGGCGGAAAAAGAACACCAACTTAGAAGAAAGATGAATGACAAAGAACTACAAAACGCAAAGAATCTTTACAGACAAATAAGCATTGTTGAAGAAGCTTTGACAGCCTACAGAACAGGCGGAGTTCACGCCATGCATGATCCAACTGAAGGAGGAATATTCGGGGGAATCCATGAAATGGCAGACGCCTCGAACCTAGGCGTGAGAGTCCATGAACGGGAGATTCCAATTCGACAGGAAACCTTGAAAATCTGCAGTTTTTTCGAGATTGACCCACTACAACTCATTAGTTCAGGTGCACTTTTGATAGCCGCTGAAGAAAAGTATACACTTGAGATAATTGAAGAGTTGAACCGGAAACACATTGAAGCAACCATTATTGGCGAGTTTTTGAAGGATAACCACCGCTTCATAGTTAGGAGAAACAAATTAGAAGAGGAATTAGTTCGACCTTTATCTGACCATCTTTGGAGAGCTCTCGCAAAAAACTAACATTAAAAAAATTGCGAGACAGAAGAGGTGAAGAACACGTATCTTGACAATCTTAAATTTGACAGTTACCCAGGTTTACTTGTTTGAGAGGAACTGATACGTTACATAAGCAACGTAAAACCCGGATAGGAAAAACAATCTACCGAGGAGTCTGAGGCTGCCATATCGAAAAACCTCTGCTAATATCTCGATGCTTCCCTTGAGGGTATAAACATCTTGTGCTCTATGATGAATACAAAAAGGATTGTAACAAGCAACTACCTTCCAACCTTTTTTTTCGATCCAATCTTTAATGTAAGCATCCTCAAAAACGTGCAAATTGCTGGGAATTCTCATACCTACTATTGAGTCACGACGAACCAACGTATCATGTGTTCCACCCCTAACTTCAAATATCTTTCTTGTTAACCAAAGGAAAATCTTTAAGACAGACAGATCTCGGATGGTTGACCAAACTTCGATACCCCATATAGCACCCACATCTTCCTGAACATATTTCTGAGCCTTCTCAAACCAACCATCACACAAAACAACGTCACTATCAACAAACACAAACCAATCAGTACTCACTTTATCCAGTCCTTTCTGTCTCGCTGTAGCTCTGTTTCCTTTGTCCAAAATCAAAAGCACATTTCCGTATTTCTTCTGAAAATCATCCACTATCGACAAGGTTTTGTCCGTTGAATAACCATCAACAATAATCAAGGTTTTAACCGGAAGGTTGACATAAACTGAGTTTAGACATTTCCGTAAGATCCGTTCACTGTTTTTTGTTATTACAACCACATCGACTTCTGCATTCTGCAACTAGTGTCACCAAACCCTGTTTTATCCCGAAACGAGGAAGTCATCGGAAATGGATTAAAAGCACTGACTGAGTCATCCTTCACTATCCCACGAAAACACCACAAAGCCCCGTTTGTCGCCATCGCAGATCTCATAATTTTTTCATATCAATGTCTTGGATTCCAACCCGAATTAAGATACTTTAACAGATCATAAAAATAAGAGTTTGCTTGACTCCCTTTGGCGCACCCCAAAAAAGTAAGATTTCAAACAAACACCACGTAACATAAGATTCAGTACAGTAGTTTGTGATCTCTGGAGTACCCTTCGTCGAAACCCACCAATCATCGTCATTTACTGGATCAGCCTAACTCAGGCTCTCGGGTTATCACATATCACTAGATTTCCGCTTTTCAATATTACAAATAACGTTAAATATAGCCTAACGGCTACCTAAGAGTCTTAAGAAAGCAAAAAAATCATCATTTAGCCGACGGGATGTTTTTGGATTCCAACCCAATTATTAAGAGAAAAACGATTCTGAAGAGAACTATCCCGTTCATCGCATTAGGTCTAGCAATCTTTGTTGCGTATCTATTGCTTTTCGTCAACATCGAAGAAATGTTCGCTACACTGGGGCGCACTAACCTTACAATTTATCTGCTCGGATTTGGCGCATCAATTATAGAATTAATTTTTTT
>DAOVIH010000020.1 GCA_030673805.1 Candidatus Bathyarchaeota archaeon | reverse complement strand
GAATGCGAATTGCTTTGCCTCTCATTGGCAGTAGGCAAAAACCTTCTCATGGATAAATGGGAGAAATAGAAAGACAGATTTTAGAGAATGAAAAGGTTAAACCTGAAGATTTCAAAATAGAAGCCCTTCCTGAAATAAGTGCTAGAGGTGAACTTAGATCAATCATTACGCCCGCTATAGAAATTGCCGTAGATAGAATTGACGAAAACACAGATAGACGGGGACAGAGACAGGCAGAGCTGAGCTTCACGCTCTTGCGTGGGTCCTACGCAACGGTGATTCTAAGAGAAATAATTAAGCCGGCTAATCCAATAAAAGCTGGATTCTAACAATTCTTGATAATAGAATTATGAGAAGACTACTTTGGTTTTGTTAGGCGGTATCGGTTTTTGTTAGGTCCCGTAGCCTGTTCACCCCGTCAATTTCGTCCACTAGATCTGCAACACTTCTTGGAACCAACGTTTTCCAACTTTCGTCTTTCAACATTCTTTCTCTAATCAGTGTTGATGAGTAGAGCTTCCTTTTGAATAGCGGTATAGATTCCACTTTGTATCCAGCTTCAATGAAGAGTCTACGTGTTAGGGGTTCGTTGGAATAGACAACATCAAAAGGCGGAGTGTACCCTTCCAAGGCAGAAACCCACAGCATGTGCAAATGTACATCGGGCACCGGAACAATCCAAACTTGAGAAGTGTCAATTTTTGCTTCTCTCAAAGCCTGACGAACCATAATTAGCCTTTCGCCAGCTGTAAAAGGATTCAGCGCATTATGACTATACTGTGCGCTACCTATAACGATTACAAGCTCTTCAACTTCTTTCAAAACGTCTTTTATTGCATCTAGATGACCTAGGTGAAAAGGTTGAAATCTACCAATGTACAGACCTCTCATAGTCATAAGTGATTTCCCGCATTGAGGATAATTGTATCTGACTTTTATGATTTGTGATTTTCCTTTTTTGTGTCTACAATTATGAGAACCAATGTAAAAACAGCTATTCTATCCCAAGTTTCCTTAAAACATACTCAACTGGGAAAACCGCTAGTACTTTATCGTTAAAAAAAATCTCTCGAGAAGAGTTAAAACTACGTTTTTCGCGAATCAAAAATTCAATCTTCACTGCTAACCCTCCACCATAACCCCCAAGAGTAAAATCAGATTTTACCACCCGATGACAAGGTACAATAGGGGGAAAGGGGTTTTTTGACATTACTTTTCCAACTGCTCTTGCGCTACCTCCAACTGCATTCGCAACCGAACCGTAGGAAGTTACATAGCCTACCGGAATCAAAGATGTTGCATAGAGTACTTTTTGTACGTAATCCGAAAAATACTCAAAAGCCAAAGAAAAATCTTGAGAGACACTTTCGCCAGAGCAGATCTTGTTAATTACAGAAAATACTTCTTCGGAGAAAGACGAAGATTGTGAAGAATAATCAAAGGAAAGATCTGGTGGCAATCCTCGAAGCAAACTTTCAAGAGTTTCATTCTGGTCACCCGCAAATGATGTGCCAAAAACTCTTCTGCCATCAAGGGCAGTTCCAAACCATAATTCACCAATTTTCTTGATGTAAAGGAATATCGTAGGCAAACCCCTCCTAAGACGTAATGGCCACTGAATTTGGCTTGCGACAGCCGTACTATATGTACTGTTGGCAGCACCTAAAATGGGTTTTTCCATTTCAGGAAAGCATAATTAAGCTTAATAATTGGTCTTGTGTATATCAACGGGAAAGGCTGATAATATTGGAAAGACAAATACCGCAGATGCAACAATCCGGTTATTCTTGGATTCCCGGAGCTACAACTGTAGGGGTTGTGTTCCAAAACGGGGTAATTCTAGCCTCTGAAAAACGTGTAGCGTATGGTTATCTTGTTGTAAGCAGAGGCGGTAAGAAAGTTTTCAAGATTGCCAATCAGATAGGTGCTGCCTGTGCTGGCCTTGTCTCAGACATGCAGACGCTTGTCAGAGAAGTAGAAGCGAATGCAAACTTGTTTACGCTGGAAGTAGGTAGAGACATCTCAGTTAGATCTGCAGCCAAGCTTATGTCAAACATTCTCTTCAATCGTCGCATGTCACCACTAATCACCCAAACTATCGTCGGGGGTTTGGATAGCGAAGGCCCATCGCTTTACGTGCTGGATGTACTAGGCTCGGTGTTGCCAGATGAATATGCCGTAGTAGGATCTGGAATGGAGATCGCAGTAGGAGTTTTGGAAGAAGGATACAAGAAAGGTATGACCGCTCAAGGAGCTAAAGACTTAGTGACAAGAGCAATAAAATCTGCAATAAGCAGAGATGTAATGAGCGGGGATGGAATAGACTTTCTAGTAATCTCAAACGAAGGGATAACTGAAGAATCAATAAGATTTTAAATCTGAGGTCCAGAGCAAAACCAGAAACCAAAATTCATGGATGATTTCTGTTAGTAATCTCAATCAAGAGAATCTAACTAATGGAGGGATTGATGTTACAGTTCGATCTAAGCATAGAAGAAGGCAAGTTACTTGTTGAATATGCACGAAAAGCGGTAAAAGAATTCTTGACCACTGCAGAATGTATTGGAGCTTCCGAAGACATTCCTATTAGCCTTAGGGAGTATTGCGGAGTCTTCGTAACTATCAATAGCTTATTTGAAGATAAAAGGCGACTGAGAGGGTGTATCGGCAATCCATATCCAACTAAGCCTCTGGTGGAAGCGGTCATTGGTGCTGCCGTAAGCGCTGCCACTCAAGATCCGAGATTTAAGCCACTTTCTCGGTCAGAGCTTGACCGGGTAGTTTTTGAAATAAGCGTTCTCACTCCACCGGAAATGATCGAAGTTGGAGAAGCAGGAGAATACGTGGCTAGGATAAGAGTTGGGGAAGACGGGTTAATAGTTGAAAAAGGCATATTCAAGGGTTTGCTTCTACCGCAAGTTCCAGTAGAGTGGGGATGGTCTGTAGAAGAGTTTCTTCGACAATGTTGCATAAAAGCAGGACTCTCTTCGGATTGTTGGCGAGGAAGAGATGTGAAAATCTATAAGTTCAACGCCATAATCTTCGAAGAGAAAAAACCAAACGGTGAAATCGTACGAAGGTGTCTTGCATAACAGAGGTCTTCACTATCTTAGCATACCTTCGATGATTCCAACTGTTTGATCAAGACCATTGAAAGAGTGCGAAAACTCCCGTATCGCAGCTATATTGTCTTTAAAGAATTGTTCTTTTTGTTGCATTTTTTGAATTGCTTTCCTCAATTGTTCCCTATTCTTTGCAAGTATGGAGCAACCTAGATCTTGAAGTTTTGCAGCGTTTCCCATTTGTTCTGGTTGGGTTGGAATGCAAATGCTGGGTTTTCCATACTTTACAGTTTCTAGACAAGTCATATGTCCACCACTAAAAACAACGAACTTGGATTTTCTCATGAATTCATTTCGTTCTTTTGATGACAGCCAAGTATATATTTCGCAATTTCCAACCTTGAGACTGGTTTTCGTTCCGGGAATCCCTAAACTAATTATACTTTTTATTTTGAGGCTCCGAAAAACCGGAATCAACATCTGGGCTAGCTTGGCTCTGGTTCCATAAGGCCCGCTGATTGAAACAAAAATTTGTTCTTCAGACTCTTCTGAAGAATCCGAATCTAAAAAGCCACCAACAAATCTGACTCTTTCTTTAATGCCTATTTCCTCTAAATTGCCGAGATTGTACTCACAGATAGTGTAGGGAGGGGGATTGTCTGGAATAATAATCTTAGAACAGTACTTCACATACCGTTCGGTGAACCGCTCTCCTGGATACAACACAGGTGAAAAACCATAACTTGGCCTAACAACGTTGGTAATATAAACGGAGGGAAAATTCCAGCGGTTCGCAAGCCTCAGCACGTGCATATCCCCATCAGAAACCACCAAGTCAGGCCTGATTGTTGGTACGTGTTTTCTAATGTCGTAGTAGCGATTGAGAGTCTCCATCGCTATCGGTTTCTTCATGGCAAATCTATCTTGTTTGATGTTGAAGAAAGGAAGGGGAAGAATAATATTCAGAAGTGACGCTGAAGTAATTATTCCACGTGCGTTTTCATACCAAGATACTGGTGTGCATCGATATACATTCTTGAATTCCCTTTTCAACAGTTGATGTGCTTTTCCTCCTGAAAAAAAGAAGAGTTCATGACCATTCTTTCCCAGTTTTTTTCCAAGAGAAATAATCCGCGATACATGTCCCAATCCAAGTTCGTTGCAGCTAAACAGTAGCTTCATATGCAAAGAATGGACGGGTTGATTTATTTTAGTTGCCCTTTGTCGCGAAAAAGAGTTTGGCGACTTAATTGTCTAAGGCAACATTAACCATTTAATTATGGAAAAGCTTTGGAAGACAATGGACCATTGTAAGAGAAGCAAGTGTTTTAAAACCAGCTAGAAAGATTAATTAGCATGTTTATACCGCGCCGAGCTATGGAAAAAAGGCTCATGCAAATACTTGTTGAAGACATAGGGCAAGGAGACATAACAACAGCCATAATTGTTCCAAAACAACTTGTCGCTGAAGCCGAACTGATAACAAAGGAAGATGGAGTTGCCGCTGGAATTGAAGAGATAACGATTCTGGCTGAAACCCTCGGACTTACAGTCACTAATCTAGTTGATGATGGAGAAAAAATAGAGAATAACCAAGTTATATTGAAGATAAGGGGAGATGCGAGAACTATTCTTACAGCTGAACGAACAATTCTAAATATTCTTTCACGAATGAGTGGAATAGCCACTCTTACAAATAGACTGGTGGAGAAGCTTGGTAAACATAAACTAAACTTGAAGATAGCAGCTACACGAAAAACAGCCCCAGGCTTGCTCTACTTCGACAAAAAAGCAGTCCTTTTAGGGGGTGGCGATCCTCACAGATTGCACCTTGACGATATGATCATGATTAAAGATAACCACATAAGAGTTGTCGGCAGCATCCAAAAGGCCGTTAGAAGAGCACGGGAAAGAGCACCCTTCAGTAAAAAGATTGAAGTTGAAGTCACAAGTGTTGGAGAAGCTCTTAAGGCTGCAGAAGCCGGAGCAGACATTATAATGCTTGACAATTTTACGCTAAAACAGATCAAAGAGACTGTGAAAGAACTAAAAAACAAGGGGTTTTATGGTAAGATCCCATTGGAGGCTAGTGGGGGAATCAAAGCAGAAAAAATTCTGGATTATGCAACAACACAAGTTGACTTTCTAAGTTTAGGAGAACTAACTCACAGCACCAAAGCATTAAACATGAGTTTGGAAGTCAAGAAGACATGGAAAACAAAAAAGTAAGTGAGGAATACCAAAGGACTAGAAGTTGGACAGCAAAACGGCTTCAAAAATAGCACCTGCGAGCAACAAAACTGCACACAAAGAAACTAAAATTGCAGCGTTTTTAAGCTCATGCTTCCATAGACCCTGAGAAGCTCGACGAACTATCCAAAAGCTTTCAGCAAGAGCTATTGAGTAGGACGCAAATTCTAACCAAGCTATTGGGCTCAGGAACAAAGTTGTGAGAACTAAGAAAGGATTACTCCCATCTGCAATCGCAAGAGCACCCACTATAGTACCGGTGTTAAAGAGCACGTAGAATCCAAATATCGGACCAATAACTGGAATAAACATCAATAAGCAGATCATAAAATTGTTGCCAAAAATGAACTGGGTTAGACTATTGTTTTCAATCAATGATTCTATTGTGCGGTTGAGCTCTTCAACAATTTGGTTTGCCTCTTCACTCCCAATTGGCATTAATGCCCCTATTCCGGTGATAATCAGAGAAACCACTAAAACGACAATTGTAAATAGAATTCTTTTTCTTCGGGACGAAGCTTTTTTCCACATGTCAATATTCAAACCTATTGAACTCCTTACCTCAGCAGCTGATTTTCAGGGCATATAGCTCCCTGCAAATGGATCTAGGAGTCCAACACTATTTACCTTTTTTGAATTCCAAACTAGCTCTATTGTAGATACGATATATTGTCAGAACACTTGTGTTTTGATATTCAAAAAAAGTGAATAAAAACCTTCAAAACTCAGCCGCAAGGTTTGAAGTTAAATCCACTAAGGGGACTCGTTTTTTTCGTTAATAAATCTGAAATTTGTCCCAAGTATAAAAAGTTCAGAACTCTTAGGCCGACTAGCCTTAGGCTTCACGATTTTCACAAACCCAAAATGCTTCCTAACTTCCGTAATAAAACCATTGAGCATGTCACCCTCAAACACCTTCACGAAGAAATTGCCTGAAGGCCTCAATATTTCTAGAGAAATCTTCAAAGAAATTGTTGCCAAGTCAATCTGACGGGCCTGGTCAACGTCCCATACCCCAGAAATGTTTGGGGCTACATCTGAAATAACGACGTCGGCTTCTCTAGGCAGACATTCAAAGATCCTTTGCACTATTTCGGAATCATTCATATCGTCGATTGTTATTCGCACATATTCTTGGGGGAAAGAAACTATGGCTTTAAGATCTATTCCAAGTACAAATCCCTTTCTTCCAACTATTCTTTTAGCAACCTGGATCCAGCTACCTGGCGCAGCGCCCAAGTCAACTACAACATCGCCCCTCTTTATGAAGTGATACTTTGTTAGAGCCTGCAAAAGTTTGTAAGCCGCCCGAGAACGATACCCGTTTTCTTGGGCCTTTCTGTAATAGTAATCTCTTTTTCTATCTTGGATCCATGCTTTGGGCAAGATTATCTTCACCAATCGCATCTGGATCATCCAGTTTGGAAGAAAGGAGCCACGCAGTCAAGCGCCCACACGTTTTTGGCGAAATTGGAGTTGTGGGGTCGCACCGTTGATTGTCTGGGCACATCAGACAGGGGCAGTCAGCTATTGATTCTATCGATGCTGGAAGTCTATTGGGAAAAAGCCTGTAAGTCCATCTTCCGTCTCGGAGTTCCTTTGTTCTGTGAACTAACCCCTTTTCTTCGAGTTTTATTGCTATTCTAGAGCCTTCTCTGCTGCTCGCGTCTAGTTTTCGCCACAATTCTGATTGGAGGACACCTTCCCGACCTTTAGCTATTACAAACTGGAGAGCTTTTTGTTCTAGATCATTACGTTTTGGCATTTTCCATCAGTTCCAAGCCATAGTAGACTTATCTACGATCGCAGATAAAGATATGTGCGTGAAAACTTAAAAACGAATTTAGGGATCTAAAAAAATATGGCAAAGACAGTCAAAGAAGTTTGTTGTCTGGGCATTGAATCTACAGCCGACGATTTCGGAGTCGGAATATTAAACTCCAATGGAAAAATTCTAGCCAATGTATCTGATTGTTACCTTCCAGAAACAGGGGGAATCCATCCCAGAGAAGCTGCTAGACACCACGCAGAAGTCTCGAGTCAAGTTTTGAGAGAAGCCTTTCAAAATGCGGGAATTAGACCAGCAGACTTGACCCTGATAGCTTTTTCTCAAGGTCCGGGATTGGGACCTTGCCTTAGAACAGGGGCCACTATAGCTAGAGTGTTAGCTGCCTACCTTGGAATTCCGCTGGTAGGAGTGAACCACTCAATTGGGCATATTGAAATCGGGAAATTAATGACTGGAGCGAAAGATCCGGTGACTCTTTATGTTTCCGGTGGCAATACTCTGATATCAGCTTTCGATTCAGGGCGCTACAGAGTCTTCGGTGAGACTTTGGATATTGCCCTTGGAAATTGTTTGGATGTTTTTGCGAGGGAAATTGGTCTAAAACAAAAGAAGCATGTGCCTCTTGGGGCCTCTTTAGAGCAACTAGCAGCAAAGGGAAAGAATCTGATAACCTTGCCCTACGTCGTGAAAGGGATGGATATTTCACTCAGCGGGCTTCTCACGGCTGCAATTGGCTTGTTCAAAAGCGGAGAATACAATATCGAAGACTTGTGTTTCAGTCTCCAAGAAAACGTTTTTTCAATGGTCACTGAAATCACTGAAAGAGCAATTGCCCACACTGAAAAAAAGGAGGTTCTGCTCACCGGAGGGGTTGCCGCTAACCGAAGATTACAGTCTATGATTGAAGTAATAGCGGAAGAACACGATTCAAGGTTCAATGTTGTACCACTTGAGTTTGCTATGGATAACGGTGCCATGATCGCTTGGACTGGTATATTGGCACACGCACAAGGTTTGTCGATCCCAATTGAAAAAAGCTTTGTTAGATTGAGGTGGCGCCTTGAGGAGGTGAATACCCCTTGGATAGAGTAGCTCTCCCGGTTTTGTTGAAGAAAGGGGCTGAAGCAAGTTTGTTCATTGATTATTGGCACAGCCGAAAGGTGGTCGTTAAAAAGCGTTCGGCAAAGAAGTATAGGCCTGCTGAACTAGACTTGAAAATCAGGACTTACAGAACGATCCATGAAGCTCAGTTGCTCAGTGAAGCTAAGAAAGCAGGGGTACCAACGCCAACAATCTTTTTTGTAGATATAAAAAGTTCTACAATAATCATGGAGATGATAGATGGAGAGCAAGTTAAGCGATTGATTGGTGCTGAACTCCCGGAAAAAGTAAGAGGGGGTCTGTGTGCAAAAATTGGGGAGTTAATAGGAAGGCTTCATCATTACGGAATAGTTCATGGTGATTTAACTACATCAAATATGATTTTGAACCCGGAAGGTAAAGTCATTTTTGTTGATTTTGGATTGGGCGAAAAAACCAGAGAGGTGGAGGCTAGGGGGGTGGATTTACATTTGATGAAAAGGGCTTTAAAAAGCACGCACCACAAATTTGCCAAGGAATGCTTTCGAGCTGTAATGAAAGGTTACGCAGATGTTGTAGGCAAGAAAGAGGCAGAAGAGGTTTCAAACAAGATTGGAGAGATAGAGAAAAGGGGACGCTATAATGAAAAGAGAAGAAAAGATCAATAAGAGCCCACTCAAGAGCAGAGTTGTTTTCTTTGTTACCAACAACTTGAGCAAGTTCAACGAGGGCAGAATGGTAGCATCTAAACAAGGCATAACCCTTGGAATGTTGAGGGCAAAAACTCCGGAAATTCAAAGTGATAGGCTTGCAGAAATTGCACGAAGAAGCGTTTTGGAAGCTTTTAGAAGGTGGAAACTACCTGTCATTGTGGAAGATGCCGGATTGTTCGTGGATGAGCTGAAGGGTTTTCCAGGTCCTTACTCAGCTTACGTTTACAAAACTATTGGAAACCAAGGGTTGATCAAACTTTTGGAAAACGTGGAAAATAGAAGAGCTACTTTTCGTTCCTTAATAGCCTATTACGCGGATAAACTCAAAGCCCCAATGTGTTTTGAAGGAAAGGTAGTTGGAAACATAATTAGGGAAGAGAAGAGAAAAACCAGCAGATGCGGCTTTGGTTTTGACCCAATTTTCCAGCCCTTAGAAACCAAGAAGACCTTTGCTGAGTTATCCATTGAAGAGAAGAACAAGTTCTCTCACCGTGGAAAGGCATTAAATCAGTTTGCTGAATGGTATAAGAAACTACAATGATCATAAAAACGTGAAAGTAAAATCATAAGTTGAGCCAATTATAGAAGAAGACAGTTGTTAATTGGTTATTGTTTTAGTTTGTTCCGTGATTCCACCCCAATTTGAAATAAGACAGGAACCTTGGATTCGGTCCAGAGCCAGAATCGGCGAAATATCGGCGTAGTTTCTAAGTTTGGTTTGAGTGTTAGATTATGTGGGTGGATCAGAGTTGCTTCGTTAGTTCATCTATTGTTTTTAGGACTAATTGAGTATGCATCATCGCTGGTGCCCCAGCCATGAGGATCGCTAGAGCACATGCTTCAACTAGTTCAGCTTTAGTTACACCTGCTTCCAAAGCTCTCTTGGTATGGTGCGCAATACACCATTCACATTGTCTAGCTACGGCTAGGGCTACGGTTATCAGTCGCTTAGTTTTAATGTCAATGGCTCCGTTTTCAGTTGCTTTTCTGTTGAATACTAGAAAAGGACCGAGAAGGTTTGGATTTTCTTCGGACAACTTGCGGATTATTTCTTGAACCTCACTTAACCGCTCTTTCATTTCGTCCATGGATTTGTTAGAGTAATTGCAGTGTTTATATTCTTCGCTCTGTTCGACGGGAGAAAAAGTTGCCAGTAATTTCTTAATTGTTGAAAAGAGGTTTTCAAACCTCCTTGAGGTTATGCTTAGGCATATTTTATAAGGTGTTGATCACTACGTTTTTTTCGGATTAACTAAAAAAGGGGGAGTATCTTCTTGGCAGGTTATTATCAGCGGATCGTGGCTACTCGTACCTGAGGGCGTCAACAGGTTTTAGTTTTGAAGCTCTCCATGCGGGGTAGAGTGCAAATATTATGCTGATTATTAGGCCAAAAGCCATGGCTCCCAAGATTAATACTGGAGTCAAGACTGGGGTTACCGCGATTCCCCCTGAAACTGGTGCACCAGGGGGAGCTACACCAGAAAAACCTCCGCCTAGAAATCCAGAAGCCACGGTTGCCAAAGCCCAGCCTGAGACTACGCCAATTGCGGAACCAATAAGACCAACTATCATTGCTTCACTTAGGAAGATTGCAAGCACTGTTCGACTTTTTGTTCCCAAAGCTTTCAGTATGCCTATCTCTCTTGTGCGTTCCATCAATGAAACTATCATGATATTCATTATCCCTATCCCCGCTACTAAGAGTGATATACCAGCTATTCCAGCCAAGAATAGTTCTATCGTGGAGAAAATAGTTGACACAATAGAAAGTACGGCTGTTGAAGATATCACTGAAACTTGTCCGTTAAATGCATTGGTGATTATTTCAGAAACATCATCAATTGTGGCTTGGTCGCTGTTGGATAGTTTCACGATTATCATTTCACATTCATCGGTATCAAAGAAACTTTGGGCTTGGGAAAGTGGAATGTAAGTACTAGAATCTGAAGGACCTATGCCGAAGCCTCCGATCTCTTGGAGAATAGCTGTGACATTACCAGTGTAAGTCTCGTTTTGAGGTGGGCGCACAGCTGCGTTAGGCCAAATAACGTTTACATTGTCATTTACGCTGCAGAATAGTGTTCCGTTTTCCCAAGGATCACTTACCCTTTTACCAGCAACAATCTCCTCGTTTCCCGGAGTGGAAGAGATGGTTCCACTTTCAGCTACGAAGGTATTGCTGTAAATCTCTGAGTATTCCTCGAACACCACCCCGTTTATTGTGGTAATCAGAGTGTTTTCACCACTTTCAATGTAGCTTGACCTTTGAATTATCGCTGTCCAAAGTTCGATGTCTGCAGATAATTCATTGATAAATGTTGTATCGTTGACTAATAGTCTGAAACCGGTGTCAGGAGCACCTATTCCACCATCTATTCCGGACCCTAAGCCGCCCGCTGTGACAATCAAAGTATCAGTTGCAAATCCTGATTCCAGTTGTCCGCTGATTGAAGCTTGGAGGCCTTGGCTAATTGAGAGCAAAGCAACGATAGCTGCAATGCCGATTACTACACCTAAAATGGTTAGGCCCGCACGGAGTTTTCGTAGGCGTATTGCCCCAAAAGCATAAGAGAAGATATCATTTACTTTCAAAGTTGTTTGATCTCCTTGATTATTTCGCCGTCTAGCATCTTCACCATTCTTTTTGCGCGTCCCGCTATTTGCTGATCATGGGTAATCATTATTGTGGTTACGCCGTTTTCCTTGTTCAGCTTTTCAACAAGTTCCATAATTTCGTTTGCAGTTTTTGAGTCTATGTTTCCTGTGGGCTCATCCATGAGAAGAAAGCTTGGGTTATTTGCTAGTGCCCTAGCGATTGCCACACGTTGGCGTTCACCGCCACTGAGTTCGGCTGGTGTATGGTTCATCCTGTCCTTCAGGCCAACATCGTCCAGCAGTTTTTCTGCTCGTTTTCTCCTTTCAGATCTGCCTAGGCCTGGTATCGTCATTGGTAACTCAACATTTCCTTTTGCGTCAAAACGCGGGATAAGATTGAAGAACTGAAATACAAACCCAATGCTTTTCCTAAGGTCGGCAAGTTGATTGTCATTCAATGTGGAAAGATCAACGCCATTTATGATTACTTTTCCGTTTGTTGGTTTGTCAAGAGCTCCAATCAGATTCATCAAGGTGGATTTGCCGCTTCCGGAAGGGCCAAGAATGGCAACAAAATCGCCTTTCTCAACTTTCAGGTTTACGCCTCTCAAGGCTTCAACCGGAACTTTTCCTAGCATGTATGTTTTTTGCAGATTTTTTGTTTGAACGATTGTATTTTTCAAATTAGTTTTCCTCTTTCATTTTCTGGGATATTTGCTCAAGCGTCTTTGCACAATCGGTTAGGATTGTAATGATTTCGTCTGCTGTTTGTTCGCTCAGTTTGTTTCTACTAGTTTCCTGTAGGGCTTGGAGTGCTAGAATTATTCTTTTTGCAGCTTTTCTTATGCCGCTCGCTTTCTCAGGGCTGGGATCGAGGTGTAGACTGTCAATTATCATGGGCACAAGGAACTCTAGCTTTTTGAGAAAGTCTTGGGCAAATCTTACTTGATTTTCATGGAATTCAATCCCTCGGGTCGTGAACTGGTAACGTTTAAGTCCTTCCTCGCTTGTTGGGAGCTCTTCAGTATATCCTTTGTCTTGAAGCCAAGCTAAAAGAGGATAAATTGATCCTGGACTTGGCTTCCAACGTTCCCTCGTTTGCCGATAAATTTCTTCAGCGATTTCTACGCCAGACATTGGTTTCTGTTTTAGCAGTCTTAGAACTAAGAATTTTAGAATGCCTCTCGGCACCCCAGTAGTCCGCCGCATTTTGCGCTCGCCCATCATATCACCAGAGATATCTCTCGCAATATCATGAGTGATATATAAAGGTTGAGGATCAAAAGGTTCCTTTAAGCTATGGGGTTATTTCCACTCAAAGTCATGTTGAGTGCAATATAGGATGAGCTTGCTACAAAGATTGAGGACCCTATTTGTGCCAACTAGCGGGTCATTGCTCTCTTGAACACCGGAACAGCTATCGCGGTCAGAATGGTCCCAAAACCTATCAGAACCGCTAGTTCAAAGCTTATCATAGGTATGCCTGCTCCAAGCACCATAACCTTCCTCAGAGCTGAGGCTAAGTAAGTTAGCGGTAGGAATTTTGAGATACTTTGCATGTACCAGGGCATCTGTTCTACCGGAAAGAAAACACCGCTTAGGAACATCATAGGAAAGATCAAAGTGGTCATCATCATCACTGCAGTGGATTGATCTTTAGCAAAAGAGGTTATTACAACCCCAAGACCTACAAAGCTAAAAACCCCAAGCACAAGCAAAGCGAACACTAACAAAATGTTCCCTTGAATTGTAACCCCGAACAAAGTCACAGATAAAACCAGTATTACAGCCCCCTGAAGCAACCCCCTAGCTGTCTGAGCAAAAGTTTTCCCAAGTATTATAGAAAGCCTGTTTATAGGAGCCACCATCATTCCATCCAACGTACCGACTTCCTTTTCTTTTGAAATAGCAGCCGGGAGCCCTGTCATAACGCTCATCATCACCGTCATAGCCATAATTCCCGGAGCTACGAAATCAAAATAGCTAAAGTCTCCTGAAACAATGTCCTCAAACTGAACATTGAAAGGCTTTACCATCGCAAGTGAAACAGCTGGGTCAACTTGAAATTCTTCTATGAGCCTCTGTTGCGCCATCATTGTTCCCATCTCTTCAAATACTCCCTTCAAGACACCTTGAAGCGCCGCCGATATTTGGGGATTAGATTGATCGGCAACAACAATAATCGTTCCCTGTTTTCCGCCAACAAGACTCGAGGTGAAGTTGCTTGGGAGTATTATGCCGCCTTGGACGTCCCCTCTCTGGATCATCTCTCGTACCTCATCAAAATTTTGAGCCTCAGTAATTGCAACCATACCAGTATTGTTGTTAATTTCCTCAAACAACAAAACAAAATCTGCACCTAAAAACCCCATGTCCTCGTTCAATAAGGCAACAGGCACATTACTCAGCGAAGCCTCAGATGGGTATATGAAGCCAACCATACCCATCATAAAGATTGGCATCAAAATAAGCAGAAATAGTTCCATTCTGTTCCTAAATAGCTCCATCAAGTCTTTCCAAGCAATCCTGAAACTATGTGAAAACAGGTTTCTCGCGCTCATCCAGTCTCACCGTACCCTATTCTTTGGCATAAAACCCCTGTGTCTTTCCAATGGTATCTTTTGATCTGCCTTGTCCCTAACCTCGTGACCAGTTATATGCAGAAAAACGTCTTCGAGGGTGGGTTGAAGGTTTTCTATCGAGTTTATCTTACCTTTCTTGGTTCTTATTGAGTCAATGATCGCGTCAAAAGCTTCTTCACCGTGGGCATGAACCTTAATGTAGGTGGAGTTTTCTTGAGTAACAGATTCCACGCATTTCAGGGTTCGCATTGATTTGATTAGGTCTTGGGTGAGATTTTTGATTCCAATTTTTAGCATTGTTGTGTCAACCCCTGAAATGCTTTTCTTCAAGTTAGACGATGTATCAAGAGCCACGATTTTCCCACAGTCTATTATGGCTATGCGATCGCATATCATGTCAGCTTCAACCATCATATGGGTGGTTAAGAGTATGGTGGTCTTGTTTTCTCTGTTGAGTTTCCTAATGAATTCTCTGATTTCAACTGAGGATTGCGGATCCAAACCAAGTGTAGGTTCATCTAGGAATAATACTTCAGGCATGTTAAGGAGAGCACGTATTACGTTCATCCTCTGCCGCATCCCAGTAGAGAACGTTCCCACTTGGGAATTCTTCCACTCACTCAACTGAACTAGGTCAAGAAGTTCATCAATCCTACGCAAAAGCACCTCTTTGGAGAGATTGAAAAGTTTTCCAAAGAACCATAGGTTTTCTTTTGCGGTTAGCAGGTCGTACAAAATCATTTTTTCAGAAACGAGGCCGATTAGGCTTCTTACTTCCCCATCGTTCTTCGTTATGTCATAGTTTCCGACAGTGGCAGTACCGCTCGTGGGTCTGGCCAATGTGGAAAGCATCCGTATAATTGTGCTCTTGCCCGCTCCGTTGGGACCAAGCAAGCCAAAAATTTCCCCCTTTTTAACTTTGAATGAGATATTGTCTACTGCAACAAAATCACCGAACTTTTTAGTAAGGTTTTTTACCTCGATCATAGTTTCGCTTCCCAAGAGGAAACCACACCATCCAGATATATTCTTCAGTGCAATATATCCAAGTAAAATATAAGTATTACCATCACACTAGCAAGTTTGAAAGGCATGTTTGAGGAAAAAGAGGAACAAACAGCTACGTGCTGGTTGAAGGAAGCGCAAAAAGGCTACATGCGGATAGCAATACTCATTCTTCTCAGCAAGAAAAGTTCTCACGGTTATGAAATCATGAAAGAAACCGGCGATAGAACTGAAGGGTTCTGGAAACCTACTGCCGGCGGTATCTACCCAATCCTCAAAGATCTGGAGAAATCTGGATATATTGAGGGAAAATGGGGTTTCGAAAAGAATAGGCGACGAAAGAGCTACAGCATCACCGAAACCGGAAGACTCATTCTAAAGAGAGTTCTCATCAAGCAGAACCAAATTGCTGAGAGCATGAAGGTATTGTTCGAAGAATTTGCTCGAGATGTACTTAATTTGGAAACAAAAGGGCTGCCAATACCCAAGATCCTCACACCTTTTTCAGCCTTCCTCGAAAAAGAGAAGCCAAGTGTAACAACAGAAGATCTAAAACGAAAACGCAAACATATTGAAAATGCAATTGAGATGCTTCGAAGCGAACTAGAATCAATAAACAAAACACTAAACAAAGATGAAACTGCTAAGGATGTTCGAGTTTGATAAATCTCCACGACCGTTATCACCTGAATCAAACCTTACTGACGAACATTTCACAACCAATGTCAACTCTCTTTAATCCATCCTCAGATGGAAAGACCTAGTTAATCTCCCAGTTTTGCTTCGCACACAATGCATTCCGTATACAAAAGCATCAACAAAACACACCTAAAAAACCAAAAAAGCAATACGTATTCTCGCAGAACAATCAATATTCTTAAATATTTGTGTTTCATCGGTGATACAGAGTCTAGGGATAAAGATGCCGAAAACAGAAAAGGG
>DAOVIH010000089.1 GCA_030673805.1 Candidatus Bathyarchaeota archaeon | reverse complement strand
TATTTCTAAGGCTTTTTCTATAACTGGGGCAAAGTTCTTGTCTGGAAGGTAGGTAACGTTTGGCCACCCTACTTGGCCCGTGGTGAAAATATTGTTTTCGTAAGTCTGTTGGGGTTTCATAAGGCAATTTGTGGTCATTAGAATGGCCCCTGGGAAGCTCTTGAATTCTCTTTGCTGGTTTTGCCAAGCTGTTCCGTAGTGACCATAGAAGTGGGAGTACTTCTTTAGTTCAGGATAAGCGTGGGTGGGAAGCATTTCCCCATGAGTATAAACGTAGATTCCCTTATCTTGGCTCTGCTTTAGGATCGCATCTAGATCTGTGAGGTCATGCCCTGAAACAAGAATGGCCTTTCCCTTTTTTGTGCCCAGCGGAACTTTGGTGGGGATGGGGTGCCCATAGGTTTGGGTGTTTCCCAAGTCTAAAAGCTCCATAGCCCGCAGGTTCATCTCTCCACATTTCAGAGCTAAGGCCGTTAAAACCTCGACATTTAAGGACTTGTTGCGGGTTGCTATGAGGCCTTCGTGGATGAAAGTGAATACGCGCTCATCCATTTGGCCAAGAATATACGCATGATCTGCATAAGCGGCTACGCCCTTGATCCCGAAGAGAAGCAGGTGTTTGAGTGAAAGGGCATCAAGATCTATAGCTGGAAATGATTTAAGGCCGACTTGTCTTCCTTGTTCAACCATCTCGTCGATAGTGGTTTTTGGAACAAAACTTACAAGACCATCGGTGATTATTGTGTTGCCTGTTTTAGTTATTTCTGCTTTTAGGGCTTCTCGATGTTCAACGGCTTTCTTGGTTTCTTTTATGAATCTGTTTGGATCAAAATTTACGTTTGTAATGGTTGAGAATAGACCCTTGCAGGTGAAGACATCGGCTTCTGTGGTGTCTATTCCAAGAGATTTTGCAATGAGGACTATCTGAGAAAGCCCGGTTAAAGCGTATACTTGCAGATCTATGAGGGATGAGACAGCAGGAGTTTTGCCGCAGACGCCGGCTATGGTGCATCCTTCTCCTTTCGCGGTTTGTTCACATTGGTAACAGAACATTTTTTCGTGATTCATCCTTTGTCACTTCACATCTTTAATTGAATAATAATTCATATGTAAATTTATTCATTTAAACTTTATGGTTCGCGCCAGCCTCAACTAAAAGTGATTTATAGAGTTGTTTATGAATTGCTGGCTTTTCTTAGAAGCATTATCAAACCCAAGAAGGTGACCGTCCAAACATGAATTAACCCGCCGGTCACGTTAGTGAACCTCTTGTACTTTGCTGTTTCACTCCTTGCCGAGGATTTAGTTGCGAACCTGCATTTTTAGCATCACGATCACATTAGATGGAAAATTATTAAATGAAGACAATCGATGTTTCAGAATCCCGTCAAGTTGGTAAGAGCATGATTCACCGTCGGAATCATTCGTTAACAATAGTATTAAATGACGGGCATCGTATTAGCAGAATTAGGTTAGAATGAACGGCCCCAATGCTCCGCCTACTTTTAAAGGGAGATCTCTGGGCATTGCTGTTTTGGTAGTTGCTCAATACTGCATTGCAATTATCCACATAGTTTCAGGGTTTACCCTTCTTTTGGGAGTCTTTTCCCCGATGGGGGCTCAACAAACCCCACTTATCTACAGCGTCTATACTTTAGCCTACGGAGTACTAGTCCTATTCTTCACCTATGGAATCTGGACTGGCAAACGATGGGGGTGGATTGGCACCGTAGCAGTTGCCCTATTTGTAATCATAGCCGATTCACTAGTGCTGTTAAATCTACCTAGTATCCCGGGTATACCAAAATCCGCAACGATTGCTGAGATTCTATACAGTCTAGTTGTAATAATCTACCTTCTCCAAGATCATATTAGGGCTAAATACCGCGTTTGAACTGCCTCTGGTTCATTTAGCAACGGGGACTTAATGTTCTCTCCGCAGATTTAAGATCGGTAAAGAATGTTCCATGACTTCTCCTGCTGTTTTGCTGATTCTCCTGACAGTTTAGAGGGATTGGTCAGGTTTGCGATTTCGTGTACGTAGGAAATATGCCAACCGACTGGATAGAGAAGCTAATGTCGCAACTATGATGCCAATTGCAACTATGTCGTAAACCAGTTGTTCTGAAAAGAGAAGTGTTAGTCCTATTGCACCAAATAGAAGACTACCATAGTACTTGCCAATTGGATCATAGACAACCCTTTCCAAATACAGAGTTGACAAGACGAATTGAAGGAAAACCAAGACTATGGGAAGAATAAGCCAGAGCGGATAAAACCCTTTGTAGATGAAAGCCATGAAAACTCCAGAAATGAATAAGAAATCAATCACCACATCAAAATAAGCACCAGATCTTGACTCCGTGCCTAGTTTTCTAGCCACGTATCCATCTATGAAATCGGTGGCAATCGAGAAAAGGAATAAGCCATAACTGAGAAAAACCATTTCTTGGACAATTGAATAGATAAGAAAGGGGAGAACAACCAAACGTAGAGCGGAGATCACTGAAGGAACTATGAGGCGCATCTTAGACACCTTTTCTAATGTGTTCACTGCCAACTCGAAAAGACTCATACGGTTTAACTATAAAAATGGTCTCACCAAATCAAGATCACTGAAAAATACTTGTTCGCTATATCTTATTTGAGAAAGCTTTTAAAAAGAAAAGAAAAAAAGAAAAAAGGAAGAAGTTAAAAAACTATTGAAATTAGTTAAAAACAGAATTTGAATTTAACCTAATATCTTCGTCTTGGGGGTCTTCTTTTTTGGTAGCACTCTCGGCAGTAAACAGGTCTAGTTCCGTCTGGCTTAAATGGTACGGTACATTCTTGCTGACAATCAGCGCAAACTGCCTTGTGCATTTCTCGATCGTTATACATTCGCTATTTCAACTCCTATTGTTTGCTATGCAAGAATTTCTTCTCACACGATGCAAAAATACTCTAAGAGGATGCTTATAAACTGTGTGTATTGAACTACAGAAAGTCAACTAAAAAAACCACGAAAATAACAACAAAATGGGATGAATGAATTGGCTTTTCTGAGTCATAAGTCAAAATAATGCAATAGGGCATAACGTAATTGGCGCACGGTTTTTTTTGTTGTGACCAAAGATGGTTGATCATAGAAACTTAATTGAAAAGGTAAAGGATAAAATGAGAAAAAATGTGGGAAAAGTTTTTTGGTTCTGCAATGGTCTATGCTTTCGAAAGAGCTATCTCAATCGTTGAAACCATTCTTGACCTCGTTTCGCCTTCTCTTGGAGGCATCTCCTCAGTTCCGATCCCGATCTTGGTGACTCTCAATTCTTTTATGAAGCGGTTCCTAGTTATTTCAGCTGTATCCACTGCAGTTGTTATTGCTTTGCCTCTAGCTTTCAACGTAACTTCCGTGTTCTCTCCAGAAGAGAATGCTGTAATGATTGCTAGTACGTAGCTCATAGGAGGTTTGTTTCCAACGAAAATAACATCGGATGGTTTGCTTGCGGGTTTCGGGGCTGGTTTTTCTGCCATTTTTTTTTCACTCCTTTTTTTATTGTTGATTTTTGTCGATGCAATATTCCGCGCCTATGCAGACACCGAACATTAATGCAAAGTAATTAC
>DAOVIH010000067.1 GCA_030673805.1 Candidatus Bathyarchaeota archaeon | reverse complement strand
TTCGCGACTGCTGCGCCCCGTGGGGCCTGGGTCCTTGTCTCAGTACCCATCTCCGGGCTACCGCTCTCACGGCCCGTACGGGTTATAGGCTTGGTGAGTCATTACCTCACCAACAACCTGATCGGACGCGGCCCCGTCCCCAGGCGACTTTAGAAGCATGTTTCTAAAGCCCTTTGAGTGAGAAATCATTCCAGACATTCTCACCTATCGAGTATTAGCCCCAGTTTCCCGGGTTTGTCCTCGTCCTGAGGGTAGGTTAGCCACGTGTTACTGAGCCGTCTGCCGCGTCTCAACATAGCTAGAGACGCTCGACTCGCATGTCTTAGTCCCACCCCGATAGCAGTAAGGTCCGGCAGGATCAACCGGATTTAAATTTTCATATTCGGAGTATTTTTGCCACAAAACCGACTGGAATTGCGGATAAGCGCCAAAGCCCACTTCGGATCTGATCTAAATCAGGTCCTCATCTTTGTTGCCGCAACCGGAGTCAACCCCTTCATTCTAGGGCGTTAAACGCCTTTATCGTCTGGGTTGAAGCCGCCTAAGGTCACGGCTAATGCAGTCACATCGTCCAGATGGGATATCTGTGGCGATCGTGCAACTAACCATGTTTTCCAACGACCTAATTAACCTTTCTGAAGGCTTGAAAAACGAAGTCTAGAATTTTTGTTTTACAAAGTGGCTCATATCTTAAGTTTGGGTGTCTTGTGTTGTATAGATGAATGGACGTTTTTTATGGTTGATACGGATTTGTGGGTCATAAAGTATAATGGTGAAAGGCTTTTGATAGTTCTAGAAGTAGGTGAGGAGTGCTGAATGAAGTTCTTTTGGCTTGCAAAGAGTTGATCGCCGACGCCAAAGTTGGGTGCGCAGACTTAGTTTTCAAGGATATATGTCTGAATATTCTTGCCAAGGCAAGATTAGCCCTAACTGATGATCAATTCAAGGAACTAAGGTTCTTTGAGACAGAAAAAATGAAAAATAAACCAATTCCGAATCTGGGAAGAAAAATTAGAATACAATAATGAGGTCTATTCCTTAACATTCTTGGTAAAACATTGGTTGCTTGTGCATTCCAGCTATTTTATAGTAGGGGTAAGCGTGAAAAAAGCTAAAGTCTCGGCATAACAAATAGAAGCATGAGATGAATGTGTTGGCTTTGTTAGATTACGAGATCGATCTTCTTTCAAGGTTGGTGGAGATAAACACTGAATCAGTTCCGAAGAAGGGATATGATGAATGTGCTTCGATAATTATTGAGGAAGCAAAAAATAACTCTCTGGAATGGGAGATAGTGGATGGAGAGAAGGGCGCTAAGGATGGTCTCTCGCGCCCAAACGTTATTGTAACTCTCGATTCAGGTTCAGATACTACTTTGCTTCTTGAATCACACTTTGACGTTGTTCCTCCTGGAACCGGATGGAAGTATCCTCCCTTCAAGCTCACCGTTGAGGACGGAAAAGCCTATGGAAGAGGCACTGCAGACAACAAAGCAGGAATCGCAGCCATAATGGGAGCCATGATACAGCTAAAGAAAGAGAAATTGGATATTAATCTCAAGCTTGTCGCTGGGGTGGATGAAGAAATAGGGGGAAGATATGGCGTCGATTATGTGATGAGCGACTGGGGACTAAAAGGAGACGCAGCATTGATAGTTGACGCTGGACCAGAGAGTCTCTTCTTAGGCGCCAGTGGGATCATCTGGGGAAAAGTAACTGTTAAAGGGAAACAGGGACATGCTGGGTACCCATTCAAAGCCAAAAACGCTATCGATGAAGCCATGAAATTGCTTGGCGAGTTTGAACATTACAGAGAACTAGTTGAACAAAAAGAATCAACGTTACATGCGCCTCCAGGGGCTCCGAAAAAGTTTGTTTGGGGACGATATTCAGTAACCATGATCAGGGCAGGAGAGAAAGAAAACGTGATACCGGGCACGTGCGAAGTCCGGTTCGACCGTAGACTCCTACCCGAAGAGCCCCTTGAGCAGGCTGAGAAAGAATTAATGGATTTCTTCCAGAAGGCGCTAGATGAGACTGGCTGTGAAGCGGTCTTGGAGCTTGTGAACAGGCAGCAGGGCTACCACACACCCGAGGATCTGGTTTTTGTGAATACAGTTTCTGAAAACATAAGGAAGACTAGGGGTCAGAGTTTACCCTATGCCGCAGAGCTTGGGGGAAACGATGGAAGTTTTTTCGCCAAGAATGGAATACCTGTGGTTTGTTATGGAACCATCAGAGCTGACACCCTTTATCATGGGGTGGACGAATTCGTTTACCTCCAAGACATTAAGAACACACGAGACCTGATAATTAACCTTGGAAAAGTCTCTAGAGAAAAAATAGCCCAAAAATGATGGTTGATAGGTTAAACTTTAACCCCAAACCCAAACTTTTGCATGTTATGCTGGGCTCAGGAAAAGGCTACTGAATGGAAGCATGTAAGGTTCTGAGGGCATTTTGTGTTTATAGGAAAATCGCCATTCTGTACTCGTCTCCATATTTGCCTTTGTTAAATCTCTTTTTGCAAAGCTTTGCTTCTATTTCAAAACCCACTTTCTTGTACACGTGAACAGCTCTATCGTTATCGGTGTTTACAAGGAGCCAAACTTTTCTCAGCTTTTTCTTTCTAGCAATATCAAGCAGATGCCTCAACATCGCCGTGCCTAATCCCATGTTTTGATAGTCATCATGAACAGATGCGCTCAACTCCGCCTTATGTCTAAAGATTTCCTGCGGGTTGAACTTTAGTGATGCTGAGCCAACTATTCGCTGCTCGTTTTTCTCGTCTATAACTGCAACAATCGTCAGGACTTCGTTATAGTTTATGTTGCTTGTCCAGTTTTCTATTCTTTCTCTAGTGAATGGAGGAACTAGGTTTGACAGGCTTTTCTCTGACATTGTCGAGAACATTTTCCACAGCATTTCCGTGTCACCAGACTGTTTTGGACGAAAGTCTACCTTCTTGCCATTCTTAGCTGTGAATACCGTTTCCCATTCACGTGGGTACTCCATATCCGTACCTCATTTCTCTAAATGTCCATTTACTAAGTGGATAACACGTCTATAGTTTCTGGATAAGACTTTACCCCATTAGACAGTTTTGGTTGAGTTGGACTAAATTTTAACCCCAGAACCAAACATTATGCACTTTTAGGGTTTAATTTAAGCTGAATTAGCAGGTCAGGTGGAGAGCTGCCACAACAGTTCTAGATTCAGCTAAGCGATTAAAAGTTTTGCAGGCTTTAGCTGTCTTCTGGATCACAAGTTCGATTCCCTCAGATTCAATATGTGCTCTGGTTTCAGGGGGAACATCCATCATTCCCGAGTAGCCTGTGCCCACCACCAGCACCTCAGGCTTCGCCTCCAAGACTTCTGTCAAGTCCACTATTTGGAGGCTGTGTCCTTCTTTTCTCCGCCAACCAGCTTTGACCTTGTCGGGAAACACTAGGAGGTCAGTGTTGTAACGTTTTCCGTCTACTGTTACTCTGCCAAAATCGTACGAGTCTATCATGATCGGAGTCACCAATGAAAACTTGTCAGACAACCCTTTTGAGTATTACGTGCATGTTCTTTACTTTCACTTTGCTCTCCCCTCAATAGGATGTCGTTGAGTCGAGGATTTTAAATGCTATCCGCTCATCAAGAGAATTGGATTTACAATGGCAACTTTAACTAAAGCAATCGAAAACTGCAAAAATCCTTGGAAGGGAAAATGCAAAAACACAGATATCGAAGTCTACATCTATTACAGAAACAAGCGTCTCCCCATATGCAGAAAATGCTGGGGCATAATCGCAGAAAAGGACCTTGAATGGTAAAAAAAACCGCACTTTTCAGTATACCGTGAAATTATATCTTACTTCGTGGAATTGATAAGGAAGGGGGATGAGACTCGATGAGAGAATGCCCTTTAGGCTGTAGCCATCAAACGTTCCCGGATCACTACAAGTTCTGCCCTTACTGCGGCACCAAGCTTGTTGCTGCAAAATAGAAAACAAGATATCGTTGACTTCGGAAACGAGGATAATCCTAGGCTTCGTTTTGTCTTTGTGTACAAATACTGCAACAAACAGCCGATTTGTTACAACAGGGCATGATTATTATCTTAGTCCACGGTGGAGCATTTTTATTCGGGTTGCGATGCGGGCTTGTTTGTCTGTTCGATTTCTTCTGTTCTTTTCCTGACGGCTTCTGCCACAAACTCAGTTATGCTTCTGTAACCCATGTCGACTCTAGTCTTTACCAAGGCTTTCACTTTGCAGTATAACCCTGATGGCAGATTCACTGAGTCATATCCTTTTACTGGCAATGTTTCTTCACTTCCTTTTTGGTTATTATTTTTTGTGATTTTTATTCTTTTAGAGTTGGCGGTGTAGTTCCTGTTGTTCCGGTTCCCATCAGCATGGATCCAAACGAACACTCCAGGTAGCTCAACAGGTTCTGTCCTTGGGAAGTTAGTTTGTACATTCTTTTTGGGTGAAAACCTTGTGTTTCCCATGTGCTATCCAGATATTTCCAGTTCTCTCGATCGTTTAAGAGTGGATAAACGCTGCTGGGTCCTAAGTATATTCCGAAATTTTTGCGGATTACGGTTATTATTCCGTAAACGGGAATTATTCCTGAGTTATCTTTATAGGTTTGAACAAGAATAAAGGAGGTGAGACTTGGAGTGTTAACCGTGGAAAACAGAGTGGGAAAAGATGCTTGGTTAAGTGGTTTCGCTAAAAACTCGGTTAAGGTCTACAAGATAGGTTACGGGCTTTTCATTGAATTCATGAACGAAACTGAAGATGGAGATTGGGACGATCAAAGATTACTTAGAGAAAGGGAAGAAGACCTTAAGAATCGCACATACGCTTTTGAGCATAAGCTTATTGAATTTTATAATTGGTTAAAAGACTACGAAAAACAGGACTTTAGTGACAATACTCGAAAAAGTTACTTGCGATCGATTAGAAGCTTTTTTGCTTTTCATAGATTAGAGGTTAAATTTACGCAACAACAGAAAGCGAAAATTTCAAAGAAACCGAAACCAAAGCGGAAGTACTATGATCTGACTCTCGAAGATTTGAAAAAGATGGCTAGTGTAAGCAAGCCAAAAGAGCGTTATATTCTGCTTGTGGGAAAAGAGTTAGGGCTACGGGCTAGTGATTTTGTAAACTTGAAGCAGGGAACATTCATTGCTCATGACTTGGACGCGGAGCCACCTATTTCGTTAGGAGAAATTTATACTATCAAAGAAGGAGTAACAGCAAAACCCTTTCTTGGATTTGATGGACAAGAGGCAGCTAAGCAATGGCTAACAATACTAAAATCTGAAGGACAATATGACCCCGAAAAACCCATGTTGGAGATAGGCGAAAACGAGTTAACCGAAATCCTAAAACGGCTAACAAAAAGAGCGGGAGTAAACACTGGAAACGAGAAAGTGAGATTTCACCAACTTAGAGTTTTTCTAATCACAAGACTTGCACAGGTCATGGAAACTAACAGGTGGAAATTGGTTGTAGGCAAAGAGGTTAGCGAAGGAGCATA
>DAOVIH010000087.1 GCA_030673805.1 Candidatus Bathyarchaeota archaeon | reverse complement strand
TGTCCATAAACAGACTCAGGCTTCAATACCCATCACTGTTTTGAATGAACATGTCGTCAATATTTGCTTTTTGTTGTGGATCTAAAAACTAGAATCTTTTTGCGTAAATCATAAACACCACTTATGGGCTATTCTAGTTGAGTGAGTTAAGTGATTGAGGGTGTTGTAGTCTTTTGGATTCTTTTTGTTGGTTAGTGTCTTGCTCTGGTATGGCCCATTTTTCTGTGATGATTGTTTGTGAGTCTTGACTTTCTTTTGTATTTTGTTTGAGCGATAAGTGTTTCAGTTCTTATGACTTTTTGTTTTCTTATTTTTTCAAGCACTTCTCCAAGCTCATCCATGCTAGAGACTGAGATTTTGCAGTGTATATCAAATTCTCCATAAATTAGTGAAGCTTCAGCTACACCCTTTAACTTAAGAAGATTGTTAAATACAACTTCTACTGCACCGTGTTCCACAACTATTAGGGTGTAAGCTTCAATGATGTTACTTCTAGCCATATGACTTACCAATCCTAACTAAGACTTGTTATTGGTCGTTGATAACTTTTCTTAAATGTCTACCTGATTCACTTCTTCTATTGACTCCCAAGATCTTTTATAACTTCGAAACCTAGAAAACTGCTTGACACAAAATTTGTGCATTATCTTTTTTTGTCTGAACAACTTAGAGAGTTATGTAACTGGGCAATGAGAAACCGAAATAATGTAATGATTTCTGTCTTTAGAAGTCAAAGATTCTTTTCTACAAGCAGTAATGTTAGTGTTGAACGAACGTTCTTGATGGTTCTAATTTTCTGAGTTATAGTTCTCTTCAGGTCTTCCATGGCACTTGCATTAATTTTTGCCACTACATCATAAACCCCGTAGGAGACGTAAGCTTCTTCCACATTGTCGAGTTTTAATACTTCTTTAAGAACTGAGTCTTCAAAGGCAGATGACACATTTATCAGTACGATCGCTCTTGGCATTTCAAAACTCCAAATTCATAATTCTGTAAGCTCTGCTTTGTGGTTTGCGGTAATAATCGAACACAGGAAAAGGGGAAAAAGGGATAAGATTTAGCTTAGGATTTGGGGATTCCTATCCATCTTGGTGTTCTATTCATGTATTTTCGATAGTCATTTCCGTACCTGTAAAGGCAATAGCGTTCTTCAGCTGATGAATTGGCATTGAGCAGAATCATCAGCACTACTGTTAAAAGAAGATATAACCAAGAAGCGCAAGCTATTCCCAAACCAATCTGCAATAGAATCAAACCAAGGTACATGGGGTTTCTTGTAAAATGATAAAGACCCTTGGTTATGACCTTGTCCTTAGGACTAGTAGCGAAATTCAGAATTGCAACAATGGTGAAAACTATTCCAAACAAGCAGATAGTTAGACCGCTGTATAGCCATATTGTGCCAAGTTGTAGTGGTAAGAAAACGGCATATACGAAAGAAATGATCATAGGCAAGAAAACTGCATATGTGAGTCTGTTCTCTTTTCTAGTTAGCTGAAAATCTCCTGATTTTCCTGATTCCCTGGCAGCTGTCACTCTCACATCAGAGAATACGATGATTAGTATAGGAATGACAAGAATCCAAGCATTCCATAAGCCTAACTCAAAATTAGGTATAACTGACAATTATTTTCCCCCGGAAACCTATTTCTAGAATAGTGTAGATATAATTTTTGGCAATCTCTTTCTATGGCTAAAAAGAAAAAAGGGGAAAAGACTGCAGAAAAGAAAGAGAACATAACATCTACATTCTATGCTTAAGCATCAGTAAGGGTTTGCTGAAGCCCCAGACTCTGGAGAACATTTGAGGTTAAAATGAAACTTCCAAAACCACCTTCGGCGAGTTTCATCCCGCGGCTTGGGCCCATTCAGCCCCTTCTCTAAAGTTTCTCTCTTGCGAGAGTTTCTCCATAAAAAGGGAGAATTGAGATTTGTTTTGGTTTTTATTGTTTTCTTAACACTAAGACTGCTAATGCTACGATGGCGATCAAAATTACAATGGCGACAGCTAGAATGTACAGGTCGTACGACGGTGTTTCGATTGGCTGTTCAGGTGTAGGTGTGGGCGTTGGTGTAGGTGTAGGTGTTGGTTCAGGCGTTGGTGTGGGTGCCGGTGGTGGAGCAGCTGTTACTTGGATTGTGGTTTCACTGATTGACCATTCATAATTGTCATCTCCCTCGAAATGTGCCTTTATGTCGTAGCTGCCTTCGGCTGGTGGGGTCCATTCGTAAGTGAAACTTCCCTCGGAATCTGTAGTTACTGCTTCAAGATTGATCCAGTTTTGTTCATTTCGATAGGCTAAGTTTATGGGAACTCCTGTTACTGGCGCATCTAAGTGTGCGGGCGATTCATCAGTGATAGTTCCAAAGACGGTGGTACTGGATCCCATTGTTATTCTTGATCCTGTGACAGCCATTTTTGTTGTGGTTGGACCTTTACCGAAGCAGTACAACTCCCCGGTTTTTTGTCCTTCATACTTAGAAAATATGTAATGGGAGCCAACGTATACTCGGCCATCTGCGATTGATGGGCCAGCGCAGACGTCTCCTCCAACCATATATTTCCAGATTTCTTCACCGTTTGAAGCGTCCCAGCAATAGAAATAGCCGTCGTGTGCCCCCATGTAGACTTTGTTGTCGGCAATGGCTGGTGCACCGTGCCATACACCCCAGTAGCCTAAGAAGGGGTGTGAAGCTTGAGCATCCGTATTGTCGATTTCCCACACCATTGCTCCTGTGTTGGCATCGAAGGCACGGAACCAACCATCATATGACCCGGCAAAGACTTTGTTGTAGGCTACTGTGGCACTCCAGCATACACCAAGGCTGACTTGTTGTTTCCAGATTTCCGCTCCGGTATCTGCGTTCCAGCAGTAAAGGGTTCCGTTGTTGTTGCCATAGTAGACTTTTCCGTCGTTTATGGTGGGGGTATACTGAGTGATGTCGCCTGTGTGGACTGTCCAAATCCATTCGCCAGTGGTAGCATTGAGGCAGAACACATCGCCTGAGCCTCTGCCTATGCCAATTACTTTGCCTTCACCTGCCGCAGGTGAGCCTATTAGGCCACTATACTGCGGATCGATGGTGAAGTTTCCGTTGGAAAAGGTTTCCCACTTGAGGACTGGCTGGTACCCAGTCGAGTAACCAGCTTCGATGCACCAAACAGAATTCATTGAAAAGCCGTATATTTTCCCGCCGGAAACAGCGACGCTGTGAGTTCCGCCTAATGGCTGGTTGAAGTTGTATTGCCACATGACATCACCTTCCGCTTCATTAATGCAGTACAGCGATGTACCTGTAGGGAAGTATATTTTGCCTGCGTCGACTACTGGTGCACCCTGGAAACCCGAACCAACTGGGAGTCCTTCGGGTCTCCAAGCCCACAATTGCTCTCCTGTAGCTGCATCCAAAGCATAAAGGTGATCATAGGGTAACGGTACCTGAACGGCTAAGAACACTTTGCCATTAGCAACTGTTGGAAAAGATATGTAGTAGTCTTTTCCGTCCCCCCCAAATTTCCATAGGGTGTGGTTGGTGATTGGAGCTGGGCTTTCAGTGAAACCAGTGCGTCGTCCGTCATGTGCCTGTTGAGTCCACGGATACTGGGTTACTCCTGTTTCATATCTGAAAGCACTTTCCTTCGTCATGGAGTTCTCTGCAAAAACCAGATTAGCGATAGGATAGGCACTGATCAATAGTATTAAGACGAAAACAAAAGCAACTATGCTTATCAAAAGTTTGTTTTTTGTCAAGTT
>DAOVIH010000037.1 GCA_030673805.1 Candidatus Bathyarchaeota archaeon | reverse complement strand
AAGTGAAGGCTCATAAGATACCCTTCCCATGGAGTAAAATCTTTGGTTCCAGCAAGGTAAGCGAAATGATACGTGAAATTTAGTCATACCATTCCAGAATTTCTTCAATAGCTTTATCAGAATATCCATTCCGCCCAAGCAAATCCTCACTGCTTTGTTGTTTGACTGGCAAAGTTGTCGTGTACTGGTTTGCATCTTGGACAAAAACCGCTTTTCCCCGGGGCAACCAATACTTAACCCCAAAAAAGTGTTTATACCATTGCTAACTTGCTTTTCCCAGAATTATCAGCTTGAAGCCCCATCATCAATACTTCCCTGACTTACTCCTTTTTTCTTCTTGGGATTTTAATCTTTGGTTCCTAGGTGCTAGCTTACTTGCTCACATAGTCAGTCAGAAAGTTTGTTGCCAGTAAGGTGCCCAATCATATGAAGATGATTATTAAATGGTAAAGAACATAAGCGAAAACGGCAGATAATGGGGCTGATATAATCCAAGCCCAGATAATGTTGCGCATAGTCCCCCATTTAACTGCCTTAGTCCCACGAGTTAATCCTACACCCAGTAGCGTGCCATTAGCAACGTGGGTTGAGCTGACTGGCGCTCCTCCTAAAGCTGCTGCTCCAAGTATTACCGAGCTAGCTAGGTCACCTGAAAATCCTTGGTATGGCCTTAATCGGGTAATCTTGGTAGCCATTGTCTTAACTATTCTCCATCCACCGAACACAATTCCCGAAGTGATCACTATGTATGAAGCTATGATTACCCAAAATGGAACGATGAATTCTGATATTGCCCCATAATACAACAGGAGCATCGTTATTACTCCCATCACTTTTTGCGCATCGTTAGTGGCGTCAGTAACAGCAAACAGAAACGAAGAAAGGATCTGAAGTCTCTTGAACCTTTTGTTCATCTTACTCGCAGAGTACTTGCTAAACGCCCTGATAATAACCGATGTAAGAAAGTATGCAACTATGAGCGCAATAAATGGTGAAGTTAGTAATGGTATAATAATCTTGTTGACTATGCCTTCAACTTGGATAATCTCAACTCCCCCTGCTGCTATGCCTGCTCCAATTAATCCACCGATCAAAACGTGTGTTTCAGAAATAGGCAGAGCGTAAACCCACGAGACTATAACATCAAAAATCAAGACCCCCATCAAAGTTGCAATGAGGACTTCACCTGAAGCATAACCTGGGACGATTATTCCTGTTCCTATTGTAACGGCCACCGCGGAACCGAAAAGGGTCATACCTACCAAAGCGCCGATTGCCGACAATACAATGGCTTGGTTAGTTTTCACAGCTTTTGTCGCAATAATAGTAGCTGTTGTGTAGGCTGCATCAGTGAAACCGGTCCAAAAACCAAAAATTAGAGCTAAAACCAGCGCGAAAAGAAAAACCAAGTCGACCATACTATCAAGCGTTCTTTATGACTATATCTTGAATAACTAGGCAAACATCTTCGCACTTGTCGGTTATTTCCTCAAGGAAATCATATATTTCTTTCATGATCATAATTTTTTTCGGGTCTTTTTCTTTGAAAAGCTCTACGATCGAATAATCGTGCAAATCGTCCGCTTCATTCTCTAAACTATGGACCGCTTTGAACATTTTCTCTATTTCTTCTTGGTGAATCTTGCGAATTTGTTTCGTAGCCGCACCTACTTCCTTGACCTGTTGGACAATAATATCAGCGAATTCTAAAATTACGCTATTAGGTTTCTTTAGCTTGAAGAGAAAAATTCTGTTCGCAACGCTATCAATCAAATCCAACACATCATCATACAAAGAAGCGAGTTTGGAGATGTCTTCTTGATCTATCGGCGTAATGAATGACTTGTGCAATCTACGAATTATGTTGTGCACAATCTCGTCTCCTTCATGTTCCAAAATTTTCATTCTCGTGATAAGCACATCAAAACTGTCGTATTCTCTGAGCATGGTTTGGAACAATTCAGCCGCTTTTACCACCAGTTCTGCTTGTTCCTCAAGAAGATTATAGAAGATCTTGTCTTGGGGAATGATCCACTCTTTGAAACCCATGACTTATCTTAGAAGTCACATGCAAATATTAGTTTTATTGCCCTAAATCAAATAAAAAACCCTAAATCCTGTGGTTAGTGCATGATGACGATCTTAGGCTGCTTAGTCCACTTTCTTTTTATTTGAGCCTCCAAACAATATATTGCTGAACAGTATGTCTAGCATCAATCTAACAAAAACTTGCTATATGTGTGGCCAACGTATTCAAGGAAAACATTACTATTGCCCAGAATGTAAAAAACATCTGTGTTTTGCCTGCAGTACCGAGATGATGCGCAGAAATGGTATGATGCCTAGATGCCCAAGGTGTGATGGTAAGCTCAAACATGACACTCCCAAAACCGTTTCTTAGGATTCTTGCCTGGAAACTCGTTTTTTCGTGATTACTTTAACAGTACTCTGTGGGTACCTTGCAGGTACTTTCTAAGTTAGTTTTTTATTTGTGTGCTAGGAACTCATTGTGTGCTTGGTATGCCTTACCCAATACATGAGGATCTACCTTTGTTTTCCTATTGGCTCTTGCACCTCGTTTGGTTGGAAGGCCCAGCTCAACGAGCTAAACTGAAGAGAAAGGATGAAGAATAAATGAAAGTGGAAGACGTTTTCTGCTCCAAACCTCGATTGAAGATCCTCAAGTTGCTCTATCGCTATGGGCAACTTAACCCATCCGCAATCATGCGAAAACTCAGAATTAACTATCGGCTTACGATGCGGAATCTTGAATTGCTGGAAAGTGAAGGGGTGGTTCATCATAGACTCAGTGGCAGAACCAGGTTTTACCGTTTAACTCACTCTTTGAAGGCAGAAGCAACAGTGAATATGCTAGAAAGCTGGGAACCATAACTCCAAAAAGCCTCTCAAACCAAGTGGACAAAATTGATGAGCTATGGAGTGACAAAGCTGAATTTTCTGGGGATACCTCTGTAGCCTTCAATCGCCTCTTTTGCCCTAAATATTATCTACGTTGGCTATGAAAGATCTTTTGGAAACAATCAAGAATGAAGTCCGCCGTTATAGTTGCATGTACCCATTGCAGATGCTTGCTAATAGCAATCCAAGACCAAAAAACAAGATCATGTTCCTACTGTGGCGCACGGATAACCATAAGCAAGGCAGAAAAGGTGGCGATAGCTAAAAACTCTTTTGAAGCATCTAAAATTCTGCGCAAACTGAAAATGAGGAAAGATTCCAACTCACAATAGCCCTTGCCTTTTAGATGGAATACCAGTTTCAACTATTAACTTGCTTTAGCATCTGACAAGTCTTACACAGGTCCAAAGAAGCGGGTTCTCCACATTCTCGACACTCTTTAAACCCTTCTTTTTTGCCGCAAACTTCCAAAGCAGACCTTATCTTTTCAATGGATCTGAAAACTGTGAATTTTGTTCCTGGATGCTTCTCTTCAACTCGGTTGAGCATTAAACGCATATCGTTTCTTAAGGCCTCAGAAGAGTATGGACAAGGAACACTTTGAAACTTTATCTTTTTGACGTAAGCGTACAAAGCGGTTTCTCGCTCTGGAATCTCGCAAAAAGGTTTCACTCTCTGAACAAGTCTTGGGTGCACCACTTCTGTCACTGGTTTTTCTCGGGCAATTCCAGGGACGTCACCGTGGAAAATATTAAGAAGAATAGTCTGGGTCTCATCATCCAAAGTGTGACCAGTAGCTATCTTGTTAGCTCCAACTTTTAAAGCAGCCACGTTCAGCGCTCGCCGCCTCAGAACGCCACAGTATGCGCAAGGTGAAAGCCTAGTTTTTGGGGTCTGCCGCATTCTTTCAACTATCTCCTCAAGAGTGACTCCATATAACTTTTTAAAGTAGGTTACTTGGTGCTCTATATCCAGCTTTTTACAAGCGTTAGTTGCTATTTCTATAGCTTCATCTCGGTATCCTCTGATTCCTTCGTCCACAATTATTGCTACAAGGGAGGCCGTAGAATGTTTTTTTTCAATCTTGGACAAGATCTGTAGCAGGCTCAGACTGTCCTTTCCCCCTGAAACCGCCACGGCTATCCTATCCTTAAAACTGAACATTTTGTATTTTCCGATGGTTGCCCTGACTTTTCCTTCAATGGTGCCCAAGAAACACTTCTTGCATAGTACCTCCCCAGAGTAAGGTCTATAAAAAAAACTCTCGCACCTTCTGCAACGACTGCAAACCTTTCGATCTGTGCCCATCAAGCTCAACGCCAATAGTCTTGTATTTTAGGATTAAATAAACCATCCACTCAGAGCTCTCCGGAGGCAATCCTCTTCGTCCCCACCTTCTTTTGAGCTCCTATCGCTCAAATGAGTGGTTGACTTGGTTTTTGATTATTTATGCGTTCTTTTGTTTAGTTTGAAAACCCGTTGTTAGCTTGTCCATTCTTTGATACCTAGGACAATGAAAACTACCAAAAGAATCACTCCTGCTGCCAAAATCGTTATTCCCCATATTTGCATCTGAAGTAGCGAATAAGGTGGGTTTTGGCCTGATTCGATCATCCAGTTTATCTGGCTTGTCGAATACAAGTACAAAAGCAAACCACCGACCACAATTATTGAATCAAACAGGAATGCATCTCTGTACCTCAAAGCACGTTTACCTCGGTTCACCTTTACTGCATCCTTCCTAACTTAACATGCGACAAAAAAGAGTTTCGACAGATTTTAGGTTTTTCCTAATCTATAAAGAAGCCTTGGAGCTTAGCATGTGTTTTGAGCGATTTATCCGAAATCCAGAACTAGCAGAAAGGAGTAAATTGGCCCATGAAAACGTCTAGTCAGGAATCATATTCCTTTTGTGGGGACTAAACAAATGACCAGTAAGCCCAAAAAAGTTGAATGCTACCAAGAAGTAACATATGATAACTGTCACTGGAGATTACTGCGAAAACTCAGAGAACAAGCTGATCAATTAATGACAGTTCTAAATTCTTTTCACATAGCAACAGTAGTGCATGGAAGTTTAGCGAGGGGAGATGTAAACAAGAAAAGCGATATAGATGTTTTCATACCAAATTTGGTTTCATCTTTTTTAGTGGAAACCGTTTTGGAGAAGACTCAAATTCCGATTAATTCACGCCTGATAGTTCAGGCAACACCTAGCTATGCCATAAAGGCACATATAGAGATAGACACAATGACAAGTGTTAGCTTTCCGCTGATGAAAATGCGTAGGGTGGAACGAGAATTCTACCAGTTTAGCGGCGAGCTCACCCTTGAACAGTTAAAAAGCGATCTTCGGGTGATCGGCGTTGACAAACAATTAATGCTAATTGAGCCTACAACTGAAGGACATGTTGAAAGTAGCATTATTGGCCAAGAAGAACACGCCGCTAAAGTTCTAGATATTTCAGTGGACACTGTTATTAACCGGTCCCGCACGTTGCTAAAGAGAGCCAAAGTTGGCAGAACAGGTGTCTTCATAAAAAGGGAACTGGTCTCAGATGAGACCTTTGAATTGGCCCTAAAAAAACTTGCAGATACAAATCCAGCAGTTCGACGTAGACTAAGAAGCACCAATAGAAGTTAAGAATAGCAGGGTAACCCGCACTCTAAAAAGTTAAGTCATGCTACGAAAAAATAAAAACAAACTGAAAAACACCCTTGAGCACAAAGAGCGGATCTTTGCCTAGGGGTAGAATATCAACTCTTTTTCTTCAAGTATAGATTGGACCTTAGCCACAGCTTCGTAAACCTGCTCTTCTTTCTTTGCCCCCACACACACCAGCTTTCCAGCTGAAAATATCAAAAAAACAACCCGGGGCTCAGACATTCTGTAAACGGCTCCTGGAAACTGCTCCGGCTCATACATTATCCGATCAAGCTTGTACACAAGGTTTTCCAAGTCGATTTCTCCGCCTAAGGCTGCTGACGCGACTATATTTTGGATGATGACCTTGGGTTTTTCCTTTATGGTTATTCCTTTCCTTCTAAGTTGTCTTACCACTTTTGCTATGGCACTTTTTGATTTCTTTTCAGACTTGGCGCCTGTGCAAACCATTTTGCCGGTCCCAAAAATCAAAGTAGCTGTTTTGGGCTTTTTAAGGCGAAAGACCAGGCCCGGAAACACATCGGGATTGTATTCAGTCTTGGGAAATTCTTCAACAATCTTCTGCAAGTCTATTTTCTGGTTTAGAGATACGGATGCAACTATGTTTTGGATGGCTATAGAAGGTTCAGGTTTTACCATCATTCATTCCCATGCCTTATAAAACTTAGACAAACTGAAGTATATAACGTAATCCATTTCGACAAGCTACTTGCTGCGGGTTCAAACGGGTCTTGTTTGGTTTGATAGGTCACCATAGATTGGAAACCTAAGAATTGCCGCAATTCCTCCCAAAGCCAAAAGGTTAGACCCTGCCTCGTGTTCAGTGCTTACAATGTGAACTTCTCCACGTTTCAGTTCCACCTCACTCATCACTTTCTCTATTTGTCTTCGCCTTTCATCCGATGTTTCCCGTAGCATCGTGTCCGCTAAAACCAAGATTTCAGCTGCGCCCATCTTCGCAGACATTTCAACGTTTTCAAACCCGTAAGTTATTGTTAAATCGCCTTTTCCTAACCGTTTCATTACCTCCTCCATTATTCTTGTTTCTTCAACAATCCGAATTTGTTTAGCAGCTGTTGCTAAGACTCCGGAACGCAAAGCTTCATAGATTCCAGCTACACCACAATTATTCACACTTTTCACGTCTTTGACTGAACTGGAGAGCTCTTTAGATTCCCCAGTTAGATATCTTGCGAAATCGTTTTTCACGAACCCCACTCCCAAGATCATTATGGGATTCTGAATCTGACTCCACAGCTGTTTAAGACTGCTCAATGCAAGCTTAAAGTATTCTTTCATTGCCCCACTGCGCTTTTCAGCCTCCAGCTTGCCAGGCAGCTTTATTCTTTCTTCAACTTTGATTTCAACCCCATACTGTCTAGTTTCAGCTATAGCAAACCCTTCATCATCAATGCCAATTATCAGCATTGGTTTTTGGGTTTTGCTAGCTTGTTTCAAACGATCTATGTTGTGTTTTGGCCATTCTTTCTTTACGATGGTTATTGGTTGATTGGGAGAAATGTTAAGCGTGTGATGAACTCCGGTTGGGATCATGTCTGGTGCAGAACAGATCACTCCGTGAACCCTTAGTTTTCCCTGGAATTTGTTCCAAGAAAGCGACAAAACTGTGATGCCTAGAAGAGCTGAGATGCGTTCTCCCTTTTTTGGTCTTGAATATTCTTGGTCCAGCTTAATCGATCTTGAGGTTAGGGCGTAAACTTGATCGTTCTTGTAAATTATGTTGTATAAGTGCCAAAGGTCGTCGAAGGATTCTGGCATGACCTTCATTCTACCTTTTTTTAGGTTCCTCTTCAGTATTTTCAAGAGCTTTGCCTATTCTTTAGATCTAAAAGTACATAATTAAGCTTCACTGGTTCAAACATCTTTAACGACCTTATCTCTTGCTGGTTACTGTCAAAAATCTTCCAAAAGGGTAGGACGCCACTTTTGAATAGGCTCTTCAGAATCTGAAACTCAAAAAAACTCTTAAAAACCACCTCTGCAACAGACAAACGTTAAGGGGTGTAAAGGCCAAAAGCGGTTTGCGTTCGCCGCCAATTTTTCTTCTGCTTGTTCTCACTCTGGCCCAAACACCCCTCTTCACACACCAAAGATTTTAAAGGATTGTGCTGGTTTTAAAGGGTTCATAGAAGAAACGGGTCGTATTGTGAAAAAAGTGAAATCACATAAGGGTGATTCTTTTAGTTTAATTTAAACGAGGTGTGAAGGTGTTGCTCGCCAATTTTGAATACGAATCAAAAAAACTGAAGAGAGGCTATAACAACAGAACTCTCCACGTAAACCTATCAGAGATGAAGATTTCAAGCAAGCCTGTAACAGAAAGAATGAAAAGTACTTTCACGGGAGGACGTGGCTTCAATTTATGGTTACTTTGGAATGCTTTGCCAGAGAACAAAGTAACAGCTTGGGATGAACCTGAGAACGAAATCTGCATTTCCTCAGGCCCTCTGGGCGGAATCCCGATTTATCCAGGAAGCGGAAAGAGCATCGCCCTTTCGATCTCTCCATTGACTGGAATTATCGTAGACTCTAACGTAGGTGGATATTTTGGCCCTTTCTTGAAATACTCAGGATGGGATGCCCTGGAAATCCAAGGGAAATCAAAAACAGAAGTGATAGTATTTGTGGATGGAGATGCGTCTAAAGTTCAAATTGATGGTGCTGCTCACCTACCTTCTGAAACCCATCTGATCACTGAAGTCTTAGCTGACAAATATGGCAATGGCAATCCACGCAGTATCTCGGTCGTTTCAGCAGGCCCCGGAGCGGAAAACACTCTAATGGGCTGCCTCAATTTTTCGTGGTACGACTCCACAAGACATATTCATAGACACAAACAGGCAGGTAGAGGCGGCATAGGTACAGTGTTGCGTAACAAGAAGATAAAAGCCGTTGTTGCCAAACATTCAAGACCGATTTTGGTGGAGAGCAACGGTCCAGCCGACGCCTCATTAGTCAAAGAGTTGGGATTGGCCTACAATCAAGAACTTAAAAGTTTAGACCCAAAACAGAATGAAATGTCGATAGTTGGAACAACCCACCTCGTCAATATAATGAACAGTTTTGATCTTCTCCCTGTAAAAAACTTCAGGTACGGGAGCGATCCTAAAGCTGAGAGGCTGAGCAGGGAAGTTTTCCGAAAAAAATTCCACAAAGGGTTTGATGGTTGTTGGTTTGGTTGCTCTCTTGCATGCTCTCACGGTGTTAAAGACTTCGAACTCGAAACTGGTCCTTACAAGGGGCAAAGAGTTTTTGTCAATGGTCCAGAATACGAGACCATAGCAGCTTTGGGCTCCAACTGCGGGATTTTTGATGCAAATTACGTGGTTGAAATGAACTATTACTGTGACGTTTACGGTCTAGATACAATTTCGGTTGGAACAGCGCTAGCTTTTGCCATGGAATGCTATGAGATGGGAGTTATTAACGAAGCGGTGACAGGGGGAATTGATTTGAGATTTGGAAACAAGGAGGTAGCTTCTGAAATTATTCATCAGATGGCTAAAGGTGAAGGGTTCGGCACCTTAATTGGACAAGGGGTCAAGAGAATGAAGCATATCTTTGCAGAAAAATATGGTGCCGACTCAACGATAATGCTTGACATTGGGATGGAGTCTAAGGGTCTTGAGTTTTCTGAATACGTAACTAAAGAGTCACTTGCCCAACAAGGAGGTTATGGCCTTGCCTTGAAAGGCCCACAGCACGATGAGGCGTGGCTAATCTTTTTAGATATGGTGCACAATTTGATGCCTTCTTTTGAGGAGAAAGCAGAAAATCTCCATTGGTTTCCAATGTGGCGAACTTGGTTCAGCCTGAACGGGTTGTGTAAACTCCCCTGGAATGATGTAGTCCCGGAGAGCAACAAAAAGACTAAAGAACCGGCCAAGGTGTTGCCCCACGTTGAAACCTATGCCAATTTGTTCTACGCAGTAACCGGAAAAAGACTGAGCATCGATGAAATAATCCTTCAAAGCGAAAGAGTTTACAACTTCCAACGCATATTCAACCTGCGCCTAGGATCAGGAATCCGAAAATACGATACAGTGCCATATCGCGCAGTCGGGCCAGTGACAAGGGAAGAATACAACAGCCACTTTGAAGACTATGACAGACAATTAAAAGATGAAGTGGGGTACGATCCAAACAAAAAGTCAACGGAAGAAAAGTTGGCTGCGTTGAGGAAGTTTAGAGAGGCAAACTACGAGAAGCTAAAGGACGCCGTTTACAAACGCCGCGGCTGGAACTCGAATGGAGTACCGACACTGCAGAAAGTAAAAGCCCTAGGAATAGACTTCCCAGATGTAACTAAACTCTTGGAAAAAAATCTTTGATTTGGCTATCGATAATTGAATCTTCCTTTGTCTTTTCTACATAGACGCGTGGTTGCAGTTAGGCTCTGAAGTGAACGGTCAAGTAGCTTACTGAAGTTTTTCCCCGCAGCTCCCACAGAACTTGCTAGTTGATGGGTTCTTGGCTTTGCATTTTGGGCATTTTGTTTCTTTTTGCTTGAGAGGCGAACCACAGTTGCCACAGAACTTCATTGTTTTGGGCATTTCCATGCCACACTTTTGGCATTTCACTTTAGCTACTGGAGTTAGGCTTTTGCCACAGTTGCCACAGAAATTGATGCCTAAAGGATTAGCAGCTCCACAGTTTTGACAAACCACTAGTTGGCTTGGAGCTTTCTGACCTGGCTGCTCCATTGCCTTTGCCATGGAGGTTCCCATTGCTAGTCCAATTCCTGCCCCGACTCCTGCTGCAGCTGCTCCTCCTCCAGGAGGAATCTCCGCTGTCGTTTCTTTCATGTACTGCATTGCCATGGCCTGCTGCCCCATGCCAGAAGCAAAACGTCTAGCTTCCTCTGGGATTTTCACTCCTTCAAAAACTGTATCAATGACTTTGAGGCCTATCCGGGCAGCTTCGTCTCTAATTTCCAAGGACACTTTATCGGTGGTCTCGTCAACGTTTCTAACTAGGTTAACAATGTCAAAATGGCCAAATTCGTCTATTACCCGTTCTTTAATGAAACCTTTGATGTAATCTTCAACGTCTCTTGACGTGCTGGCTCCTCGATTTCCGAAAAACTCAATAACAAAAAGTTTTGCATCTTCAACTTTGTAAAGCAAGTATCCGAAAAATCCAATTTCCGCTTGATACTTTATGGATCCGCTGGGGGCTGAATAGGCCTGCCCTCCGAATTTGCCTTTGAATTGACTGTTGCTTACAAATATTACTTCACAATTAAAGATATCTCCAATTATTTTCAGAGCTCTTAGTGCCCTCGTTAGTAAGGGGACATTTTTGCTGGTAATGGTGTGTCTCCCTGGACCGAAAACGTCGTAGGCTTTCCCGTCACGAAAGAAGATTGCCCACTGATTTTCTTTTACTATAACTTGACTTCCATATTTTAAAGATAGATTGGGGAATCTGTATGCGATCTCCTCAGGTCCTCCAAAATCCCAAGATACTTTCTCTACTATTGGCATTCTTTTCTTCCTCATTCAATGTCCAAGGGTCTGAACTGATTCTCTCTTTCACTCCATTGATTCTCGAAAGCCAGTAATAACTTTTTAAACTCTTTTGTTTCAGCTAAGGTTGTTTCCCATTCTCCTTGCTCAGCTTTAGTGTTTGCTTTGTTCACCTTTTCTTCTAAGTTCTGCATTTCAGCACCTAATGCCCTGTCGTAGTTGAAGACTTGAGCGAGTTCCTCTTCGCGCATGTGCCCCTTTCGATCCATAAGACCCGCATACCCGTAGTCAGCATGTCTAACTTTCTCGGTAATTCTATCAAGAATCTGGATAATTCGTTTGAAGTCTCTGTTTGAGGTTGTGAGCCCTACGTCCATAGCGGCCTCGTAGACGTCTTCCCAGATATGGCGCATTTTACGAAATGCTTCATAATATTTGTCTCGGAGTTTCTTGTCAAGTTCCCTTAGATCTTCTTTGGTTCCATACCCCAAAGTGAACAAGTTTTGAATCTCGGAGAGCAAGCCTTGTT
>DAOVIH010000049.1 GCA_030673805.1 Candidatus Bathyarchaeota archaeon | reverse complement strand
CATTTTGACAATTCCACGGCTCTAGTTCAAGAAATAACCTAAACATGCTTAAAATTAGCAGTGAGGATATAAAAGCGTTATTTACTCCCGTTTTTAACCTTAAAGGATCATTTTAAAAATTGATCTGAGATATTGATCTCAGATAACTTTAGTGTTCAACCCAACTGGTTTCTTCGGCATTGCAGAAACCTAAGTTTGAATTCATGCTTGAATTCAGCCATAATTTGAACCAAAATTTGTGGTCCCAAGTTTTCTCAGTCAGCCTCTTAGGGCTTAAATTTTTTCCGGGCTGAGTGGAAATCAATCAACTTGCCAAACAATCTTGCTGTTTTTTGACAGGTTTACCGATTTGAGTTACACTACTTGGTCAAGGCTCTTGCAGAACGTAGATTCAGCTAAAATGCATCAACCAAAAAGTGGCTATACGGGTTTGTTACGCAGAATCTTCGGTATGTGGGCGCATCTTGGATCAGATTCTAAGGGATCACCCTTGTAGAATTCTGCAGCTGTACGACAACCTCCGCATATTTCGCGGTATTCACATACGCCGCATTTTCCTTTAAGGTTATTCTTGTCTTTGAATTTGCCGAAGAATTCAGAAGATTGGAATTCTTTCCAGATGGTTTTGAGGGGTTTATCCTTGACATTCCCGAATCTGTAAACATCGTTGAAACTACAAGGAATGGCATCACCATTTTCGGCGATAGTCATGAATTTACCGAAGAAACATCTTCCTAAGAAAAAGTTGTTGAACCATTTCTCAAAGTGGGGTTGGCCTCTTTGTTTAGCTATTCGGGCGTAGAAAGGACAATAAACATTGATCTTGGGTTTGCCTTTGGTTGCCATACTTAAGTCGAAAATCTTGTTCCAAACCCACTCGTATTGTTGTGGTGAGAGGTCAGCTTTCAAAGTTCTTCCTTCTTTGCTGTAGGGTATAACGCTATGATATATCACCCATCTTGCACCAAATTTTGCCGCTAGATCAATTACGTGGGTGATGTCCCCAATATTCGCATTAGTAGACGAACGATCGATGTTAGCAAAAGTGTATACTAGACAGTTGATCAGGTTTTCAGTTGACAGCTTTTTTATGGCTGAAACAGCACTTGAATACGCATTCTTTCCACGGATAAGGTCGTTAGTTTCTTTAGTTCCGTCAATGCTAATAGAGACTCGAATCTCGTTCTTTACAATCACGTCAAGAGTCTTCTGGTTGAACAAACGTCCGTCTGTTATGATGCTTATGTTTAAGCCAATCTTTTTGGCGTAGCTAGCTATTTCAAACAGATCTTTGCGTAAAAGCGGGTCTCCGCCACTTATCCCAAGCCAGCTTGCTCCAAAATCATATGCTTGATCAACTATTTCTTTGGCAGTTGTGGTGTTAACTTCATTTAGAGCGGGAGGTTGCTTCGCAGACGCGCAATGGGCGCAATTGTGGTTACATGCAAAGGTACACCGCCAAGGAAGGATAAACAAGGGGCCTTTTTGTTTCAAGTACAGATCACATTGAACTGATTTTCAGGAATTTACCAAAAAGCAGAATATGTTATTTAACCCTTTATGAACTAATTATTAGTTTCACAATTTTTCAACGGAAAACGTGACTAACATTTCAAGCCCTCTCGAACATATTTAACTCTTAAGCCCAAACTTGGGTATGTTACTTCTTCTTGCCTTTTGTTAAGAACTCATAGAGTTTTGGGAGGTCAAACTGTTCTGACTTGCTATCGAAACGACCAATTTTGAAGAAGAATTGTATGGAATAACCAATACTCAAAGCAGTAATTACAGTGCCAATTCCAACTGGCCCACCCATAAAGTAACCTATAATGCACACAACAACTTCCATCGCGACCCTAACAATAGAAACAGATTTGTCCAGCTTCTTAACCAAACCCATCATTAGACCATCCCTAGGGCCCGCCCCAAGTTGCACTCTAAGATAGAGAAAAACACCTGCCCCAATGATTCCAATGCTAACAACTAACTGAGTCAACTGCCAAGGCAGTTCAGTTTGCAACGGAACTAGACCCCAAGCAATCACAAGATCAACAAAAAAACCGATAAACACCATATTTGCCAGAGTTCCCAGTCCGGGCGCAAATCCTAATATCCAACTGAAAAGCACAATCAGTAGACCCACCAACTGGGTCGCTTGTCCAAGAGTTAAAGGTGTAACGTTGGATAACCCAACGTGAAGAACACCCCAAGGACTAGTTCCCAAATTAGAATAAAGATTAGCCACGATTCCAATTGCTAATAGAAAAAAACCTAGGAAAAGAACTGGAAGCCGCAGCAAAAACTCAATCCAGTTTTGACGCATCGACAGTCTCAAACCTTTCTTTCCAAAGACAACAGTTTCTTACTAATAAGCATTGAAGAGAAGATCATTCAATTCGGAACCGAAAAAAACATTTTTTCGCAGAAAGCAACTTTGATTGACTACATTTCAAGTTACAACTTATCTTGTTAAACAAAGCCCAAATAAGCACACTTTACGTTGTTTCAACAACCACGCCACAGGTAGATGCCCATTTACAACTGATTTTCATTTCAAAGGAATTTATATACTCTATGAAAGATACAGTCTTGAAGAGCATGTCAAGAAAAGCCCTAGAAAAAATTGAGCATAAAGAGAAGATTGTGGAAAAAAGGGACAAGATGTTAAGACACGACTTCTCTTCGGAGAGGGCTGTATTTGAAGAAGTTTTTGATCGATCAACACTTATGGTGATCTTCAAGTTCCTAAATAAGGGCGTTATAGACGAGATACACGGAGTTGTAAGTGCAGGAAAGGAATCTAGGGTTTACTGGGGAAAAAACAAGAAAGGAGAAGAGCTAGCTATCAAGATCTACTTGACAGTCTCCGCAGCCTTCCGCAAAGGCATGTTAAAGTACATCCAAGGAGACCATAGGTTTAAGAGTATAAAGCATAATACACGTGCGCTCATCTCCACGTGGGCTATGAAAGAATTTAGAAACTTGGAACAAGCAACTCGAGCTAAGGTGCGGGTGCCAAAACCCGTCATAGTGAAAAAAAACGTACTAGTAATGGAATTCATAGGTGAAAACGGAATTAGCGCTCCTACTCTGAAAGCTCAATCTCCTAAGAACCCTAAGCAAATCTACAACACCATACTAAGTGATTTGAAAAGACTTTATCAGAAAGCTGAACTTGTACATGGAGATTTGAGCGAGTACAATGTGATGGTTTTCAATGAACGTCCCGTGTTGTTTGACATGTCACAGTCAGTTCCCATCTCACACCCGCTAGCCAGCTCTCTATTGAACAGAGATTTAACAAACTTGAATAGATTCTTCGCTAAATTGGGTGTTAAGGTTAGTCCAATCGAAGAGAGTTACCAGAAGGTTGTTGAATGAAGCCAAGACCAAGTACATTCATAAGAATCCCCAAAGAAAGAATAGGCGTACTAATAGGCCCTGAAGGAAGAGTAAAGAAATACATTCAGCAAAAACTCACAGTTAAACTTCTCATAGAGAGTGAAAGCGGAGGGGTAACCGCAGAATTGACAGAAGATGCCAAAGATCCCTCAATGATTTTCAAAGCTAAGGACGTCGTAAAAGCCATAGGTAGAGGGTTCTCTCCAGAACACGCGTTCCGCATAATTCGAGATGACGAAACCATATTCGAAATGATAGATCTACGAGAGATCTTCGGTCGATCGGAATCCGACATCAAACGGGTGAAAGGCCGAATAATAGGAATGAATGGAAAGACCAGGAGAATTATCGAAGAAATAACTGAGGCTAATGTTGCCATATATGGCCATACAATAGGCATTGTTGGAAATTTTAGTCAAGTTGACATTGCAAGAATGGCCATACAGATGCTAATCGATGGAAGTCAACACAATAAGGTCTACAGATTTCTTCAACGAAAAAGGCATGAGCTCAAAAAACAAAAAATGGAGCTATGGAAGAAACAACCAGAGAGCGCAAACAGAAACGGCTTATCCTGACACAATAAAAAAGGGTAATTATATTCTGAAAAAACCAGCTTGACTACATTGTTTCTCTCAGAAAAACAATAAGTCAGATCTATACAATGCATTATTGAGTCCCAATTGTTGCATTAACTAACCAAAAAAAAGAAGTCTTTAGAGGTTTTTAAAGCAAACAGTACCCTCATGCTGGAGCTGGTCATAATACTTTCTTCAAGTTTTCAAGGCTAACACTTGTGTTTGCACACCCATTTCTTGTCAAGAAAACTCCTTGACCAGCAATACCAAGTTTATCCAAAAGACCAAGGGCCATTTTTAACTCTGCTCCACAAGCTACACCTACAACTCCTCCATAAGCTCTGTCCTTAAGGATCTTCTCCGCGCATGCCCCACCGGGTATAATGTAAACATCGTAGCCCTTTTCCTCACCAAGTCTAACCGCTTTGCTAGTTGGACAGTCTTCCCGGCAGTTTTGACATTTATACGAGGGAATTGTTGCGTCAAAATCTGCCATACAATGTTTATCCATTCGGGACCTAGCGCAGTGAGGAAGAAGCAACGCTTTTCGCTGGGCATTCTCAAAGTCATCTCTTTGCAGCATATTTGCCAATTGCACCTCAACAATGTCCTCAATGAGCTCTACGGCTTCAGCAAGGTTTAGGCCGGTAGCCTGATCAATCTTAAAAGTTTCGACAAAACGCTTAGCTTGTGTGCCCAAAAGCGTATGTACTTTGGCTTCATAGGCTGATTCAAAAATTTGCCTAAAAACGCTTTTTGAAAGCCGAGTTAAATCGTACATAAAACTGTAAGGCAACGATTCCTCTCCAACGTAGAAGAGGCTATTCTCTCAAGATAAGGCTTACGAAGCAATCTGTCTTAACCTGCAGCTACATCGCGCTCAACTTCGGGTAATTCATGTTTTCAGTTGAAAAGTGCAATTCATGATAAAAGCAGTATAGTTCAACTTTTTCTGCCAAAGAGGTTCATGTATAAAACGTTGATTTTTTAAAAGACACAATGAGAACAAAAAAACTAACCAATATTTGGATAACCGATAATACGATAAGTGGAATAGGCAGGCTCCTAGCAGGAATTTACGAACCAAATATTTGGCCTAAATACCTGCACGCACTCAAGATCCAAATCATACTGAAATCATCGGGGCCAGAGTCGTCATTGCCCGCCGACACAATTCCTTTTTTCATTCATAAAAACTTATGGAACTCTAACCAAGAAAAGCCCAATAGATATCTTTTGGATCGTTTCCATGAAAAAAGCGTCTGTTAAAAGTTTAAGTCTATTTGAGGAGTTAACAGTGGTAAGGAAAAGTTAGGATGCTCAAAAAAATTAGCGTAGTTCCATTGGCTGCTGAAAGTCTGGGCGTGAGATCAATGTGTACTTTTGTCGAAACACCGGATGTTAAAATTCTTTTTGACGCCGGAGTCTCTATCTGCCCCAAACGTTTTGGGTTGCCACCCCACCCCGCCGAATTTAGGGTAATAGAGAAAATTCGAAAACAGATTACGGAGGCCGCAAATAAAGCTGAGGTTGTAACCGTTAGCCATTACCATTTTGACCATCACACGCCTTCTTATGAGGATTGGCTTGTTAATTGGACAGAGAAAAATGAAACAGCAAGACAGATCTATGAAGGAAAAACTGTCCTGATCAAAAACCCCCATGAAAGCATCAATTCAAGCCAAAGAAAAAGGGCGTGGTTTTTTCAAAAAACAGGAGGGAGATTTGCGAGCGAGCTAGACATCGCTGACAACAACAGTTTTTCGTTCGGGAAAAACACAATCTTAAAATTCTCTGAACCTGTATTCCACGGATTTGACAATTCCCCAGTCGGATGGGTAATCATAGCTCTTGTCGAATATAAGGAGGAAAAACTCGTTTTTGCTCCAGACGTTCAAGGCCCCATGTCCTTGAATCCTTTAGATTTTATATTGAAAACAAAACCTCAGATGCTAATTGTCGGAGGACCCCCTTTTTACCTTAGCAACGTCAAAGTCAGTAAAACCAAACTACAATTAGGAGTAAGGAATCTCATCAAAATAGTCAAAGAAGTTCCAGTAACCATCTTGGAACACCACACATTAAGAGATGAACTCTGGAGAAAAAAGACAGAAAAAATATGTGATGCAGCTTCCTCAGTTGGTCACTCAGTATTAACCGCTGCCGAATTTAGGCACAAAGAAAACAGTCTTTTAGAGTGCAACCGAAAAAAACTGTACAGAGAAGATCCTCCTTCAAGCGAGTTTATGCAATGGACACAACTTGACTTAGCTACAAAAAGTCGAAGCAAGCCGCCAATATAAAAAAAGCTCAACTGTTTAGGGTAAACTATTGCCTAGCAAGTGCCTTTTCGGATCGAAAAAGAAGTTGTTTGCTTGAGACCAAGTTTTGTTGGGGTTTGGAATCAAAAAATGTAGCGGTTGAGGAACAAGGGAAGTTTAGTTTAGAAGTTGTTTTTTTATGTTTTTCTCGGCTATGCTCACCGCTTCTTCTAGTTTCTCGAGTTGTGTTCCACCGCCTTGGGCGAAACTAGGGGTTCCGCCGCCACCCCCACCAATCAGCTGGGAGATTTCTCTTAGAATTTTTCCTGCGTCAACTCCTTCTTTAACTGCTTTTTTTCCAGCCATAATCATAATCCTAGCAGTTTTGTCATTTGCGCCGTAAAACAATGTCACAATCCCAGAATCTCTCCTGATAACCTCGTTTGCAGTTTGCACCATTCGGTTGACATCCACTTCTGCGTGGAAATTTCGCTTTACAACTTTGACCTCATTTATCTTCTGGACTGATTGGTCTTTTGTTGAAGATTGAAGAAGGATGCTTTCTTTAGCGGCTAGTTCTTTAGTTAACTTTCTCTTTTCCGAGTTTGCCTTTTTTAAATCTTTAACGAGTTTTTCAGCGGTCTTATCGATTTTTTCGAGTGAGGAATTCAGGATTGCAGAGAGGTTCCAAAGCAAGCGGTCAGTCTCTTGAACTTTCTTCAATGCCGACAGCCCAACTGAATAAACCAGTCGCTCAACCCCGTCTTGAATGCGTTCTGTAGAAACTATTTTGATGAAGCCTATCTCCCCGGTACGTTTTAGGTGGGTCCCTCCGCATGCTTCAACGTCCCAATCTCCAGTTTTCACCACTCGGATGTCTTTCCCTGGAACAACCCCGCCTTGATATAACCGAAAACCGTAGCGACTTTCAGCTTCATTTCTTGGCATCCACTTAGTTTCTACTCCCATATCTGCTAGAACTCCTTGGTTGGCTAAAACCTCTATTTCTTGGACTTCTTCGGGCTTTAGCCGTCGAAAATGTGAAATGTCAAGTCTTGAGCTTGATACGCCCTTTTGGGTACCGGTCTGCCAAACATGCTCGCCTAAAACTCGCCTTGAAGCCCCGTTTACCAAGTGAGTTGCCGTGTGGGCCCTCATGAAACTATATCTTCGATCCCAATCAATTAATCCTTTGACTTTGACGCCTTCCCTCAGAGTTTGGGAGTGCTCAACTTGGTGAGTAATTACGCGTCCCCTCTTTTGGACGTCAATAACTTCTACCTTAGAATCATCGAAGATTAAGAATCCATGATCAGCAGGTTGGCCACCCCCCTCCGGATAGAAGCAAGTACGGTCTAGAACGACGTTTTCATCGTTGATTACCTTGACAACCTTTGCTTGAAACTGCTTAAGATAAGGATCCTTGTAGAATAATTGTTCAGTTTCAGGAAGATCATCAGAGTCGATTTGGAACTCGGTCTCCACTTCCTTAGCCGAGTTTGTTGCTTGCATATGCCTATTGGCTACTAT
>DAOVIH010000006.1 GCA_030673805.1 Candidatus Bathyarchaeota archaeon | reverse complement strand
CCTTATGTAGAACTCGTCAAGGGCTTTATTGAAAGTCTCGTAAAGATTGAAATGAAAATCGGAGTAGCGCGTAAGTCTGATGGGGAGGACATCCAGAAAACCGCCATCCCCCGTTAAGACAATATTCGGTTCAATTTCCCCATTTTTCAAATAAGAAAGCAAATCTTGAAGACTGTTGAAAATAGCACTGACCTCTGAGCTAACCAGAGCGTTGCAGGACTTGTTCTTGTTCACTCCAGCCTTGAAAAGGAGTTCTTCTGTGTAGATACCTCCAATGCCCAAAAACCTTGCTAGCAACTTCACAACATCTTCCTCACCACAAGCATCTATGGCTTCAGACAGACCGTTTGTGTTTATCTTAAGCGGGTTTTTCCCTCTTGATGGGGGAAACTGAAAAGACTCCCTTCGAATAATGTTTCTGTCACGCATCCGCTTGAAAGTCATAGCCTGCAAAATCTCATTTTTCTCATTAACTAATATGATGTTACCCACCCCGAAAAGCTCCAATACTAGTTTTAGAATTCCTTTCTTGGTTCTACAGGAAAAAGTTACTATCCGTTCAAATTCATGTTGTTCTATTTTGTCTATCCAAGCGCTCCGAAGATACTTTCTTAAAGCCATACAAAAAACGGGGGGATTTCGAGGTTTTTCTGAAGAGTAATTGGTGAGGTGTAAGCGTTTGCCAGCTTCCAAGACGAGTAGCAAAGGAGGAGTATTAACCTTGTGGAGTTTGAGCAATAGGGTCTTCGCATCAAGTTGATAAATGTTGCTTATACGAGACCGTACAACTATGTTTTTAAGTTCGCCGACTGTAGTGAATGTGTCAAAACTTGTGAACTCTTTTTTGGACATAACTATTCACATTCTACTTGTTCACTAAACTAGCTGAAGAATGATAAATAACACTTCTCACGATATTCAGAACGAATCAATCTTGGATTTTGAATGTGCATATTTTGGGTTCGTACAATTATGTTTTTGGTTGCTAGTTCCAAAAAAACGTAAGTAAGGAGTGTCCAATTTTGTTCCTTGACCCCATTTGGAGATCCCTACCTGCATCAATAACTACAGTTTTTTTGGGTGAACGGAGAAGAAGCTCAACTATAGTGTGGATAATTAATACCAAAAAAGAACAAAATGCCAATAGTCAACTTTAAATGTCAATATGAAATAAAGGTTGAAAGGAAAGAAAGATCATGAAGACAATTGCGAAAATGTATTGGGCAAGGGTATTGCTAGGCGGCCTTGCCGGTTTGTTGAGTATAGCTGCGGGTCTGGCCTTGGGAACTATATCAAGAGAGTCTATGACCGACCTTAACTCACTTTTGAATGGAATAACGGTTGCACTAATTGTTTATCTATTAAGTTATTACGCTTTTAAAGCCGTTTTTAAGGGAAAAGTGGAAAAGCAACAAAAATTCATTACAATGGGAATAGGAGTTTATTTCTTCACATGGATAGTGACCTGGGTAGCTTTGTACACAATTTTGTTAGGTCCACCCTAAAGGATGTTTAGTCAAATAAACTATAGTCTTTTTTAAGGATGTTTAGTCAAATAAACTATAGTCTTTTTTTCCCGGATTTTTTCTTAAGAACATAATTCTCGATGGTAACTTGGTTTTTGTCCGTCTTCAAAGTTGAAAGCTTTTTTTCTGGAGCTTCATCATTACTAGGGTTCAAACCAGCCAATCTAGCTAAGACTCTCATGCAGTCTGCCCAAGCTGAGAAGTAGCCGCGGTCAAAATCCGCGTGAAGACCATTTCGGGTATGCTCCAGAAACTCTCGTCTATAACTGTGCAACTTCGTTCGATCACTTAGATCCAAATCTGAAAAAAAGGCAAAATTGTCTGCATTGCTTCTCCGCGAGAGATACATTCCATACAAAGCTCTGTAGTAACCCCTGTTCCATTCTGTCTTGTGCATTTTCTGTTTAAGTCGTTCAAGCTCCCGCTCTGACTCCGTGAATTGACGTTTAGCAAGGAGCTGAAAGTACCGTGTCACTATTGCTTGAGGAAGAGGCATTCTCAACGACCACGTGGTTTGTTTCGCTCATCTACTGAGGTATCTTCTATTCCGTTCTCGGTTATTTTAAGTATTTCTTCCCCTTCAGGCAGATATGGACTTGAAACTAGTCTTGCAATTCGTACAGGCCCTTGAGAAGCGCGTCGCAAGTAGACACGGGTGTGACTCGTATGCCCCACAACATGGCCCCCAACGGGATGAACAGCATCACCAAAGAATACACCGGGCTTAGCCATAACTTGATTAGTAACAACGGCGACAGTATTGAAGGCTCTCGCCAAACCGATAAGCTTGTGCATGTGTTTGTTGAGTCTTTGTTGCCTTGCTACTAGCATCTCTCGCCCAACATATTCGCTTCTGAAATGAGCCGTTAGAGAATCCAGAACTATCAACTTCACATCGTTAGTTTTGATCACTTCATCAGCATTCTCAAGAAGAAACATCTGATGATCAGAGGTATAGGCTTCAGCATATATTATGTTCTTAGCCACTTTTTCATGGTCTAAACCCAGATGTTTAGACATCTGGACAATCCTCTCCAATCGAAAGGTATTTTCGGTATCAACATACAACGCTGCACCGTCTAGGCCTCCTCGATCTTTAGGCAACTGAACGTTCACGCACAATTGATGACAAAGCTGGCTCTTACCACTACCATACTGACCGTAGAACTCGGTTATTGTTTGTGTCTCTAATCCACCGTTGAGAATACGATCTAAGGCTTTGCTGCCGGTGGTTAGTCGCGAAACCTTATGACGAATCTTGAGGAGTTCGTCGGCTCTAATAAAAGAGACTCCAATGTTTGAACGAGCAGCCCCAATTATTTCAAGAGCCTTTTTTTCGCTTATGCCTACTGCTTCTAACTCACGAGCGGTAGCCATCGCTAAAGACTCAACGGTGTGAAACCCCAGCTCGCGCAATTTTTCAGAGGTAGCAGAACCGATTCCAGGGACGTCTTCCAATAGTTCATACTTTTTCCTAGAAACAGAAGCATCTTTTGCTTTTTCTGAAGACTCTGACTCCCCGCTTTCTATATCTTCGTCTAGCATAGGGAATTAACTTCTTGCCATTTGTTAGGGAAACAATTGCAGAAAGGCATATTTAAAATAGGCGAAAGCCCCAAGGTTAGAAGCCTTGGAGACGATAGCTAAAGTGAACTGAATACATTAAGGTGCGTTAAACTGTCTGAATAGTCTTTTAATATTGAAGATAAAAACTATAAGTGAAGCCGTTGATTCACAGAAACAGTTTGTCAAGAGGAAATATCCTTGGAACAAGTTGATTTGGTTGAAAATGTAGCTTTCAACCTCATAAATCAAGCAGTTGTTTACTTGCCTGAAGATGTAAAAAAGGCATTGAAAAGGGCTTACGATGAGGAGACTAGCAAAATTGGAAAAAGGCAACTAAAGATCATTTTAGACAATATTGCACTCGCAGAGAAAGAGAAAGTGCCATTATGTCAAGATACTGGAATTGCAAAGTTTTACATTAGAGCAGGAGCTCAAGTCAAAAAGCTTGATGAAATAGAAAGAGAAATTTTGAGGGCTATGCAAAGAGCTACAAGAGACATACCTCTTCGGCCAAACGCAGTTAATCCTTTCACACAAAAAAATAGTGGAGACAACACAGGACGCTTCACGCCCTCTTTTGACTGGGAAATCGTACCAGGTGATAATCTAGAATTAACCGTGATGATAAAGGGTGGAGGTTCAGAAAACTTCGGTGCTATTGGCATGTTATCTCCCAGCCAAGGGATACTAGGAATTAAAAAATTCGTTATTGATACCGTTGTCAAGGCTGGAGCTCAACCGTGTCCGCCCACCATTCTAGGTGTCGCAATTGGGGGAGGCACGGAAATAGCTACGAAATTAGCTAAGAAGGCGCTGTTAAGACCTTTAGATAAGCCTAACTCGGATCCAAGCATTGCAAAACTCGAAAAAGAAATATTTGAGGTGACAAACATGACAGGAATTGGTCCGATGGGAATGGGGGGAAAAACCACAATCTTGGGCGTACACATAGATTATGCCCACCGACACCCAGCAACTTTTCCGGTAGCGGTTGCCTTAAACTGTTGGGCCGCCAGGAGAGCAACTGCCAAGATAGGTACTGAAGGCAAAGTTGAATACTTGAATCATAATTTGTTTTGAAGTGAAAACTATATGTCCCTACACATACTAAAGACTCCAATTTCAAGAGAAGAGATCCAAAAAATCAAACTTAAAGACACAGTATACATAACTGGAACAATTGTAACGGCCCGAGATCAAGCACACAGACGAGCTCTATCGTACTTCAGGGAAGGAAAGGAATTGCCCTTCAAGCTTGAAGAAAGAGCCTTATTCCATTGCGGCCCCGTTGTAAAGAAGAATGATGCAAAATGGCAGGTTATTGCTGCAGGGCCAACAACTAGCAAGAGGATGGACATCTTTGAGGAAGAGTTTTTAAAGAACTCCAAAACACGCGTAATTATTGGCAAGGGTGGCATGGGCAGAAAAACCACTGAAGCAATGGCCAAGTACGGCGCCATTTACTGCGCCTTCACTGGTGGTGCTGCAGCCCTTGGCGCTAAGGCTATAAAAGATGTAAAAGGGGTTAAATGGTTAGACTTGGGTATTCCAGAAGCGGTGTGGATTTTGGAAGTCAAGGACTTCGGCCCTTTGATTGTAGCGATTGACACCCACAAAAACAATTTGTTTATTGATATTGAAAAAGAAGTTGAGATGAAAAAACAAAAAATACTCGCCAAACTACAAGGATAGTACCCCAGAAAGGGTAATTTAAGAGGCTATAGTATCAGCACTTAAACTCACACCCTTCCCATCCCTCATAATAATCCAGCACATACGCGAACCTTGGACACAGACTCCACAAACACACACCAGTCCTGTTCATCTTCTCTTGCTGACTCTATGACTTTCAGGGCAGAATGAGAAGTCCATACTCTTCCGCTACTTCTTTTGTGAGGGTTGACTAGAGGAACAGTTAAAATCCAAAATTATGACAAGAAAAGCTGAGCTAAAGATTTCCTTTGGAGTTAAGTTCTCTGCTCATTTCGTAAGCAAACTCACCATCTGAGTAGTAGCCTCGAATTGTTTTTGTGATCTCAAAACCCAGCTTTTTGTACAAGCTTGTGGCCACAGTATTCGTAACTCTTACCTCTAGATAACATTGATTGACTTTGTAGAATCTCATACCTTCTATCGCAGCATTAACCAAGGCTTGTGCTATCCCTTTGCGTCTTCCTTGTGGCAAAACGGCTATAGAAACCATGTGACCTTTTTTAACTAAGCCACCTAGACCAAAATGAGATAAACCAATCTCGATACGACATAATGCATAGCCAACAATTTCCCCATTTACTTCTGCCACCAAAAAGGTCTTAGGAAAACGTCTATGCAGTTCAATAAAAAAAAAGTCGGTGTAGTTTTCTGGTAGACATGCGCGGTTGATCACCAAGACCTTCTGTAAATCGTCTGGCTTGAACTTCCGCAGATTGAAACTTTGATGCATTATCTTGCCTTCTCTAACGAAACTTCTAGACGTAACTTAAAGGTTATGTTTAACCTTGCTGAGGCTTAATTGCTTTTAATGAAGACAATTGAATTCATTTCTAATCTTGCAGTGTCTGTAACTATTTGACTTCAGGCAAAGTTTGGTTACCATAGGGCAAAACCCAAACTTTGGCATTTCGCCCAACCAAAGTGAAGGCTTCGTTTAAAGCATCGTTTACCGCTCTCGCAGCCTTCAACTTAAAGATGTTCGAAGCGTAGTATTCGGGCATCGAAGAAAGCAGAATTATTTTGTGGTTCTGCAAAGCTTTCAGCAAGTAATAGGCTTTGTGTCCGCCCAATACAAAATTTCGCTTAATCTCTCTAGCAACCGGCTTCAATTCACCGAACTTAACCATCCAATCATAAAAGGTCTGATCACCATGTCCCTCTGAGCACTCAGCTACAAGAATCACTACGCCCCCCCGTTTCGCTATTGAAAGCACATTATCTACAGCCGGATATGATTGGTAGAGATTGATGTCGGCTGGAAAGCCTCCAGGACTAACGACCACCACATCCGCTTTTCGATCAACTTGGACACGGTACATCGCGTCAACAAGTTTTGTGGCCTCAAAAAAAGCCTGTTCCAAATCACCAGCGAAAGCTTTAACGACTTCTCCTTGGGCATTCGCAACTACATTTACGATAAAATCAATGTTGGCAAGTCTTGCTGCGTCGGTCATGTCTTCATGAACAGGATTTCCGGTAAGTACACCAGTTTTGGCGCTAGTATTCAAGAGCAAGGCATGATTGTCCCTTATGGTGTCAACACCTGAAACTGCGGGCAAAACGCTTTTTCTTCCTCCGCCATAGCCAGCATAATAATGAAAACCAACATCTCCTAAGAGTATCTTAACTTCCGCTTCTGCAAAAACACGGTTTAAGTAAACCCTATTACCATGGCGCTTAGTTTTTCCCACAAAAACCAAGTCTTGTGCTCTGCAATTATGACTAATTGTCTTTACTCGGGCAATAATGGCTTCTCCAAGCAACTTATTAGCTTCATCATCTCTGACAGCTCTATGAGTTCCACAACCAAAAATAACAGAAATATTTTTGTCCTTTATCCCTGAGGCATTCAACTCAGATAGTAAAAGAAGGAGCATAGTTTCACTCTGAAAGCTCCTGGTGAAGTCGTCTACAACTACTGCTACACTATTCTTTCCATCAACAATCTCGCTCAAAGTCAGAGTCCCAATAGGTTCCTTAAGGGCCCGCTCGATTTCACCAACAGGATCAACCACCACCGATTGCTCGTTGGGCTTGATCAAACCCAAGAAGTTTCTGGCTGGAACCCTGACACAGACCTCGGTCTTTCCATAAGGAAGCCACGCATCAACCATTGAACATCACTTGCACATGGAATTCACTCAAGACGAGGCTATTAAGCATTTTCGAAAAAATCGCAACCGAAAAAAGTTTTCTTAAACTTTGTTCACAACGCAAGTTCTTTAAAACCTCTGCACTAATAGTATTAGTTTGAGGCGTCAGTCATGCCAATAGAAACAAAACCTGAAAAAAACGCAATTCTCTTCGTCTGGTTTAATCGTTATTCAGGAATTCTAATCAAAACGCCCTCTAAGACTCTGGTAGTAGACCCCGTAGACGTGAAATCCAAGAGTTTCCAAGATGTAGACGCAATTCTGATAACCCATGAACATTACGATCACTTGGATCCTCGTCTAGTAGCCGAGATCCAAAAAAAGTCTGATTGCACAGTAATAGCAGACAAATCATCGACAAGAGGTCTACGCCATAGAATTCCACCAGAAAAACTACAAGAAATTGAACCCGGCGCTAAAACAAAAATAGGAAAAGTTACAGTTATGGCTGAAAAATGTAATCACCCACCAGCAACTGCTCCAGTCACATACCTAATCGCTAGTGAAGACAAATTGAAAATCTTTCACACAGCTGACAGCTTACCCTACATTGAAATGGCGGCTATTGGAAAAAGAGAAAAAATTGATGTTGTATTCAGCACTGTTGGAATTGCTCCGGGGGTGTCTCCCGAGACAGGGGCTGAAATAGCAAGACTAGTTAGACCTCAGGTAGCAGTCCCATATCATACCAATTCAGTGGCATACCAGAATAGGTTTGCAGAGATTCTTAAGACGGAAATTCCTGAGACCACATGTCTGATTCCTGAACTAAACAAGATCTATCAAGTTTCAAAAAAGGTGTGAATTTTTGGCTCTAGAAAGAACTAGGACATCAAAAAAAGGTGAAATTGCCAAGATTTTGTACACAATCGACGCGTTTCAATTCGGAGTTTTTAAGCTATCAAACGGAAGTGCGAGCCCCTACTATGTAGACTTGAGAGTCCTGCCGAGTTTTCCTGACGCTTTTCGAAAAATCTGTGATTCCTACGGTAGTATGATTCTTAAGAAAGTTGGAGAAAAGTGTTTTGATAGGCTGGTGGGTATGCCGGTTGCTGGAATCCCGTTTGCAGCTCAAATTGCGTACAGTCTGAAAAAACCATTATTATTCGTTCGAAAAGAACCTAGACTTCACGGAAGAAAAAGAAGGGTTGAGGGAGTCTTAGTATCCGGAGAGCGCGTTTTGTTGGTTGATGATCTGGTTACAACTGGCTCGACGCTAACAAAAACAGCAAAGATAATCGAAGCGGAAGGCGGAGTAGTAAAAGACGCTGTCGTCCTCTTGGATAGGGAAGAAGGTGGTAAGGAAAGACTTAAGGAAGGGGGAATACAACTTCACGCCTTTCTCAAAGTCACAGAAGTTGCGAAGGTTTTATTCGATATAGGGGCAATAGATAGTGAAAAGCTGAAAACAATCTCGAAGCAGGTAAAGCGTGACTAGTCGTAGAATATTAACTCGGTCTCTTCTAGCAGAATATGTAGTTTCTCTACAGCATCATAAACGTACTGTTCCTTCTTGGCACCCGTACAGACTAGTTTTCCACTTGCGAAAAGTAAAATCACCACTTTCGGGTCTGACATTCTATAGATCAAACCTGGAAACTGTTCTGGTTCGTACATCGTTTTTTCGAGTGTGGAAACCGCCTTTTCCAGATCAATCATGCCACCTAGGCTGGCTGAGGCAACAATATTTTGTATCTTTAGCTCAGGTTTGCTGATTATTATTATCCCGCCTTTCTTCAATTCTTTGACGACTTTCATGACAGCCCTACGCGATTCTTTTTCGGATTTTGCACCTGTACAGACCATTTTACCAGAGCTGAAAATTAGAGTAGCTGTTTTTGGCCTTTTTATTCTGAACACAAGTCCAGGAAACTGTTCCGGACGATACTCCACACCGGGGTAGCCTTTAACCACAGCATTCAAGTCAACTTTTTGATTTAGAGTTGCGGAAGCTACGACATTTTCGATTTTTATCACTGCTTTGACTTTTGGCATGAACCCCAACTTCTTGTTTATAAATGTTTAAAAACCCAGTTTAAATAGATGCCGTTCCACAAATACTTCTACAGCGGATTTTCCGATTCGACTCTAGCGTTGGTTTTAGCTCTCTTGCTCCCCAATATGGGGACAACAAACTCGACAACGAGCAATAATACAGTTAGAACGATAATTAGCGGTACACCTACAGAATTGTGCATAAGAAGAACAATATGACCGATCCAAGGGATACGCAACACAACTTTGCCTACGATATCATTCTCAGATACTGGCCATGGATCATACTCTGACTCATTAGGCACACTTGGCCACTTATTAACTCCATTCCCGTCACCTTTTGTCCTGAAAGTCAAGCCAGACCCACCTAGATCTAATTCCCTAACTACTATTCTATGAACGATCAACTCCTCATCGTCAGTTGGCTTTCTGAAAACAATTACATCACTATGGGGGTAATCATCACTAAGATCCATTGGATCAACCCCTTGAACAATTATCATATCACCCACATGTAAAGTAGTTGAAAAAGGGGTAGTCCAGCCGTCACATCGACTGCCTTGGGGGACACACATGCTACCGCTGACAACAGCCAACGCGGGATGTTGGGTATCAAGAGCTAATTGCGAACCGTACCAAAACCCAAAGACAACCAACGCTATTAATACAATCACAAAAGTTGTCTGAAAGTACTGATTTCTCCACAACTGATTGAATTTCTTGGTCAATATGTTGGCTTCCAGCAGATTACGAAGACAGCTTACTCCATTTATCAGACTAGCTTTTAAAATATGCCGTTTCAAAAATGGAAAAATGAGGGAAGATTGATGAACGTTGAAATCCACTAGTCATAGTCAAGCGTTACTCTAGGTAGAGTAGCTATGCTGCACATCTAGATTTTCTGTTTACTCAGAACCACGCGGAATGATTTTTTACAGTTGGCACAGTCAAAAAGTCCAATTTCAAGTTGCATTCTTTTTCCGGCTTTATCAGGTCGACCAGCCATCTTCCAACTTTTCCTTAGGGTTCCTTCTGCGCCACATTTGGGACAATTCGCCATTACATTTCCTCCGTAACTTTCAGTGATCATGGTTTCGGGGTATGATGGATAAATAGTTTTCCTTAAACTTCAAATAGAAAATTCCTTGTCTATCATTAGAATTATACAATTTTGTGTAAAAGATCATGGAAACTGGGTAACAGTTTTTTATGAAATTAACCAAAAAAGCTCTAGCAGTTTATAAGCGAGAAGTCAGGAAATCAGTCCAAAACATTTTTAGAAGTGATTTTCTGCTTAGTTTTCGTCTCCGAGGCGCAATCGAGTTTGAAAAAGTTTTCTAACAATGCTTTTCAATTGCTGGCCAAACCAGTTCGAAGGCTCATCCAACAAAAAGGATTCTTTACACCAACTGAACCGCAGAAAAGAACCATCCCGGAAATTCTTGAAGAAAAAAACTAACCGAAGCTGAAAGAAAATTACAAAGAAGGGCAAAACAAACCTCAAGATTAGTCGCGAGCTATGGCAAAATGGCTACGGTGGCTTTGAATGGACGGAGGATTGTGCCTTCTGAAGCCATAAAGATCCTTGAAAAGAACTCCCAACTTCGCAAGATTTTATGAATTGATCTTGGGAGCTGAACTCGAAGCAATGAGGAAAAGGTTCTGGTAAGAAACAATAACAAATCTAATAACGGTTTTTTTTTGATCTAATCCGCTTTCAGACAAAATAGAACTCAAGTCAAAACCCGCAAAAATAAGGATTCGCTCTGACCGTTGTGCTTTCGCATGCAGAGGTCTCAAGATCCAGAAAGCTAACAACAAGTTTTTAAACGAACTTGGCCCTATTTGCTGTAAAGTGGTTCGCCGTCTACTAGGAGATTAAAGATGGAAATCAGTCGAAAGAAGCTACGCGAAGAGGTTCTTAAACGAATAAAATACGTAAAGACGTGTGTTGTAGCTAGAGAATTGTGCCTTCTCGTACGCTCCAACCGGGCAGTGCTAGAACCCAAAGACGTTAAGGAAGTATGCTTTTACATATCGACCCTTTGCAAGGAGGAAGGTTGCCTTGAACCTAGCGTTCTTTGCCAAAAGGCTGCTCAAGCTGTGAGTTCCAAGGACGAAAAAAAATATTTGGAACTCTGCGCTAATAGCTGCGTTAAGTGCGGTGAACAAAAGAGACCTAGACCCAAAAAAGAAAGCTATGTCGCCTAATGAAAGTGGAAAGTATTTGGGAAGCAAATCGCACAATCGAATAGTCAAGAAGTAGGTTGAATGTAACTAGAGGTTAATTGTTTGTTTATTGCACCATACGTCCCAAGTCCGGTGTCAGTGATCCGTTTTATGCTTGAAGTTGCTGAACTGAAGCCTATGGAAGTCTTTTTCGACTTGGGAGCTGGAGACGGAAGAACTGTAATTTTAGCGGCAAGAGATTTTGGAGCGAGAGCTGTTGGTGTTGAATTGCGAGACGATTTGGCTAAGAAAGCTATGACCATGGTTCATGACCAGGGGCTCGCATACAAAGTCACTATTATGAACAGTGACATGTTCGAAGTAGAATTAACGTCTGCGGATGTTATTTTTCTTTATTTGACTACAAGCGCAAACAAGAAGATAAGACCCAAACTCGAATCGGAACTCAAAAAAGGTGTCAGGATAGTATCCCATGACTATGAGATTGCAGGATGGAAACCACACGGAGTCAAAAACTTCTGCGAAAACCAAAAACTAGGATACCCGTCTCACACAATATACCTTTACAAGAAAGCGTAATCTTATCGCCTAAAAGAGGCACCCTCAAACAAAGGTCAGCTAAGTAGCTCCTTATTCTTTTCGTCCACAGCTACTTTAGCCAGCCAAAGTAAATGCATAGATTCTTGCGATTTTACTTAGGAGTCTACTATTGTTTGGTAAAAAAAGGGTTGTACTAATTTCTTAAAAATGAAAAAACACGTGATTCGGAACTACCGATAAACCAATAAACTTGCTAACTGATAATTTGTCACCGTATGAAGAAACAAAAGATCGGTGTTTCTACGCTTTTTTGTTTAGGCGACCCTTTCAGCGTAATGATTCAACGCCTTTCCACGATTAAAACAAAATACGTTGAAGTAGTCGATGATGGACTCCATTCGCTGGACAAAAGAAAAGTAGCTGTCCTCAAGGAGACTGGAAAGTCGTTTGGAATAGAGTATGCTGTTCATGCACCATTTGCTGACTTAAACATAGCTTCGGCATCTGATAGAATGCGAAGGTTTGTTCTAGAAAGACTTGAGAAGTCTATTGCTCACGCTAGTGCCTTGGAAGCTTCGGTATGGGTATTTCATCCAGGGATAAAAACGGGAATAAGCATGTTTTATCCCGGAATGGATTGGAAAAGGAATTGTCAATGCATACGAATTCTGCAGGGAATTGCTAACGAATATGGTGTAAGAATAACAATTGAGAATGTTCCAGAACCCTACGCGTTTCTAATGAAAAGCGTAGAGGACTTCATGAAGTTTTACAGAGAAACTAATCTAAACGTAGAAATAGCCCTGGATGTGGGGCACTCAAATCTTAACAGGCAAACAGATCAGTTTTTGCGGACTTTTTCTGGTAAGATCGGACACATTCATGTAAGTGACAACATGGGGATAAATGATCAACATTTGGGAATTGGCCGAGGAAATGTTTGCTGGGAAAGATTCGCTGAAAGCTTGCTAGAGATTGCCTATGAAGGGGTGGTTGTAGTTGAATCGGTAGAACATGTAGAGAAAAGCTTACAAAAGGCAAGAGAGTTGTTCCACTAGCTATCCAGAAGTGGTAACTCTAACGCTAAAAAATCCTCGGCTACCTGAGTGTTTTTAAAGATTTCTTGGGCTTGTTCTAAGAGACTTCCTGTTTCGGGATATCTGGCACTAATATGAGTTAAAAGGAGTTTTTTCACCATTGCTTTCTTGGCATCTTCCGCTGCTTGTCTAGATGTAGAGTGGCCATCCTCTTCTGCTTTTTCAGCTAATACATCAGCAAAAGTCGAGTCATGTATCAAAAGATCTGCACCAGATGCAAATTCAGCAAGAGTACTAAACGGTCTCGTATCACCTGTATAAACGATCTTTCTCCCGGGTCTCGGATGCCCTAAGACCTCTTCGGCCTTCACCACTACGCCTTTCGACAATCTAACTTCGGAGCCTTCTTGGAGCTTTGACCACAAATAGCCTTCTGGAACCTTCTTTTCTGAGGCTTTTTCTGGATAGAACTTTCCAGGACGACTTTTTTCAACAAATGCGTATGCTAGGCCAGTAACAACATGATTCGACCAAGTCGCTTTAATCACGTACTCTTTCTCTTGAACTACGATTCCTTCCTTGAGAATCTCGTTGACTTCAGTTGAAAAAGTAGGAATAAAAGAAACTGTTTCTTGGTAAACTTCCAAAAAACGCCTTAATCCCTTTGGCCCGTAAATCTCAAGGGGTCTTCGCCTATCCATTAAGGCCATAGTTTGTAGGAGCCCGGGCAAACCTAAAATATGGTCGCCGTGCAAGTGTGAGATGAAAATCTTGGTTGCTTTGTGTAAACTCATTTTAGCCCTCATCATTTGTCTTTGGATGCCTTCACCACAATCAAAAACTAGTAGTTCATTTTTTCGGTGAATAGCCAAGGCTGGTAAACTTCTTCGCGGAGTTGGAACACTTCCAGCGGTCCCCAGGAAAATCACTCGGAGGCTTATCGTTTACACCTTCTTGAATACAGCTATTTCTCTTGTCAGGCTTCTGTGAATGTAAGCAAAATGGGATTCTACGTGTTGATAACCTAACTCGGCTCCTATTTGTTTAATGTTCAGTTTTTTTGGAGATGCTATACAAATTCTCTGGTCTTTGTCTAATAGACCATGTGCCGAAATTAGAAGGCCTTCTATCAAGCGCCTAGTAGTTGATTTCATAGTTGTAGAACATCTGCCGTAGGGTGGATCTGTAACAACGTGATCAACTCTGTTTATGGGCAACTTTCTTGCGTCAGCGATCACTAAACCCTCAACGTTTCGTCCAAAATAATTCAGGTTTTCCATGCACCCTTTTGCCATACGCTTTTGAACATCTAAACCTAAAACAAGACAGTTTATAAGCGCAGCCTCGATTATTACGCTTCCCGTACCGCAGAATGGATCTAATATTAGCTCCCCAGATTTTGAGTGTGCTAGATTAACCATACATCGAGCTAGTTTCGAGGGCATAGCTGAAGGATGGAAAAAAGGTTTCTTTATAGGTCTTCTCTCCACGAAAGGCTTAGGCAGGATTTCAGCTAGTTTTACCCCGAACACCAGTTTTCCACTGGTTAGAATACCGAAAAAAGTTATGTTGGGAGTGGTCAGATTAACACGGGTTTTATTGGTTTTTCTCAGTATCTTTTCACCCAGCATCCCTTCAAGCGTCATTGTGCTAATATCTTTAGAATAGGTTTTCACACGCCTTATGCGAACGCAAAAGCTTTCTTTTTTACCCAATAACCCTTCTAACTCAATAGAATCCAAGGCAGCGATTATTGAACTGAGTTTTGCTTGGCAAATGAACATTTCGGAGGCACAAATCCGAGTGTAGGCGGACCTATCGTGAATATCTCTTATACACTTTAGCTCTGTTTCGATTCTCATTGTCTGGTCGAGTTTTTCTTTTATTTCAAAAACATAACCCTCTGCTTCAAGTATAGCCGCCAACTCAGCGGCTGGCAAGGTTCGATTTTCACCCGAGAGCAGAAAGAAAAGCTTAGCCACTATCAAGTTCCTTCAGTTTACCACTTATTAGCGGTGCAAGAGAGACTTTACTCACACAACTCGGAACACTATCCGTCCCAATAATTTCTTCAACCCCGCTCTCAAGAATTCTTCTTTTAGCATCTCCGATTAACAAAGGATGAACACAGGCAACATAGACTTTCTTTGCGCCCTGATTCTTTAGATTTTTAGCAGCGCCCATAATTGTACCACCGGTGCTAATAATGTCGTCAAAAACTATCACGACTTCTCCTTTAACGTTGAAGCTACCTTCGTTGACGTTAACTTGTCCAGTGTAGCGATCCCTTTGCTTTTCTAAATAGCCACATTCGCCTCCTAAAACTTTCTTTGCTTCTTCAACAATGTACTTCGCTCCTTTATCAGGAGCAAGAGCAAAAGGTTTTTCGAAGCCGTTTTTTATGAAGTATTCAGCAAGCAGAGGAATCGCGGAGAGGCTTTCAGCTGGAAATGGAAAACTGGTTAGTGCTTCTTGACTATGAACGTTTACGGTTATAAGTTTGTCAATCCCGGAAGCCATTAACATGCGAGCTATTACATTGATACTAACAGTTTCACCGTTCAAGAAGACTCTATCTTGACGGGAGTAAGCCAAGTATGGCACAACCGCAATTACTTTTCTTGCTCCACCTCTCTTTGCCGCATCGGCAATGAGTACCAAATTAATCAACTTTTTGTCTTGAGGTGGACTTGTAGTCTCAACTATCACTACATCTTCATTTTTTACTGGGTCTTCCAATCGAATGTAAGATTCTCCATCTGAAAATGTTTTGAAAGTAACGAGGGTTTCTTCCACTTTAACCAACGCTGCAATCTTTTGTCCCAATTCTTTAGAAGAAGGTCCAAGTATCACTCTCATACTAATTCACTTTTCCAAGATTTCGTACTTTCAGCTTTTTTGCTTTCCTGAAGTAGTGAATTGTCCCACTAGCTCTTTCGCCCTGTCAATTCTGATCCTCTTCTCGTCAACCATATGTTCAGCTACTAAATCTATAAGTTCGTTTGTTGCACCAGCTGCTATGGCGACGTTTCTAGCGTGAAGAGCCATGTGTCCACGCTGAATACCCTCATTGGCTAGAGCCCGCAACGCTCCAAGGTTTTGAGCCAAACCGACTGCCGCTAAGATTTCTGAGAACTCATTAGCTGTTTTTGCACCGAGAATCTTTAAGGCAATTTTTGCAATTGGATGGGTTCTCACAGCACCGCCTATTAGGCCCACAGCCATGGGTAATTCGATTGATCCTACCAAGTCCCCTTTTTCATTTTTCTCCCATCTCGAAAGAGTGGTATATCGGCCATTTTTTACAGCGTAGGCGTGGGCTCCAGCTTCTACAGCCCGGTGATCATTTCCTGTTGCGACAACAACAGCAATTACACCATTTAAGATGCCCTTGTTGTGAGTCGCGGCCCGATATGGATCAGCAACTGCGAAGGCGCACGCATTCACTATCCCATCCACTACTTTCTCACCTCCAATAACCTCAGGAGGCACTACGCAGTATGCTCTCGCTAGCCTCTTCACTGCTAGGTTGGAAAGTATTCGAAGATAAACACGACCACCAGTGATTGATTCTATCAAAGGGGCAACTGCTTCAGCCATTGTGTTTACAGCGTTAGCGCCCATTGCATCACGACAATCCACATCCAATTCGGTAATTAGCATTGGCCCTTGAGTTGTATGGATCACTTTCACGTTCAATGCTTTTGCTCCACCACCTAGAGAAACAAGCACAGGGTCTTGATCATTTGCTTTCTTCAAGAGAGCCTCTTCGGCTTTAATTACACGAAATTTAGCAGCATAGGGATCTTTCATTCCAACCGTTTGAATCTGACCGATCATTATGGGAGAAGTGCTAGTTGCGTAGAAGCCGCCACGAGCACGCACTAGTTTGGCTGCATAGCTTGCTGCTGCCACAACCGATGGCTCCTCTATAGCCATTGGAATTAGATAGTCCCGGTCGTTTATCAGAAAATTAACGCCGATACCTAGCGGTATTGGAATTGTACCTACAACGTTTTCTATCATTCGATCAGCTAATTCTAGAGGCAAAGCCCCTGTGCTTTGAAGCAGGGTGCATTCGTCATCAGATAGCTTGGCAAAATCCTTTATGGAGGCCAATCTTTCTCTTGGGCTGAGTTTATAGAAACCGGACATCAAGGATGATTTAGTCATATTCTATCAGTTTCTCCAAACGCCTTCTTGGGCATAAAACAAGGTCTACTTCTTGCTTTTTAAACCTTAACCAAGGGTGACATATTAATCTAGAATTTATTATAATAAAAACATAAGAACTTAAATTCGGTGAGACTCTCCTAGAGGGCCAAACATCAGCAGTAGCCTAACGGTCTTCCTTTGAAGGAACAAATGGCAACTACCCATGATTTGAGCTAGGCAAAGCGACAGCCGGGATTCCTAACCGCTTGGTTATTTCACTTGCTAGAATTTCGCCATGAGCCACTCGGTAATTATCAGTAATTACTCTTTTGGGTTTGGAACATCTTACATAATCAATCAAGCCCTCAAAATCTGAGTGATCACTTAATGCCAGAATGTATTCATTATCACTTATTTGGCGACATGGAGAGGTGAATTGCCAGCCACTAACACAAATGCGAAGACTGTTTGCGTGTATATGTTTTCGAGAATTCATATGATGAAAGGCTACGCATGGTTGATTGTTAGTTATTAACTCTATAGCTTCGGCTTCCATCGAAAACATAATTTTGCCTAGCCTCATTCCATGATTCTCATAGACTTCTGAAACATGAAAAACTCTTTTAGGCATAACAAAAGGCACTTCCACGTCTGCTTTGCGCAAAAGTTGCATAACTTCCTGCAATTTGCCATAATAACCGAAGATGTAAACTGTGCCCTCTTCAAGTCCTTCTTGAACCATAGAGACAATTAGTTCCTTGACGTCCACCTCAAAAGAACGACGAAATGAGGGCTTTCCGTATGTAGCTTCGAGAACGAGTAGATCGGATTTCAACACTGGTGTGTTACCAACTTTGAAGTCACCTGTGTAAACAATTCTCTCACCAGAGTCATTTTCAACTAGAACCTGAGAGGCCCCCAGTATATGATCAGCTCTAAAAAAAGTTACCCGATCGTCTGCCCAACGCATTGTTTCCCCATAGTCTAGAGTTTCGACTAGACCCCCCATGAGGGCGAGTGGCCCCTTTAACGCATAAATCAGGTCCTTTGTAGCCTTTGTCATCAGTACCTTTTCACACCTCTTCAAACTAGTTTTCAAACCTACCATATGATCAGCGTGAGCATGCGTAACAACTCTTAAAGGCTTGTTTTCATGAAATGCGTCACAAGCAACGTAGTTGCCTAGGAGTATTGCACCGCGATGAGTAACAGCCGCGTTTCCATTCAATGATTCCACTCTCGATTAGCTAGTTCGTGGAGCAAGCCAGTCTATAAGATCAATAGGGTTTGGGCTCTCAATTGTGACTCTTATCGGCCCAAGAGGAGATTCTGATGTTTTATTAGAGAAAGAAATATGACGCATGAAGGCAGCTTGCTTGTTTAGGCAAAATTTGATCGTTTTTTCACTAATTCCATTGAAAAATGCTTTTCTAGCTGCATCTCTAATTCGATCCGTTATAAGCAAATTTCGTAGTTTTTCAAGGACACCTTGGCCGCGCCCATCAGCAACTAGAAGAACAGTTCGGAGTGATTGTTTCTTTCTCATCGGTATATTTCCAAAGACGTTTCCAACCGCTTCTCTAACTTTATCTTCAGATTCTGTGGGGTGAATCTCAGTTTCTAGGTAAATGTTTATTTCATCCATTTCTCCTCAACTTTTCTCAGTATTTCTCGAGTTTTTGAGCTAACAGATAACTTGTTACCTTCGTTTATTAGCAGATATTCGGCCATTGCTATAACTCCACCTAGTCCAACTCCAAGCTCACGCATATCTCTCTGGCAAAAGCTTTCCCACCCACTAGGATCATCGCTCCTACCACGAAGATTAATTCTTTTAAATCTCGTGGTAGGCGAAGAGTGAATAGCCAAAAGACTGAATTTAGAAAATTTCTTCTTGAATGATTCTACCTCAGATAGACTTCGTAATCCGTCAACGATTATTTTTTGATTTTCCTCTTGTTCAATCCTTGGGATACACTTGTCAGCGATTACACTCTTGCCACCTCTTTTCCGCAAACTAATCATCACATCACCAATGTTTTCCGAATTTGGTGCTAATCCTCTTTTTTCCGTTTCGTCTCTGATCACATCACCCATAGTTACAACGGTGTAGCCTGCTTCTCTGGCAGTTTCTACCACAAGGGATTTCCCAGATCCCGGCATGCCAGCCATACCAATAACCAGCTTATCTTTGTTCATAAAGCATCATTTTGATATAAAATGAATTTGTATCGGGATTAAAAGCATTTATGAAATGGTGTGTAAAAATACTGATTGGAACGAAAAATGTCAGAGTTGATAAGAGCTTTTTTGGCTTTAGATATAGATAACGAGACAATTTTAAAAAGAGTAACTGGGATCCAGAAACTAATGTTGGAGACAGGGGCTGATCTGAAAACCGTAAAAATACAAAATGTTCATGTGACAATTCGGTTTCTCGGAAAGATAAGGCATAATATGTTGGACAGTATCTGTGAAGAAATGAAGAAAGTTCAATTTTCTCCTTTCAACCTAAAGATCACTGGAATAGGAGCTTTTCCTAGCATTAATTATCCTAGGGTTGTGTGGGCAGGGATAACTGATGGCAGAGATAGAATCAAGAAGATTTTCGATCAGTTGGAACCTCTCTTGTGCCAGTTGGGCTTCAATTCTGATAAGAAAGGTTTCAAATCTCACATCACAATTGCTCGTGTAAAAACTGGAAAGAACAAGAAGCAACTGTCCGAGTTTATTTCCAAAAATGCAAAATACGACTTCGGCAACATAGAGATAGAGTACCTAAAGCTCAAAAAGAGCGATTTGACCCCTAATGGGCCAGTTTATTCGACGTTAAGAAGTATTTGTTACAACTAAACTAAAGGTTTCACAATGCAAGAAGAAATATACAAAATAAAAAAGGAAATTTTGCAGAAAATCGTTCCATCTGAACATCGCCAGATAACAATTGAAAGCTTGGCTAAAAAATTGGAACAGAAAACAATTGTAGCTTGCAAAGAACAAGGTATAGACGCTGTGGTTCGAGTTGAAGGTTCGGTTGCAAAAGGAACTTGGCTAAGCGAAGAACCCGACATCGACGTTTTTTTACGTTTACCAGTCACAATTCCGCGTCGGTTTCTTGGAGAAATAAGTCTTAAAATTGCGCGAGGAGTAACAGAAGGATCAGAGCAAATCGAACGTTTTGCAGAACATCCGTATTTGGAATCGATTATTGAAGACACGAGAGTCAACATTGTTCCATGTTATGACGTTAAACTCGGAAAATGGCTGAGTGCTACGGATAGAACACCGTTCCACACGGATTACATAAGGAAATACCTGAACAAGAAACTACAAGATGAGGTTCGGTTGTTGAAACAATTCATGAAGGGAATCAAATGCTATGGCGCTGAAATTAGAACAGGAGGATTTAGTGGATATCTATGTGAGTTGCTAATATTGAACTTCAAATCCTTCAGCGAGACAATAACCGCCTTTTCAGAATACGAATCGAGGGTCGTCGTAGACATCGAAGATTATTATGCTAAATGCTCAAAGGAGCTTCAACAAGTCTTCACAGAACCTTTGGTGGTAGTCGACCCTGTAGACAAACTGAGGAACGTAGCGTCTGCTGTACAAGAACAGAAACTATACGAATTCATCGGCGCAGCCAGAGCATTCATCAGAACCCCGAACAGGCAATTTTTTTTTCCACCAAATCAATCCCTGTCAACTGAAATTCTAAAGAAGAATATCAAAGAAAGGGGTTCTTGCATAGTATCTGTAACTTTTGATAGAGTTGAAGCGGTCCCCGACATATTATGGGGACAACTTTACAAGGCCAAACGGGCCTTGCGAAGAATGATTTCAAGAGACGGATTCAAAGTCTTTAGGGACGATGTCTGGAGCAACGGTGAAGGCGAAAACACTATAATCTTTGAGCTTGAGAATTGCGCGAGGCCATCTGTAAAAAAACATCTAGGGCCACCCCTAGAGAAAAGGAAGGAATGTGAAAAGTTCCTTACAAAATATCTAAACAACAACTTGGTAGTTTCTGGTCCTTACATTGAAGAAGGAAGATGGGTTGTGGAAATCCACCGGAATATAAGTGGGATTTCCCAACTTCTTTCTGAAAAGCTAAAGGAAGGCGGAAGGAAGAACGGTATCCCTGAACAGATCTCGCAAGCCATGCGGAATAAGTTAACTATTCACCTAAATGATAAGGTTGTAGAAAGCCAGACTTGTAACGAAGATTTCCTTGAATTCTTATCATCTTTCCTCACGGGAAGACCTTTTTGGCTAGAATCCAGCTAGATTCAACCCTAATAACACCATCCCGACCAACCAGCAGTACAAACTAAACAGATAGAACCTTCTTTTAGATAAAGTCTTCCAAACTAATTTCAAAGCTAGATAGCCCACGCCCATTGAAACGATCAATGAAGTCAGCGAAGAAGAGTCCAATAAGTGCTATGAGAACCGTGCCTATCAGGAGCAATAATATCACTACCCGTTTTCACTTTTAAAATCTAGTTTAAAGAGCGCAAGCATTAGATTTGCTAGATCCTTCCGAAAGAAAAAAAGGGTTGCGATAAGCGTTCCAAAGTGCAACATAACGTCAAAGAGCAAAGGCATTTGTAGATCTAAGAAGTGTTCAGTGAGCCTCAAGTGTCCAGTGCTTGAGATCGGTAGTCATTGTGTTAGACCTTGAATGAAACCAAGCATTATTGTTCTTATCAATTGTTCCATTTTCTACTGTTGTTCCTAGTTTCGTTTTCACATAGTATGAAGCAATAGCTTCCTTTGCACAAATCTCCAAATAATGAAGCGATTATAGAGAAAATGGCTCTCAAGGTTTTATTACAGACATACCGCCAATTGACGCCCCTAACAAATCTTCGGGCCCTGATTTTCTCAGTTGGCATTATTGTGTGACTGAATGATACCAGCTTATTATGTACTCTGGAAGCTTAAGGCCTCTCATGGCCAATCTCTCAGCCAGCTTAACAGGTAAAGGACTTAGGACGTAAGCAGCTCTTGTATAGAATCGCCTAGGTGCACCAGACTTGATTTTTTCCTCCAAAACTATTCGGAGATCGGATTTTTTGGCTAAGGTCGAGTTTTTTGTGCCCGTTATTGCTAGGACGTTTCCACTAAGCTTCTTTACGACGTCACACCAGATCAGTACTGGTGTTGTTTCACCTGAAAAGGAGATTAGGATTTCAAGGTCACCTGCTCTAGGATGAGGAGTGTTAACCCCACGCGTAACATAGACATTGTCCCCAAGGAAACTCTTGATGTGGAAAAGCCTAACACCGGTCATTTTGGCAATCTCGTTCGCAGTACCCTTTCCCCCCAGGAACACATTGGTTCGTCTCTCTAAGATATTAACGAGTTTGGTGTAGGTTTCTGATTCCACATTTGCATCTATTATTGCACCCAGCGTCTTAAATTCCTCTTCACAAAGACTAAAAACATCGCTGGCCTCCAAATTCCTAAAGATAGCTTCGATGGTGAGACACATTAAGAGAAGACTACCTAGTTCAAAAACGTCGCCCATCATGCCCGTTTCGCTGTATTCAAAGGAAGGCTTGGACTTTCCGCGTCCCCTAAGTTGGACTACGTGACCGTTTCGCTCCGTTATCTTTGCGAGGGGAGACTTCAAATTGGAGGTGACTAAGCCCATTGAAAACTTGGTTGCTTTGTTTTCCTCAATATAACGAGCTAGGTCCTTAGCCATCAGAAGAGGGTCATCCGAAAAGCCACTGCCAGAGTTAAGCAATAAGAGTACCTTTTTATATCGACGCTCTAGATCAGCCGCCGCATCATACATGTTTTTCCCCGGAAACCCTGGATCATCTGGAGTGAGCACCACTTTGTTTCTCCAACCTATTTGGCTAAGGGCTATTTGACTCATTGCCGCGTTCAGAGAAAACAACGAACGCCCAGAGCCTCCACAAACCACGCAATCAGCCGATTTGAGATCCTCATACAGTGGAAGAAAGCTCTTTCTTCGAATCCTTGAAATGTTGTCCCTGATTTTATTCACGTATCCAATGGAACTAATTTTTTCTTTGATTCTTACGGCACCTCATTTCAAGATCAAATTTCACATGAACTATATTATACTTGTGTTTCAACAATCGACCCGCTGGTTCTTGAACCTTACCAGACTTTTGTCTAGGCTAGGTTATACGTTCCATCTATATTGTTTCAAATAAAAAGGCTGTCCTTTGTAGAAGAATTCAACAAAGAACTAGTTTTGTTTGTTTGGCTTGAGCCCCACAAATTTTGCCTTCGGGGTTGACTAACAAAGCCCTAAATATGTAAATTGTCAAGTTTAAGCTGAAGTGGAGAAGTCAAAAATGAAGCTGTTGCTCGACGAAATGTATGCCGGATTGAAGGAGTACTTTGAGACACTAGGATATGAAGTGATCACTGCCCAAGAGGCTGGTTTGAAAGGGGAAAAAGACAAAAATATTGTTGAATACGCAAGGAGGAACAGTCTACTTCTCATCACCCAGGACCAGAAACCCAGTGAATTAGCTGAACTCATGGGAGTCAGATATGTTTTAATCTCCAATGGATTGATAGCCAAAGTGGCAGACGAAAGAATTAGAGAAAAATACTCTAAAGCATAGGATTATTCTTTGAGGATTAGCAGGCTGTTTTTTCCGATGAAATGAGAGTTAAGATTAAATCGTGAAAGCACATCGCATAGGGACGAACTAAGGAGACTATAGCTAAATCCAAATCATGATTACCTGTTCATAATCCTTAAGTTAAGTCTTCCTAAAAGTAAAGGAGAGAGTCATATAGGGGAAAAAGTTCGATGACAGATATATCACGAAACAATGCCGCTAAAATAGCAATTGAATTTCTCAAGGAGGAAAAAAACACAGAGGAAATTGAAGTAGCTGAGGTTGAAGAAAAGAGCGAAAATTGGATAGTCACAGGAACATGCCCGATAAACTTGGAAGGGCACAAATGGATCGAGAAGTTTGAAGTCATCGTAGGCCAGAGCGGAAAGATAAAATCAACAAATTACGCACTGCTTTAGAGAGCAGTATGTTGTTATTCTCAATCAAAAAGCAAAAGCTTTCCCAGGTATATATCTCAATTCTTTTAATGCTACCTTAAAATTATTATGAAGCAAATTCTCTATACAACTTGCAAGAGTTTTTAGCCCGGTGGTGTAGCGGTCAAGCATAGGGGCCTCTGGAGCCCTCGACGAGAGTTCGAATCTCTCCCGGGCTACCACGAATCTCTCGTGTGTTTCAGACGAGAATATGAACTAGAGTGGGGACCCATCCCCTACTACAATTAAGTGGATAAGTGAACACTGCAATTCTCCATTCTTTATTGCTGGGTAGTTAGGCAGTCTAGCTTTGATCATGGACAATACTGAACTTATCAAAGAAGTCCCAATAACAAAAAGGTGACTATACAACCCAGTATCACTCCCAAAGAGGTAAAGTGTTCGTGCCCACCTTTATGAGCTATGGGAATTAGCTCGTCCAACGTAACAAACACCATCACACCTCCTGCAAAAGCTAATCCCAGAGGGACTAGCCCTTGGAAGAACACGAGGAAGACAGCTGCTACTAAAGCCCCTAGAGGCTCCATTAAACCTGAGAACAAAGCCAATCTGAAAGCTTCCATCTTGGAGGCTCCACCTGCGCGCAGAGGTAAGGATATAGCCATCCCTTCAGGAATATTGTGGATGGCCATAGCTAGAGCCACCATTAATCCAAACTCGGGCATGTAAGAATAACTTGATGCTATGGCAATACCCTCAGGAAAATTGTGAAGCGAGATGCCTATTGCGATCAAGCGTCCTGACTTAAACATGCCCCCATCTATGACACCCTTTTCTTCGACGAAAAAGTGCTTATGAGGCAAAAGGTAATCCAAAAGGAACATTATGAAAAAACCAGTTACAAAGGCTGTAGCGGCCAAAAATAGGCCTGATAGTCTTAATGCTTCAGAAAACAACTCTAGGAAGGACAAAGAAATCATGATTCCGGCAGCTAAGCCGAGTAGAGAACCCAACAGTTCTCTACTCGGCTTCTTCACAAGAACGATTAAGCCTCCAACACCAGTGGCCAAACCTGCAAGGGTGGCCAAAAGCATGAACTCAAATACGCTACTCATGGTCCATCCCCTCTGGTTTAGTCAATTCCCACCCAGACTTTGTAATTAAACTTCGTTTTTCATTTTGAATTGTGTTTTGCCGTTTTATTGCGTGAAAAGACTAAAGTGCAACTGTTGATTATTGAACTGCCTCCAGCGTTTCAACCCAAAATTTTGCCAAACATAGCTGCGCTCCTTTTTTATTAAACTAAGAACCCAATATAAGAACTTTTAAGATTCTTCTTGGTTTATTCTTCTTCATTAAATGAAACAAAAAAAAGCCATAGATTATTTTCCGCTAATTTGGGTTAGTTTTGTCTTGATGTCCCTCTACGAGCAGATGGTTAAACGATTTCAAAACCAACCTCTCCAAAGGAGCATTTGCTCGCCAAGTTTGAATTGTTAGAAAACGTTAGCAGATTCATGTTCATAGATTCTTTGAGGAAAGTTTTTATTAATGAGTGGAAATTAGTTTTGAAACGTCAGCCGAAGGATGATTCATAATGGTTTTGAAAAAGAGCGATTTTGTTCTAATAGATTATACAGCCAAAGTCAAGGAAACAAACGAGACTTTTGATACAACAATCGAGGAGATCGCCAAGAAAGCAAATCTGCACAAAGAAGGGGAAATCTACGAACCGAAGCTTGTGG